>JAKQDH010000075.1 GCA_029558835.1 Planctomycetota bacterium | reverse complement strand
TGGGATTCAAGCTGACCGCAATGTCGGCGGATGCGCTCATCGCCAGCCCACCGAGCACCAAGGCCAGGCATACCACTTTGAACTTATCCAACATTCGTAAATCCTCCTCCACGCGACTATGGCATATAGCTGCGTGTCTGTTCCTTGTTGTTCGTGTCCGTGTTCTACGCTTTTGCGGTGCACCCCGCCCAACGGGGGGACTGCCTGCCGGGGTCTCCCGGCAGGCAGCCCGTTCCCGTCACCCCACTACGGGAGATTGTCGAGGTAGCACTCCAGCCAGATGCCGTAGTCCTTCAGGTTGACACACCCATCGCAGTCCATGTCGGCCTCGCAGCGGTACTTGTTCGGTTCCGGATCGCTCGCACAGGAGCCGAACGCATCCACGAACTCGAGGAAGTCCGCATACGTGTACAAGTCGTCACCGTTCAGGTCGCAGCCCTGGCACTCGTCGGGGATGCCGTCCCCGCAGCAGTCCAGGCTGTAACCGGAGGCGATGTCGCACTCATCGGGCACCTGGTTGTCGTTGCAGTCATTGGACGGCGGCAGCGGATCAGTCTCCACCAGCACGTCGTCAATGACGCCGAGGTCACCGTCCAGGCCGTAGTAGCGGAACCCGATCCGGTACGGACCCGCCGGCAGCAACGGCGTCAGATCGTAGACCGCTTCGATCCAGGTGACGAAGCTGTCAACCCACAGGTCGTTCAGGTTGCCGACGAAGATGTCATCGCCACCGCCTGGGGCGCCCACCACGATCATCACGTCGATGTCGTAGTAGTCGCACCAGGTCTGGCCGAAGCACCCGATCGACCACACGTGCAGCGTGGCCGGCGTAACGGTCAGCTCCGGCGTGAGCAGGTAGCTGTCGGCGTTGTTCGGCGTGCTCCAGGGGTGGACCGCACCCTGCAAGCCGGTGTGCACGTAGGCCAGGTTGGTGGAAATCTGCCACGGCCCGTTGAGGTCGAGGGCGATGTTCTCCCAACCGGCCGGCGGGAAGGTCGCGCCCTCGAAGCTCTCGTCGATGACGACGCCGCCGCCGCCCTCGCCGAGCTGGCACTCATCCGGGATGCCGTCCGGCTGGCAGTCCTCGCTGGCGCCGGCGATATCGCAGACGTCCAGCACGTCGTTCTCGTTGCAGTCGTCGCACCAAGGCTCCGCGTCGCACATCGCGAAGTCGCACGCATCCGGCCACTCGTTCGCGTTGCAGTTCGTACCGAAGTCGCAGGTGGTGCCGGCACCCAGGAACACCCCGGTGCAGTCACCCTGCAACATCTCCTCGCAGTACGGTGCCGTCTCCAGGCAGCAGGCCCCGATCGGCGGCGCGAGGTTGATTGTGTAGTCCTCGGTCTCGCCGTAGGTGGTGTTACCGCAGGCCGGCGCGGCCGCGTTGTAGTTGATACGGACGCGCATCCGCGTCGTACCCAGCGGCGCCCCGGGCGGAGACGTGATCGTGCCGGTGTACGGACCAGTGCCCGGATTTACCGCCATCGCCACCTTCTCCGAATAGGCGAAGTAGTTGTCGTGGTTCCAGTCCACCCATACGCCGCAGTAGTCGGACGTATAGGGGTTACCGTTCGTCACGGTGATCGGGTAACCCACCCCCGGGCTCATGTTGCCGACGATCGCGGTGTAGTCGGCATAGCCACCCGTCGTGCAGGCGCTGCTGTTGTTGATGTCGGCCACCTGTACCTGGCTGACGTACTCATCGCAGGTCGTCGCCGTGGCCGTGCAATACGACGTCGGGTTGCTGCACGGAACCGTCGTCACGGCCGCCCAGTAGTCGTTGTAATCACCGCACGGGTAACCGGTGAAAATACCGCCGGTCGAGGTGCCCAGCGACACAAACAGGTAGTAGATGCCCGGCGGCAGGCACTTGACCGCCGAGACCGGCGTACAGTTCCCGCCGTAGGCAGCGTTCTCCACCGTCACGTCGCCGCAGGCACCGCTGATGATGAAGACCGCCGACGGGAACTCGGACGATACCGTCCAGGTGATCTCCGACCACGCCGTCAGCTCGAGACGATACCAGTCGGTGTCACGGCTCTGAGTCGTGCCGTTCATGTAGGTGGCCGCCTGGCCGCAGTACGTATCGCCGGGGTAGATGTCGACGAACTGGTTCGGCGTCATGTTGCAGCCGTCGTCGGTCACCTGCGTCGGCAGCGTGATGCAGGGCTCCGGCTCCGTGATCGCCCCGGTCGGGCAAGTGATGCTGCACTGCGGCACATCCAGCCGCCACCGCAGCGTAGTACAGGTGCTCTGGTTCAGGCAGTTGTACTTGCTTACCAGCACGCGGACGACGCCCGTGAAGGTGGCCGTCCAGCGGATCTTCGCGTCGTCGCCGCAGTAGGTGTCACTGAAGCAGTAGGCCGTCGTGCCGGCCTGGTCCCACAGGGTCAACTGCCCGTCGAACGAGCAGGCCCCACCGTCGGCCGTGCACTGCGTCCACTCGTAGGTGTTGCCGGACGTCACGTTGTAGAAAGCGTACTCACCGCCGTAAATGCAACTGCTGACCGTGGTCCACGTTGAGACAGTCGTGGAGAACGTCCCGCTCGGATAGTTGCTGTTGAAGTTGCTGCAACCCCCGGACAGGCACTCGCCGTCGCGGAAGCCGCCGTTAACATCGTCCGGCGCGCCGCAATCTTCGCCAACGCACGTGGCCGCGGTCAGGAACTCAGCCTCGGCCACCGGCGTCGCCAAAGCCGTGGCCCGGTCCAGGTCCCCCGGCAGCGGCGTCTCAGCGAACAGCACGCCGCTACAGATCAACGCGACGCCTAATGCAAACGTTGCTCGCCACATCCAACTCATATTCCTTGCCTCCTTCTCAGTTCTGAACAAACCCGCGGACCCACCATCTACCAGGCGCGCAGGCTGCGTGGCCGCCGGGCAGGACGGCAACCTGCAAGCCTCGCCCGCCGTTGTGGGGCGCAACGGCGCATGCGGTGGCTCCGTTAGGACCCATCTTGCGTTGGAACATGCCCCGAGCAGGGACTGACAGCGCTATGTCACTCTGCGAAACGAACCGGAGGTTTCCCCTCACTCCGTCAGCCCGCGCTTCCGACTTGTTTGCTCGGCGCCGCGGGCAACCCCCCGGCACCTCGACGGCCGACGGCAATCACTGTGAGAGAATCACCCCTCCTGCCTCTTGCGAACGGCGCTGACCTGAGCGGGCGCACAACACGTGCACCCTCCTTGCTCCTTTGCCTGTGTGCGACAGCGTCCGAGCTGGAAAACAACCCGTGCAGACCGGTGCGTGATGAGAACAGTCGCCCGACTTGCCTCAAGCCCTCGCGCGACATTCCACAGAACAAGCGGCATCATAACGCCCGCCCGGCGCCGCGTCAAGCCGGTAGATTCCGCGGCTTGTCCACACGGCCGGTCGGCCGGCAAGCCCGCGCCCGCCGGTGCTGATTCGCCGCCCAGTTCCAGGGGTGCTGTAACGCCCGCCGTATCGGAACACCCGGACCAGCGCCACCCGCCTTGCCATGCCAAGCCGTGGCACCGGCGCCCGGCCCGCGAGTCGTGGCACGGGCGTCCCGCCCCTGCCCCGGAGCCGGCAGCCCGAACGTTGGTCGTCTTTGAGGCCCCGGCCAGGCGCAAACACCAGGGGCCGCCCCCACCGGAGGCGGCCCCTGAGAAGTTCGTACAGATGCGTTTTGTCGGCCGGAGTAAAGCCGGCCGGACGATCCGGCATCGTCCTAGCGGCGACGGAGCACCACCAGACCCGCCAAGGCCAGCAACGTCAGCGTCGCCGGCTCCGGAACCACTTCCACCGAACCGCCAGTGAAGCTGGCCGGCACAGACGCTCCGCCGAGCTTCACGAAGCCCTCCGTCAGATCATTCAGCGTGACGCCGGGCGCAATGCCGGTCACACCCAGGCCGAGGGGGAAAACCTCAACCCGCGCCAGAAGCACGTCGTCACCAGACACCGCGCTCGGGAACGCCAGACCCGCCAAGCCGTCGCCGTCCGGGGAGGCCACACCCGACCAGGCGGACCCCACCGCAACCAACGACCAGTTGGCCACGCCCGGGGTGGCCAGGTTCAGGTCCAGCCCCCAGCCTACGATGGCATCGGCGGCGGAGATGTCCGCCACGATGTCCACGTAGTAGGGCGGCATCGGGTTGTTCAGGTCGATCACCGTGCTGTCAGGGTACACACTGACCGCAATCTCCGCCGAGGCGCTAACAGCCATTGCGCCGAGCGCCAGTACCATACAGACCAGTTTGCATGTGTTCATCATTCCAAACCCCTCCTCCATGCGACACCGTTAAGACTTGTGTCAGACCAAACTCCGCTCGCTCTCCCCACTGCTCGACTACGTACAACTCCGTGGGCCCGCCCGCAAACGCCGAACCCCGCAGCTCGCGTCACCACGGGCAACTCGTGCCGCAAGCCCCTGTAATGCAGTCACAACCGAAGATGACCGGCGGATTCCTCCGCCCGCCTGCCGGAAGCCGGGTGTGTCGGTCAGGTCGGCAGCACGCGGAGGCTTGTGCGTGACTCCGAAGCCACCTCGTCACTGCTCCGCCGACATCAATCCGCGTCCGAGCAAGCGGCAACGCTGACCATCCTACGTGTTAAGATGGGCAGACGTCAAGTGGGGATGTGGCTATGAAGATAAAATAGCGAATATGAGACGTTTACACCGCCTGTCGCTGCATGCAACGGATCAGTACGACTCCATACGCCCGCACCCAGCCGCGGAGGAATGCAAAGGCCGTGGCTGCGGAGCAATCGACGGACTTATCGACCCGGGTGCACCGGGCAACTGTCCACCGCCATACGGGTGAGTCGCGCAGGCCCGAGGTGACCGTCCCTGGGCGGGACGCGGCGTTCGCGTCCGCCCCACGAGGGGCAGACCGTGGGCGCCAGCCCCGGGGGTCAGCGGAGGGGCGAGCCGTTTCGGACCCGTGTGGAGATTCCATCGGTAAGCCCGGTCAATCCGCGTATACTGAAGGGCGCCGGTGGCTTGAATGGCGCGATTGGCAGCGGAGCGGGAGAGGCGGATATGTCGGGCGCGGAGGTAGCTGGACTGGCACTGACGGCCGGCCTGCTGGGCGGCCTGCTGGGCGCCACGACCATCCTGCTACTCACCGGCGCGCACCTGCGACGGGGCGCTCGGCGCGAGCGGCTGCTGGACGGCTACGCGAGGTGGCTCGCCGCGCACTACCGAGTCAGCCGGGCGGCCGGTTCATTCGTGACGGCCTTTCGGACGCTGGCGGCCGAGCCGCGCGACTCGCGCTTCTCGTCCCTGCGGTGCGCGGAGGCACAGCGTACCCGTGCCGAATGGTGCGAGGCCGTTCGCGCGCTCGATCTGGCCGAGGCGAACCTCATCGCGTGGGACGATGGACCGTTGCTGCGCGAGCGTCTCCGGCGGATCCAGCGTGTCACGGTGCGACATCTTCGCCAGGCCGTCGAGGGCGACGAGCGTGCGGGCGACGACTTAGCGCTCCACCTGCGCACAACCGAGGAACAGGTGCTGGCGGCCGTCCGCGAAGCGGCGAGCCGGGAACGGGTGGGCGCTGAGCGGTGGGTGCGGCTGTGGAGCGCGGTGTTGGACCGACTGGAGCGTCCGGCCCGGATCGACAGAGGGCGTTCCCAGCGCGGGGGGTAGCGTCAGGAGTTACCAGGCCCGCAATCGTGCGTCAATCGGGGTATCGCAGGAGCGCGCGGGCTGCCCTTGAGACTCGGCGTCAAGGTGAGCGAGTCCGCGGCTCGACGGCGGCGCTGCTCAGGCCTTTGCTCGCGCCGTGTGCGGACGGGAGGTGCCCTCGAGCCGTTGGAACTGGGCGACCACGCGAACCAAGTCGGCCAGCGCGGCCCGACCTTCCTCGGTCGCTTCCAGGCCCACGAAGGCGAGCCCCAGCGAGGTGCGTCCGCCGGCGGCCGCCTCGCGGTGGCGTACTACAGCCTCCGCCACGATGGGAGCGGCGTGCGGCTTGGGAGCGAAGACACAGCGGTAGGTTGACTTATCGTCGATGCCCGCCAAGTCGGCGATGAGGACGCGCATGCCGCCGGCGGAGAGGTCTTCCAACTCCCCGTAGCGCACCCCCTGCTCCGCAGGAGGCTTGCCGAGGGAGTGCGTGACCACCCAGAAGCGCACGGGGATCACCAGCCCCGGGGGCGGCGCGGCGCGCTCATAGGAGCGGCGTCGCACCTGTTGAAGAGCGTCCGGCCAGGAGAGCGTGAACGCGGCGTCGGCCTGGCTGGGGCTGGGTCCCCCGAGTCGACCGCAGAAAAGACACTTTTTGTGTCCGGCGCGGAAGGCCACACCCAACGTCTCTCCCAGCGGCAGGCCGACGCCGAGGTAGGTGCGACGGGGGACAGGAGCGCCGATGTTGATGGTCTTGCCCGGAGCTCGGACGCCGAGAAACTGGGACGTGTAACTCACCCAGCCCACGTCGCTCCGATGAGTTAGCGTAATCGGCGTGAACCGTTCGACCGCGGCGGCAAGCATGCGGTCACGTTGGGGTCCCTTCAGCACGTGCGATTCGGACATGGTGCTCACCCTCTTCCTACGTTGCCAGCCGGTGGCAGAATCCGGCGGCGGCGGAAACCTCGAAAGCCGAAGCGTCCATTACCTCCGGCGTCGGCCGCGGGGGGCCGACGCTACTGCTGCAACAGACCGTCAGGGCTGTCCGGCCAAGGCCGCAGTCAAGGCGGGCTGCGCCGCCTCCCAGGCCGCGCCTTCCACGAACTCGACCCCGATAAGGGTGCGGGTCAAGGACATGTCGGGCGTCACGTTGCACAGCCGCACGGGCAGTTCCAGCAGGGGGCCGCCCTTGCCCGGACAGAAGCGTACCCTCAGGCGCTGACCGACGGTGGCCCACTCTGCATCGATACCCGGCAGCCGGCACGACAGCCCGTGCAGGCTGAGGTTGAGCATCTCGGCCGTGTCCAGGTGCCGGGGTTCACCCTCGGCGGCGAGCAGCGTGACCTGGGCGCCGGGGCGCCAGCGTCGCCGCGGACTGCGGCGGCGTTCCACCAGCGCCAGCGTGCGCGGGCGTTCGAGCAGCAATAGGCCGGCGGTCGGAGTCGCGGTAAGTTCATGACGCCGCGTCGTGAACATGTAGTAACGGGAGTCGACGGAGAAACGTGCCTCGATGCTGGCCGACTCGGGCACGCCTGCGAATACCAGGTTACCCGGCGGCAACTCGACGGTGAGCGTGTCGTCGTTACCGCCGACCAGACGAGCGGGCACCTCGCGCTGGCGTTCGCCCTCGTCCGGACGCAGCCGGAGGATGACCCGCGTCTCGAGGGCGCGGGCGAGCACGGCGGCTGCGGTTTCGCTCTCCAGCTCACCGAGCCAAGCCACGGGCGTTAACGGGGTAGAAATCATGGCTACTCACCTTATCGCAGCCGGCCGGACGCAACCGCCGGCTCATTTCCGGCGGCGTAACGAGCGTCGCTCACAGTCCGCGATGAACCCGACGATCCGGCGCAAATCCGCCCGCAAGTCGATGCCGCTCCACGGCAGGAAGGCCGTGCCCACGCGCACTGACTCGCTGCTCGGCACACTGACGGCATGCCGCACCGTGGCGAGCATGTTGAACTCACCCTCCACCTCCGGCAGTCCGAAGCCCAGGTAGAAGCAGTCGTTTACCCTCACGCGACGGAGTTCCCGCGTGGAAAGCAACAGGGCCACCCCACCCGCGGAGATATTCAACAGCCGCCCGTGGGCCGGCTGCACATCGATGGCGCAGGCGTCACGGAAGCGCGGGTGACAGGCAGCCACCGTCACCCCGATGGGGTCCGAGGCGGCCAGCGACACCCGAAAGTGGGCCCGGCGTTGCGATTCCAGGATCATCGCCGGGCGACGCAGTTGCAGCCCCCGGACCTGCTGCTCCGCGTTGAGCCTGATCTTGACGGCGTCATCCTCTATGATCGTCGCGAACTCATACCGCTTCCCGTTAAGCATCAGGAATACCGATACCGGACGATGGGCGGGGATGCGCACGTCCTGGCGTTCATAGCTGGGCGCATCGGCCAGGATCCACTCGGGCGTCTCCTCCAGCAGGCGCGTACGCCCGCGGACGCAGGTGCCATCGGCGCGTTCGTAGCGCAGCTCGACCGCGGCGTCCCGCGCGCACGCCAGGCGGATCAAGGCATCCGTACCCTCAATGGCCGTGGCTGGACTCAAGCTCCGCCGGTTCCTCCACGTCAGGCGGCCGGCGCAGGCTCCCGTGCCCGCGCGCACCCGCAGGGCATTTCGGACGTGCGGCCGCGGGACTTAACCCCGCACCCCGCTCCCGATAATGCGCGGCACGTGACGGCACAACGCGTGGGGCGCGCGACCTGGACGTCAGACGGCACGGGACACTTTGGGCGAATCCGGCATCCGCGCGGGGCGTCACCGACGAGACCGGGTCAACGTTACCGGGCGTGAACGCGTATGCGGCAAAGACGCGGCGTAGAGGCGGTTGTTCAAGCGGCAGCCTCAGCGCAGCTCGCGCGCGGGCGCCGGCGAAACGGCTGGGCCGGGGGACGGGGGCATCGACGCTTCACACGCGAGTTCGGGCATGGGCGTGCCCGAAGGCTCCGGCGGCGGGGACATCTCGGTCGCCGGCGCCGGCCGCGGTCGGTACCCGCCGGTGAGCACCACGAATGCGCCGGGCAACGCGCACAGCAGCGTCATCAGACGGATCCCCAAGGCCATACACACGATCTGCGACGCGCTACCGAACGGACCGAAGAGTACGCGATACGCCAGCTCGACCGTGCCCAGCCCTTGCGGCGGTCCCGGTAACGCCTGCACAACCGCCCCGGTGGCGAAGTAGGCGTAGTACTCCGGCACGTGGCGCAGTTCCACGCGCAGCCCCAGTGCCTTGGCCACCACGATGTAGGCGCCCATCGCGATCACCTGCAGCATGAGCGTGTACCCGACGGCCCCCAACACGATGCCCGGGCGCTTCGCCAGTTCGCGCGCGGTGGAGTCGATGCGACGCAAGTGCTCGTAGCCCGGCAGGCGCGCCAGCAGCTTGCGCGGGACCGCCCAGCGGCGCACGCCCGGAGAAAGGTAGGCCACGATTGCCGCTCCGCCCAGCGTAATGAGCGTCAGGAGATACGGCTTCAGCACGGCCAGGCTGCTGCCCCGCGGCGCGAACGTCGTCAGGGCCGCGACAACCAGCAGCAGCGTACCCAGTCCGATGGCGCGGTCCAGGAAGACCGTGGTGGCCGCCTCCGTCCGCCGGGCCGTGTGCAGCGACACGAAGTACGCCTTGAACACGTCGCCGGCATTGGAGCCCAGCGGGGCAGCAAAGTTGAGGAAGTTGCCCGCGAACGACAGCTTGATCGCCGCGAACAGACCCAGCGGGATGTTCTGGGCCGCCAGCAGCAAGCGCAGGCGGAAGCCCAGGAGGAACACCACCGGCAGGAAGATCACCACGCACAGAACCAGCAGGCCCCGGTGGCTCTGGCGCCAGGCGCTCTTGAACCCAAACGCAATCCGCGGCAGCCCCTGCTCGTCAACGGCAACGTCCTCCTCCCGCACCGCGCGGACACTGCCGTCAGCGACCGTGACCTCGTACACCCCGGCGTCCGTCCGCTCCCGCACGGCGCCGCTGAGCACCTCCCCGGACTGCAGCGTCACCCGGTCCTCCAGAGTCACCCCCTGAATGACAAACGCCAGCGCCGCGACGCAGAGCCCGATGCGCACGACGTTCCACAAGCGTCTGTTGGCCTTCGGCGTCATGCACGCGATCCTGCCACGTGGGCCCACCTAACAGGGAAACCTACGGACGGTGTGGGGTGCCCTGGCCAAGCGCAGCGCCGCCATGCCTGGTCACGTGTCCGACGGTCCCATCTGCAATAGCGTGCTGCAACGGCATGCCGGCGCCTTCGGCTTGGGCATGCCACCCTCGATTTCCCTGCCGCTCAGTCCTGTTCAGGCCGGGGCCGGCGCCCCGCCGTTCCCTGCCGGCCGCAGATCGTACCCGGGCCCGGCACCGGCGCACAGGGCTCACACCTGCTCCGCCCCCGCTCCGCCGTTCGCCCTCCCGCCGTATTCCCCGCAGCGCGCGGACGCCACAGCCGTCAACCGCCGCCACGCCCGTCCGCCTTGAAGCCACCGCTCCCGCATGACCGATAACGTAAGCAGCCATGATCGCCCTGGGGATCATCATCGCCCGCGCCGGCAGCAAAGGCCTGCCCGACAAGTGCATGCGCGCTCTGCTCGGCCGGCCCGTGATTGCCTACACGTTCGATCACGCCCGGGAAAGCCGCCTGCTGACCGACGTCGTGTTCACGACCGACTCGCGGCCGGCGCAGGCGCTGGCCCGGCAGGTCGGTATCGAGGTCATCGAGCGCCCGCCGGAGCTGGCCACCGACACCGCGACGGTCGACGCGGCCGCCCGGCACGCGGTCGAATGCTGGGAACATGCCCGCGGCACGCGCGTCGACGTGGTGGTTCTACTCTACGGCAACATCCCGGTCCGCGCGCCGGACCTCATTGATCGCGCCTTGGAGCACCTGCATCGCACCGGCGCTGATTCTGTCCGCAGCGTTGCCCCCGTCACCAAGCAGCACCCGGACTGGGTGCACCGTCTGGATGGCGACCGCCTGCGGCAATTCCGCCCCAACAGCATCTACCGCCGCCAAGACCTCGAACCGCTGTACTACCACGACGGCGCGGTCTGCGCCGTCACCCGCCGCGCGCTGTTCGCAGCCCTCGAACGACCGGACGATCACCAGGCGTTCCTCGGCGCCGACCGCCGAGCGCTCATCCAGGCTTGCGAAGACGCGGTGGACATCGACGGGCCCCTCGACCTGGCGCTGGCGGAGGCGATCCTGCGGTTTCGTGCGGGGGACGCGGCGGCGGCGTACCGCCCGGCTCCGCCGCCCGTGGGCACCGTGCGCATCAGCCAACGCGACGTCGGCCCCGGCCTGCCCGTGTTCATCGTGGCCGAGGCGGGGGTCAATCACGACGGGTCGCGGGAGAAGGCCCTCGCGCTCATCGACGCGGCCGTCGAGGCCGGCGCGGACGCCGTCAAGTTCCAGCTCTTCCGTACTACGGACTTGGTCACGGCCGCCGCCGGCACCGCCGCGTATCAGTGCCAGACCTGTGGCACGGCGCGTCAACGGGACCTGCTCACGCCGCTCGAACTGGATGGGCAGACGTTGACGGCCATCCGGGCCCGCTGCACCGAGCGTAGTCTGCCGCTGATCGTGACGCCGTTCTCACCGGCGGCCGTCGAACAGGCTGGGGCGCTGGGGGTGGCCGCCCTGAAGATCGCCTCCACGGACCTCGACAACCATCCGCTGCTGGACGCCGCCGGCAGAACTTCGCTGCCGATCATTCTCTCCACCGGGGCCGCGACGGCCGAGGAGATCGAACGGCACGTGGGTCGTCTGCTGGCCACCGGCCTCGGCGATCGGCTTATCCTGCTGCACTGCGTAAGCTGCTATCCGACGCCGCTGGAGTCGGCCAACCTCGGCGCGATCGCCGAACTGACCCGCCGGTTTCGGGCGCCGTGCGGCTTCAGCGACCACACCACGTCGGTGCACACGGGCGGCTGGGCGGTGGCGGCCGGAGCGTGCATCCTGGAGAAGCACTTCACGCTCGACCGCGGCGCCAGCGGTCCGGACCATGCTTTGTCACTGAAACCCACTGAGCTTGCCGAGTACGTCCGCCGCGCGCGCGACGCACAGACCGCCGTGGGGACGGGCGCCCTCGGCATGACGGCCCTGGAAGCCGACGTGCGTGCGAGCGCCCGCCGCAGCATCGTTTCCCACGCCCGCATCGCCGCCGGCACGACCATCAGCGCCGAAATGCTCACGCTCAAGCGCCCCGGCACGGGTATTCCACCGGACCGGATGCCGTACGTCGTCGGTCGCTCGGCCGTCCGTGATATTCCGCCCGACACCCTCCTCACCTGGGACATGCTGCAATGACCCCACCGGCGTCAACTCGACAACGCCGGCGCCGGGTGGCCGTCATCACCGGCACCCGCGCGGAATACGGCCTGCTGCGCTCGACGCTCGACGCCATCGACCACCACCCGCGACTGCAACTCCAGCTCGTCGTCACCGGCATGCACCTGCTGGGCAAGTTCGGCCACACGGTAGGTGACATCGTCCGCGACGGGCGGCGTATCGCCGCCCGAGTGCCCATGCAGAAGGGCAGCGACGCCGCCACCGACCAGGCCCTGGGCCTGAGCCGCGGCATTGCCGGCATCACCCGCTTTCTCGACCGCGCCCGCACCGACATCGTCCTGGTGCTCGGGGACCGCATCGAGGCGCTCGCCGGCGCCCTGGCGGCCGTCACCACCGACCGTCTGCTCGCCCACATCCACGGCGGCGACATCGCCCCCGGCGACTTCGACGACCCCGTCCGCCACGCCATCACCAAGCTCGCTCATCTGCATCTTACGGCAACGCGAACCTCCCACCGCCGTGTGCTCCGCCTGGGCGAGGAAGCCCGGCGGGTGCACCTCGTCGGCGCGCCGGGCCTCGATGACCTCCTCCAACTGGGGCGCGTACGCTCCGGCACCCGCACCCGCACTGGCGAAGCGTTGATCGTCCAACACGCCTGCGGACGATCGCCCGCCCATGAACGACGCGTGATGAACATGATCCTCCGCGCCGTCGCGGACGCGGGCCTGCAGCGCGCGATCATCTACCCCAACACGGATCGCGGGCACACCGGCATCCTCCAGGCCCTCGAGGCGCATTGCACCCGGAGCCGAGGCCACGAAGTCAACGTTTGGCGGTCCCTGCCGCGGGAGACCTACCTGCGGAAGCTGCTGGAGGTGGACGTGTTGGTCGGGAACTCATCGAGCGGGTTGCTGGAAGCGCCGGTCGCCGGCGTACCCGTCGTGAATATCGGACCACGACAACGCGGGCGCGAGCGAGCCGGCCCGGGCATTCTGGACGCCGAAGAGTCCTACGCCTCGATCCAGCGCGCCCTCGCGCGTGCGCTGCGTTCGCGTCCGAGAAAGACGGGACGCTGTCCCTACGGCGATGGGCGGGCCGGCCGGCGCATCGCGGCGTTGCTTGCCCGCGTGGACCTCTCCGCGGCGTTCCGTCGGAAGGGCCTGACGTACTGACCGCGGCCCTTCCGTCTGGGGGGCAGCCCCGATCAACGAACCAGCGCGGCACCTGGTACCGCGCCGTCCCCGGTCCGACTCCCGTCTGGCCGCCACCGCAGCAACTCAAGCTAATCTGTTCGCGCTATGCCGACGATACCCCTTCTACTGGCAGACGCGGCGGGTCCGCGCCCAGTGGGACCGGTAACCTCCTACCCCTGGAGGGAGACTCATGACTGCTGAAACCACCGAAAGAACCCAGCAGGTTGTCGAGCGGGCCCTGGCGTCGCTCAGCGGGCTCGCCACGCTGCCGCAGACTACCATCAAGATCATCGAGATCGTCGAAGACCCCAAGAGCACCGCGCGCGATCTGCACGACGTGATCAAGATGGACCCCGCCCTTTCGGTCAAGGTGCTGAAGGTGGTGAACTCGGCCTTCTACGGTCTGCCCGGTCAGGTGGCCAGCGTGGACCGCGCCATCGTTCTGCTGGGACTGGCGGCCGTCAAGAACATCGCGATCGCCGCCTCCATCGCCCGCCTCTTCCGCGGCAAGCGCATCTCGGAACACTTCAGTGCGACGGACCTGTGGCGGCACGGCGTGGCCGTCGCGGTCGTAGCCCGTATGCTCGCCAAGCTCTCCCCCCATCACGGCATTCCCGACGAGATGTTCGTGGCGGGGCTCATCCACGACATCGGCATGCTGGTCGAACGGCAGGCCTACCCCGAGCAGTTCGCCCAGGTCATCGACACCTGCATGGCCCAGTCGATCGACTTCCTCGAGTGCGAGCGGCAGATTGTCGGGGCTGACCACCAGGCATTCGGCGTGGCGCTCACCACGAAGTGGAAATTTCCGCGGCACCTGCGGGCGGCCGTCGGTTTCCACCACACCCCCGAGGCCCTGAGTGGCGAACTGCGCGGTCTCGGTGTCCTGATCCAGGCTGCCGACCGCCTGTGCAGCCAGGAACACCTGGGCTTCTATATTACCAATGCCGACCAGGCCATCACGGAGCCTATGCTGGAGGCGCTGGGGATCTCGGCCGGCCATCTTGAGGAGGTCCGCCAGTCGCTGCCGCAGGCTCTCGCCGACGCGGAAGCCACCCTCGGTAGCTGACCACAGCCCGGCTGCGGGCATCGCCCTGGGAAGTCCCGCAGCCCGGGTCCGACGTGCGAGCGTCACAAGGCGGACGGATGTCCGCGCCGGCGTCGCCTGATGACGCACGGTGATTCACGGCTCGCCGGCAGTAATGGCATTCTGAAAGGCCGCAAAGTCGCGCAGATTGATCGCTCCGTCCGCACTGAAGTCATAGACGCAACACTCTCCGACGCAGGGCGCCCGAGCCGGGTCCGACGCACACCCGGACCAGGCGGAGAAGTCCGCGATCGTAATCACGTGATCACACGTCAGGTCCCCAATGATCCTGCCGAACTCCACCGCTCCCATGTCCACGGTGCCGCACACCAGGCGTGGCGCGCCGTACAGGTCGGTCTCGCCCGAACCGGGCACGTAGGTCGGATCGCCGGCATCGAGGCACGGTGAATCCACCCGCAACGTCAGGTCGTCGTCCTCTGTGCCGGTGATGCCGTCCGGCCCGGCCAGGTCCTCGAAGCCCGGCACCGCCCCGATGTTGCCGGTACCGCCCCACGCCCCGCTCCACCCCTGCACGCACGAGTAGTTGACGGACAGCGTGCCAAAGGTGAGGCCAATCTGGGCGGCCTCCGCCGTCCCCTGCGCGTTGCGGTTGCCCCAGAGAATCCCGCTCCGCAGGTTCAGCCCGCCCTGTGTCACCTGGACCCCGCCGGCACCCGTCCCGAAACCGCGGTTGCCCGTCAGCGTGGAGTTAAGCAACGTGACCGTCCCGCCGTCACTGAGCAACGCCCCGCCCTGCACCAGCGACCAGTTCCCCACGAACGCACAGTTGACGAGCTGCGGACTGCCCTCGATGTTGTACACTCCACCGCCCTCGCCGGTCGCCAGGTTCTCCGCGAACCGGCAGTTGCGTAAGGACGGACTGCCCCGCCGGTTCACCAGTCCTCCCCCCTGACGCGTGGACAGATTGTCGAGGAAGTCACAATCCGTGAACGACGGGCTCCCGGAGTCGTTGTACACGCCCGCGCCGCCCTTCGCCGAGCTGCCGGTCCCCACGGCGTCGTTGGCCTGAAACGTGCACCGCGTGAACGTCGGCGCGCCAGTCAGGTTGAACACCGCCCCCCCGCGGTAGACCGAGACGTTCCCTTCGAACATGCAGTCCGCATAGGAACTCGGCGCGTACAGGTCACTCACCGCCCCCCCGGAAAGTTCACTGCTGTTGTCGGAAAACAGGCAGCCGCGCACGTCGGCCCCCGAACCCATGTTGAACACCGCCCCGCCATTGGAATACGCCCGATTGCCAACGAACGTGCAGTTCTCGACGAGCGGCACGTACCCGTAGCCGTTGTACATCGCCCCGCCCGACTGCGCGAAGTTGTCGCGGAACACGCAGCTGCGGACCGTCGGACCGCCCGGGTCGTTCAGCATCCCGCCGCCCTTGTCGTGGGGAAACGAGCCGTCGGCCTGCCCGCTCTCGATGACGAAGCCGTCCAGAACGGCCGAGCGCCCCGTTCCCGTGCCGGTAACGACGTGGTACACATCGTCCGCGCAGTAGCCTGCCTCCCCGATGTCGCCGCTCAGGATCGTCGGCTGCAGCACCGGATCCCGGTGGTCCGGGTCCGCCGCGCCGTGCCCGGCGTAGCCGCCCTGCACGGCCACGCCCGAGATCAGTTGAAACGTGAGCTCACGCGAACACGCCGGCGGCCCCGGATAGTACGTGCCCTGCGCGACCCGAATCTCGCTTCCCGCCGTCGCCACCTGCAGCGCCGCGTACAGCGTCGGAAACGCATCCACCCAGTTCGACCCGCTGCCGGACCCGGACGCCTCGGCGTCCACGTAGTACACGGCGCGCTCCCCACCACGCGTCGCGGCCGGGAAAACCGCCAATAGCACGCCAACCACCAGCGCAAACCGCGGCGTTGCCATCACCTCGTTCACCCGACGTCGCGCCGGACCGGCGTGCGCAGCGTGCACCCACTCCTCGCGCCGTCTGCTCATTCTGATACTGCGGGGGGGTCCCTCTCCCCACGAACCGGGCCTGATCGTGCCCGGCCGCTCTCCCTGACCACAATATACCATGACGCCCCGCCCCGAACGCAAGCACCTTCCTTCGGGCAAGACTCGCGGCGTGCAATCGCGCCCGCGTCGCAGACAATGCGAAGCTATCCTGCCATCACGCGCGCGGGACACAGGCCCACCGCAGGCCCCCCCTACCGGCCGGTCCGCTGCCCGCCCGGCGAAGAAACACGTCGGCCTCCCGCAGCCGACGTCCAAGACGCCCAACACGCCACCCATCCGGGGGCATCGCCGCAGACACCGCGTTCCTCAGCAGGCGGCCAAGCGCCCTGCTGCGTACCGCCCGGCCCCACAGAGGGAGCCAAGCGGATCGTCGGTGCCCGTTCCAGCCTACCCCGACTGGTCCGCCCTTGGCCGAGACAACCACCCCAGCGGGCCACGGCGCCCGATCAAGAGACACGCATGCGCTCACCCGTCGGGTGGTGGACGTTCTAAACGTCTATCGGACAATGAGTTGGGAGATCGCACGGTCCTTTGCCCAGGCGCCACACCCGCCCGTGGAAATGGACGTAAAAGACTGTCGATAATCTTCTTGCCTTTTCGACCGCGCGGGGGTATTCTTGGCTACAAGGTGCACGGGCATCTGCCGTGGGGCCTGTGCGCACGTTAGTAGGTCTGGGAGGGCCAGAGGAGGCGCCGGCGGGGATTGTGGGCTGCACGTCGTGATTGAGAGCGCACACAGGATCCCTGAGGCAACTCGATCGGCATTGTCTCATTCGTCGTTCGAACTGGAGATTCGGAAGGAGGAACCGATATATGCGGAAAATGTTGGCAGGGGGGATTCTGGTCGCGGTCGCAGTCTGCTGCGGCGCGGTGGCCAGCGCCGACGAGGTGTCGTACTGCAATTTCGTCTCGTTCACCAGCGATTTGCAGGATCCGCAGGATTTGTACCTGCCCAAGTTTGATAACCAGGGCGGGTCGCTCATCCTCGATGATGTGGTGGTGAATGTCTATCACAGCGGCTCGGCACAACCGAAGGCTGACAACGACGATCCGTTCAAAAGCGCCGTCGTGCGCGCCCGCGTGATTCGTCAGTTCTCCGCCATCGGACCGGGGGTGTTCTCCTCGGGTGGCAATACCGTCACGAGTCCGTTCATCAATCTTGACCCGGACAACGGCGACTTGGCCCTGTTCGACGCGACGCCGCCAGACGGGTGGGACTTCGGCGTCCTTGGCTATGCGAGCCTGCTGGCAGGGCAGTATTTCCCGTCCGAGGCGTTCTACGACTCGAACGGCCCGGCCAACGTCGCCTTCAACGTCAGCCCGCTGCTGATGGTTAACGACCTGCAGTTTGAGGGCATTACGCCGGACGCCTGGCAGCTTGAGGTCGAGTATCCGATCCTTGAGGTCCAGGTGTGTGTGACGTACACGTACTCGCCGGAGCCGGCCTCCCTTGGTCTGCTGGCGGTTGGCGGTCTGGCTCTGCTTCGTCGGCGGCGCTAGTTCCGCACCGAAGCCGACTCGCGACAACGACATCGGGACCGCTCGTCCACGACGACGCGGTCCCTTCTTCTTGCCCTTCGCACCCCGCCCCTTTCGCGCTACCCCTTCCAGCGCTCCCGGCTCGGCACACCAAGCCCCACCTTCGCACCCGCCCGCTTCGGCGTGCAGTCGCACGCCGGGCACGACGCCCCTCCCCTGCTCCCGAACCCCTCTGCGGGTTCGGGCCCCGGAGGCGACATTCCGCGAATGCTGCGGCTCCACGACCTCGATCACCGCGCGCAATCGTGCAGCCGTCACCGCAACGCGGCACCGCGCGGGCGGAAGCCCGCGGCTCGATGGCAGCGCGGAATCGCTCACACCGCATCGCACAGCACACGATGCCGCGATGCGCGCCGCCCCGCGCCCCCGCGCCGTCCCGCGACCTTCCACAACCGCTGAGTTGCTACAGCCGCCGGAGCACGCCGATCACCACGCCCTGGATCGCCAGGTCGCGGTCCTTGACGTAGAGGGGCGGATAGCGGTCGTTCGCCGGTTGCAGGCGGATGCGGTCCCGCTCGCGGTAGAAGCGCTTAAGCGTCGCCTCTTCACGGTCCAGCAGCGCCACCACGGTATCCCCGTTGCGCGGGTTGGACCGCTGCTCGAACACGACCAGGTCACCGTCTCGTATCTGGTCGTCCACCATGCTGTCCCCCGTGACGCGCAGCGCGCATACCGGGTAACGGCTCTGGAACATCTCCTCGAGATCGACCGCGTCCGGCGTCTCGACCGCTTCCAGCGGGCGACCCGCCGCGATGCGGCCCACCAGGGGCAGACGTGTCGGCCGCTCATCCGGCAAGCGCGCGGCGGATGTCAGGTCCAAAGAGCGTGCCTTGTTGCGTTGCCGGCGCAGCAGGCCCTTTCGAACAAGCGCCTCGACGTGCTCGAACACCGTGACTTTGCTGCGTCCGAGCGAGTCTGCGATCTCCTGCAAGGTCGGCGAATAGCCATTGCGCCGCCGGTCGTCGCGGATGCGCGTGAGGATTTCGAGTTGGCGCGGAGTCAGCGCGGCCGACTCCGGCGCCGCTTTGCCCGTGCGTGCCATGGGTGCTCTCCCAAACACTGGTCAGGCCCTCCGGCCCGAGCGCAACCACAGGCGCTCGCCGCTGCCGGAGCAGCTCCTCAAACCGCCGCAGGCGTTGACCTGCCACGAGCAGTTCCCGGGCCGCCAGCCGCGCCTGTTGCCACCACCACCGCAACGGCCCACGCCCCCCGGTCCGCGCGACTACCCCCTCGGTCAGCTTAACCTCGCGCAGAGCCGGCGACCCGCAGAGCGGGCCTTGTGGTGTCGGCCCCGGGAGCCACGCGGTCCTGAAATCACCCCCGGGACCGAACACACACAACGGCCAGTCGGGCTCAACTGGCGCGGCCGAGTAACCGTCCATGTGCAACATGAGCGTCCTTGCTCCGGTCAGCACTTCCGCAATGGCGGCCCCGTCCCGGAGCCGCCGCGGAACACCAATGCGATCCTGCCGCCGACCGCGGCCCCCCTTCCCCTCCACGGCGGCGGGAGGCCGGTATACGCAGCGCGGCCACGCTGCCGCCACGGCACGCGGCAACCCGCAGGTAAACCACGCCTCGCGCGGGTTCTAGTTATGTTCGGTAGAACTATAACCTAACAACAACCGATCGTCAAGCGAATTGGTGAGTTTTTTTCGCGCGGTCCGAGGATGCGGAGCAGAAGCCCCGACCCGCTCAACCCCCGAGCGTGCGGGCCCGCTCCCGCCAAACGCGATGCTGCACGCTGTCCGGGGCGACGCGCTGCAGGGCCGCCTGATAGAGTCGCAGGGCGGTGGTCAGGTCGCCCCGCAACGCAGTCAGTTCCGCCCTGCCAACCAGCAGGCGTGGATCGTCCGGGGCAAGGCCGCCGGCCTGAGCGAGCAGTTCCTGCGCCTCGTCCAGGTCGCCCGGGCGGCGTCGCTCCAGCAGCAGCATCGCCCACTCTACCAGCAGGCCGGCATCCTCGGGCGCCAGCTTGTGCGCCCGCGCGTAGGCATCGATTGCCTCGTCCAGTTCCCCCGCTTGCACCAGGGCGCGGCACTTGAGGGTTTGCCAGGGTGCTTCCTCTGCGAACCGTGCATCGTCCTGACGCAGACGCAACAGTGCTTCATCGTGCTGCCCAAGCTGGAGCAGAAGTTCCACGTAGGCAACTTGAGCGGACAGGTCGGCCGGGGCCTGCGTAGCCCGCGACCGGGCCTCTTCGAGCTGGACCCGCAAGGTCTCGGCGTAGGCGGCACCGGCGCGGGCCATTGCTTCCTCGGTAGCCGGGTGGCCGGGCACCTGCATGTGCGCGATCCGCAGGTGTTGCACTGCCCGCTGGTAATCCCCGTGCTCAAGGTGGGCCCGGCCCAGGGCACGATGCGCGTCGGTCAGCCCGAGGTCGATGTCCAGGGCGCTTTCGAGCAGGCGCACACCGTCTTCGTACTGCCCGTGTTGTGTCAGCCATTGGCCGTACAAGTACCGTGCGCCCACACTGTCGGGGTGATCGCGCCAGGCAGCCGCGAACAGAGTGCCGTTGTCGCGCCACTCGAAGTTGCGGACCCAACAACGCCCCAGCAGCGTCAGGACAATCAACCCCGCCGCCACCGCGCCGGCCGGCCGCCGCACCCAGCCGGCCACCGCCCACGCCAGCAGCACCACTACGAAGACCGACGGCAGATACCAGATACGCTCGGCGAAGAAGACCTGGATCAGCACCAAGGCGTTGGACGTGGGCAGGTAGCTGACGACCAGCCCTCCCGCCAGCACGGCGACCTCCGGCCGCCCGCGGCGCCGGGCATGCGTGGCCGCCACCAGCAGCCCCCCCAGGACCGCCAGACCGATCAGCACGTGCGCATCGAACACGCTACGGGCCAGGCGTACCGCGTGGATGGAGTAGTCGATGCAGAGCGTGGCGGGCCAGAACGTCTTGGTCCAGTACATCCCCCACAACTGCACGACGCCCAACACGTGCTGCCACGCGGGTGCGTCCACCAGGACGTTGACCGTCTTGGTCAGCGCCG
The DNA here is from genome assembly GCA_029558835.1 of Planctomycetota bacterium. Classification (GTDB taxonomy): domain Bacteria; phylum Planctomycetota; class Phycisphaerae; order UBA1845; family UBA1845; genus JAKQDH01. The sequence continues at coordinate 85,771 of JAKQDH010000075.1, read as the reverse complement.
GCTTCTGCAAGAGCTGTCCTGCCAACGCATGGTAGCGTAGGGCGAAGTACACGAGCAAAGGCACGGCCAGGTATGCGAGTCGCCCGGCGCTTTCCAGCGACCACCAGTCAGCCACCCACGGCCTGATCTTCCCAGGAACCGGGGAGCACGCAGACGAGGGCGGTAGACATGCGGCCTCCCCTTTCACCCTGCCTTCTCCCCCGGGGAGAGGGGTTTCACCACCTGCGCCGGGCGTGCGGCGTCTGAACCCCTCTCCCCGCGGGAGAGGGGCAGGGGTGAGGGCGCCGGCTTCTCGCCGTCGGAGCCGTTCGAGCGCGTCAAAGAGGGGCGCCAGCAACACCACGCTGACGCCACTCTCCTTGGCCCCCATACTGAGGAACGCGGCGGCCGCGGCGCCCAGCATCCAGACCCAGCGGCGCGCCCCCGCGGAGTGAGGGCCAACCTCGGCCGCAGGGTGAACGGGCGTCGAGGCGTCGGGGCGTTCGTGACACACCTCCGCTCCCTGACGGTCGCGGCTCCGATCGCGCAGTCCGGCCACGGCCTTGATAACGCGTCGATGGCACGCCAGCGTCAGCAGCACACCCAGGGTGGCCAGCAGGTCCGCTCGCCCAACGAGGTTGGCCACCACGTCGGTGTGGATCGGCAGGACCGCAAAACCGGCCCCGGCCAGCAGTGGAGCCCAGCGGTTCCGCCCCCGAGCGTCGCTCTCGGGCACAACCTGCCGGCACAGACGCACGACCAGCACGCAGATCAGTGCGTGCAGCGCGAGGTTGAGCGCATGTTGCGGCCAGGGATCGCCCCCGGCCGGCAGCCGGACCAGCCGGTAGGAGCTAAGCGTAACGGGGCGATAGAGCAGGTCCCGCCGCGGCGTTTCGTCGCGCCCGGCCCACCAGAGGTCCTTGGTCCAGATGTCGCCCCACCGCCCCGGCTCATTGACCAACGGGTTGTGCTGCACGACGGCCACGGCGTCGTAGGTGAAGTCGTTGGGCAGGACGTTGAGATAGCAGAGCACCCCCAGTGCGGCCGCCAGAACCTCGGCCACGCCGACCCGCGTGAGCCGAGTCCGAAGCGACCGGGAAACCACGGACGGGGCGCCGGCGTCAAAGTCGTGGCGCGGGCCTGCGTGGCCTCCGCCCGTCGCATCGTTCGTGCTCGCCGTGGTTACACCCATGGTCTGTGGACCCGCCGACCCGTGACGTCGGCCCGGAGAGCCGACGCTGCGATGCTACCTGTTTGTCGGGCAGGTTTCCAACCCGCCGCGGCGCACGCGTTTGACGCGCTATGCGCGGGGCGTCGCGGTCTGGACGGTGTGCGCGCCCTCCGGGCGCGAGAGGGAATCAGAAGGGAGGATGAGTAGAGTAGTGCTTCCCCAGGGCCTGGAAGGCCCTGGCGATCGTGCGCCCTCCGGGCGGGGATGCGAAGGGTCCCCGGTCTGGAGCCGACGTGTTGCCGGCGAGCAGCCGACGCGTTGCAGGCGAGCAGCCAACGCGCTGCCAACGAAGAACCGACGTCCTCCTCCGCCCGGAGGGCGCGCGGCGGTTGCCAGGGACTTCAACTCCCTGGGAAGCGGCCCGCTTCCCTGTTGTTGTTCTTCTCTCTGGGCCGCCCGGAGGGCGGACGAGGCGGGCCAGATCATTCGCGCGTGCGTGGCCCGGGACGACGGCGCCGGCAGGTTCGTTGCAGTGGACAACGTGCTCGCAACCGCGGGTGCCAGCCCGCCGGCACGGACGGTAAGACGCCGGGAGAAATCGCCGGGCGAGCGCTCGCAGCGCTGCCGCGCGGCGCAAGCTCGCGGACGGACGACATGCGGGTCCGCGGAAGTTGCCGGGCATGCGCCCGGTGCTTCGCCGGGACTCACACTGCGGCGGGAGCAGCTTGGGGTGTTTCCTCGGGCGCCTCGCGGTAGCGGGTGCGGACCGCGTCGAACTCAGCCTGGCAGCGCAGGAACCCATCTACTACCGCAGGGTCGAAGTGCTTGCCCGATTCCGCCCGGATCACCTCGACGGCCACACTGTGCGGACGGGCCTTGCTGTAGCGGCGGTGGCTGGTGATGGCGTCGTAGGCGTCCACGAGGGCGATGATGCGGGCCGCCAGCGGAATCTCCTCACCCTTGATCCCGCGCGGATAGCCGGCCCCGTTGAACCGTTCGTGGTGGCCGTAGGCGATGTCGATGCACATCTGCAGCAGGGGCACGGGATGGTTCGGATCGAAGGCCCGCGAGAGCACCCGCCGACCGATCTCCGTGTGCACCTTCATGATGTTGAATTCTTCGTTGGTCAACTTGCCGGGCTTGGTGAGGATTTCGTCGGGGATGCCGACCTTGCCGATGTCGTGCATGGGGGCGGCCTGCACCAGCCACTCGATGAAATCGTCCGTCACCTGACCGCGATACGGTCCCTCGCGGGCCAGCTCGCAGGCGAGCACGCGCGCGAACTTCGCCACCCGCTTCAGGTGCAGCGTCGTCTCTTCGTCACGGTACTCGGCCAGGTACCCCACCGTCTGCAAGAGGACGCGCACCGACTGTTCGAGCTGGCTGCGCCGCATGGCGTTGTGCAGGGCGATGGCGGCCGCGTCCGTAATCGAACGCAGGCACTCGACTTCCTCGTGCGAGAAGGTCTGATCGTCGTTGCGTTCGGTGACGTTGAGGACACCCAGGATGCCGTCGCGCGTGGCCAGGGAGGTGGATACCAGCGGCGTGCTGAGGAACTCATCGCCGTCGTAGCCGCGTCCGTCGGCCTCGATGGGCCCCATGGCCTTGGCCACCACTGTCTTGCCGCTCGAGAAGACCTGCCCGGCGATGCCCCGCCCCGCGTCGATGCGGATGCTCTGCACGACGGCCGGGTCGATCCCGACCGCCCGCTCGCACACCAGGTTCTGCCCGCTCGCGTCGGTCATCAGCAGCGACACGCGCCGGGCGTTGGTAGTCTTCTGCACGTACTCGAGCACCAGGTCGAGGATCTGGTCGCGGGTCTCGACCTCGCTGAGGGCCCGCATGTAGTCGTAGAGCATCTGGAGACGGCGGGTCTTGCGTGCGACTTCCTCCTCCAGGCGGTTGTTGAGCTCGTCGAGGTTGCGGTGCGCCACCGCCAGCCGGTGCACGGTGCGGACGCGGGCCAGCAGTTCGGCCACGTCGAAGGGCTTCGTCAGATACTCCTGGGCCCCGACCTCCAGACCGAGAACCAGGTCGTCCGTGCCGGTCTTGCCCGTCAGCATGATGATGGGGACGTCCGCGGTCTGTGGATCGGCTTTCAGCTCCCGCGTGGCGCTCATGCCGTCCAGTTCCGGCATGGTCAGGTCCATGATGATCAGGTCGGGACTGTGCTGCCGCGCGAGCGCGACGCCCTCCCTGCCGTTCTTGCCTTCCAGGACTTCGTAGCCCTGGGCCCGCAGATGCGCGACGAGCACAAAGCGTAGCTTGTCGTCGTCATCGACGAGCAACACCCTGCCGACCTTTGGAACTGCTGCCTGTGTCGATACCATGATTGCCCCCGGTGTCCCAACGCAGCGCGTCGGCATCCTTGCCGGGAGGTGCCTCTGCCTGATCCATCGGCTAAACTCCGACTTCACCGAACCTAACGCAGTGATCGGCACGGCCTTGGCGAGGGCAGTCCGAGAAGCAGGCCGCTCAGGCGCAGCCCTATCCGCAGGGACAGGGAACGACCCCGCCGGCCCGGCGTTTCGGCGGCGGGTCCGGGTCCGATACCGGACTGCACGAGGGATTCGCGAGGTGCGACCCTACCGCGTGGATTCCGCGGGGATCAGCTCGAAGTCAACGCGGAACGGATCAGGGCCGAAGTCATCGAACTCCAGGTGGAGGACCAGCAGCGCGCCGCAGGGGAAATCGACCCCCAGCCAAGCCTCCAGCGCCGGCGCGCTGCCCACCAGTTCCGGCTCACCGTCGTCGGTATCAGTGCGGTAGAAGTTGACGCCCTCGATGAGGGCCGCTGCTTCCAGGCTGCCGGTGTCCAGATTCTCCTGGATCATCTCCAGCAGCTTCGGCCCGCCGACGCTGAACACGCGGGCACAGCGCAGCGTGAAGATGTCCATCTGGCTGTCACCCTCCAGCGCCTCACCGCTGTCGTCCAGGCCGACCTGGAGGATCGGGGGCTCCGTGGTCCGGTCCGTCTGGTCATACGTGCCCACGGTGAACACCGCCCGATGGGGGGTGTTGTTGATGATCAGAACCTGCACGTTACCCCTGCTGCCGACCGTACTACCGCCCAGCGAGGCCGTCTGGTTCAGCCAGAACTCCGTACACCCGGCCGAGGCCAGGAGCAATACCGCCGCCAGCCCACACCCGATCTGCCATTTGCGCGTTGTCACCGGCCACGTTCTCCACCCAAGAGGACCGCTGCTGCTCCAACGTCTACGAGCATCGGCCCGGCCACCCGTCATTCTTGAGCCCCCGCGGCCACCATAACGCCGCATCAGTCGCCGCACGTTCCACCAGCCTACCGCCGCCTTGCCGGCAGGCATAGCCCAGCTCAGCCCTTCCCGCAGCCCCAGCCGTGGCGGGGGCGTCCCGCCCGTGGGTTCACCTTGGCGTGGCACGGACGTCCTGCCCCTGCGTCCGGCGCCGCAAGCCATGCCCCCTTCAGGCCGCTTCAGCGCTGCTTCGGACCACCACCGCTCACGCTCCCTCGTATTCGCAATAGGCGTGGCAGCCCTCGGCCACCCGGACCTGCGTCAGCAGCGGCAGTACGGGTTTGAGACGCTCCCAAATCCAGCGCGCCAGGTTCTCGGCCGTGGGGTTCTCGAGCCCCTCCACATCGTTGAGGCAGGTGTGGTCCAGCCGCGCCCGCAACGGCTCGAACGCAGCACGGATGTCACCGAAGTCGATGAGCCAGCCCGTCTGTGGGTCAACCGGCCCCGCGCAGGTGATGTCGACACGGTAGCTGTGGCCATGAAGGCGCCGGCAGCGGTGCCCGTCGGGGGTTCGGGGCAGATGGTGGGCCGCCTCGAACGAGAAGGACCGCGCCAGGCGAACGTGCCGAAGCTGACTGCCGTCCGTCACGAAACTGCCTCCCGTAGCCGCACGGGCCTCCGCCGCTGCCTTGCTATCCGGGCACTGCGGCAAGCCCGCCCGCAGGCGATTGTCCGGGACGACCGTCCCGACGTAAAGCCTGTCTCGCGCCGGCCGACCGCCGCCTGCCGGCCCTCGCCGACCGGGGGCATCGAGGTTGCGGACCGCCCTGGGCCACACCCGTCGCTTCCGTTACGCCCCACGGGCAGCGCCGCGCGGAGCATCGCGGCGTAATAAGGTGAGGCACCGGGGGCCTGGCTCCCGGTGCCTCGGGTAGTGGGATACGTGAAGGTCTCTTGTCGCTTCGGCCGCGTTTCGGCCCTTACCGCCCGCGGGAACGGCGCCACAGGAGCAGCCCGCCGCTTAGCATCAGGGCGATGGAGCCCGGCTCCGGCACGGACCGCACCGGGGCGTCGAGCTCATCATTCCCACAGGACGGGCGCCACGAGATCGTGTCGATCACGGCCCCGTTGAACAGCCCGATGTCCAGGGAGAGTTCGATCACGGCATGCTGCTTCGTGTACACGTTGCGCGTGTAGACGTAGTCCGCCATGCCGACGCAGGCGCTCGCGGAGTCAATCTTGAGCTGCGTCGGACCGGCCGGCGGAATCGCGTCGTTGATCCAGCCCACGTTGCGCCAGAGGGAGCCGGTCGTCTGGGCCGGGTCGGCCCAGGCATGGCCACTGGTCTGCCCGTCGCTGTACAGTGTATACGTCGAGCCGGGAGCGCCTTCCAGCAGCAACGACCCGTCGCCGCCGCCGGGCCCGCCGCCGATCTCCAGACCGTACACGCCCTCGCTCGTAGCGAAGCGCAGGTCGCCCGGCGCGAACAGCTTGAAGCCGTTATCCGGTCGCTGCCCGGTCACGAGAGCGATAAACAGTTTGCCCTCGTCGAACGCCACCGCCAACAGTTCCGCGTCGTAGTCCTGTCCGCCGTAGTTGGGGCCCAGGTAGGCACTGATGCCGGCATCGTCATTCTGGTCCTCGACGTCGTACGCAAGTACGTTCAGGCCAGGCGCGAAACTGAGGACGCTGGCGTTGCGATCCGCGACCACCACGCCCCAGTCACTCAGGCTGCCATCCACCAGGAGACCGGCAAAGCAAGGGCTCGCAACGGTCGCCACCACCAGACCCAACGTAACGACAGTCCCATACCGCATGCGCATTCTCTCCCTTCCAGTACCGCCCGGCTCTCTGCTGAGCCGGGCAATATCATTCGCCACACGGCAACCAGAAACGCCCACGGCTTGCTGGGCTATGTTGTCAGGATTCCTCCGTTCCCCCCGGCGTGATGCCCAACTGTAGGCCGGCCATGACCCCAAGTCAAACCGCAGCCGTGTTCGGCTGACCGCCCGCCTTACCGGACCACGGTGCGCCAGCCCGCACCGGCGCTCTGAACCGCGCTTGCCGCGGAACCGCCGCCCCTTTGCGCGCAGCGCCGCTGCCCTTCCGACAAGACCGCCCCTGCCGCATCACGCGGCGGACACTTATCGGGTTCCGTGTTCCTGCCCCTTCACGGGGAGGATGCTGGACCTGCTGCACTTAAGAGAAAGGCCGGACGTCACTCGTCCCACGTGATCGTGTAGCCGCCCGTGCCGCTGCCGGTGTCGGCACCGCCCACGATGTCCTGCACTTCCGCAATGCTCAGCGCCCGGTTGTACATGCGCACATCGTCAAGGACGCCGTCGAACGGGAAGTTCTTATAGGATGAACTGTAGTAAGTCACCAGTTGCGCGCCGACGTGCACGTTCCCCGTCGACGTCTTGGCCGCCAGCTTCGTGGTCGTGCTGCGGTCCAGGTTCCCATTTACATAGAAGCGCATGCCGCTCCCGTCCCACACCGCGGCCACGTGGTACCACACGCCGCGGCTGAACGAGGTCGCGGTCTCCAGATACACGCTGGAGCTGGCACTGTTCAGATAAAGCCGCATTCGAGTGCCGTCCCAGAACTGGAGGCTGTAGGTTTCGTCGTTGAAGCTGGTCTGACCGCCCTTGTGAATGATGCCGGCAAACGGCCCGTAGGTTTTGACCTTCATCCAGCACGCGAGCGTGCCGGCCGTCGTCAGGTCGAGGTCATTGTGGTCCAGCACCCGCACCACGTCATTCGTGCCATCGAACTGCAGCGCTCTGCCTGCCTTCCCGCTTGTCCACTCGTCACCCTTCATATTGATGAGCACGCCCGGATGGCCGAGCCCGCTGGCATCAGGCGCCCCGAGACCGCTGCTCTCATCCAGCTTCCAGTATCCCACCAACCCGGTTGCGCCGGGCTGCGGAGTGACCACCGCGCGCACCACGTGGCTCGTCTGCCCGACCCGCCCGGTCACCGTCAGCGTCAGCACATCATTGGCGTCGTCGGAGAGGCTGCCGTCGCCCTCGGACGGGACACTTATGACGCCGTCGCCGTTCTGGTCCCGGCCGTCCTGTCCGACCACCGTAAACGACCCGTCCCCCAGAGCCACATTCGTCGCCCACGTGCCGTGCGGACGCAGGGTCCGCCACGCACTTTGCTGCTCAACGTACGCGCACGCAAACGCCAGTCCCGACTCCGCGACCGCCCGGGCCTTGGCATGGTCACCGCCGTTACGGGCGACGCCGATCGACGTGCTCTGCGCCCCCAGGAACGAACTGGCCAGGGTGAGCGCCACCATCACGGCCAGGAGCACGAACACCAGGGCCGCAGCGGGCCGCCGGCGTGCGTGCCCCGCGGCGCGCGTGCGGGCGGTCCCGGCCGTCCACCACCGCCGCCCGGACAGGCGAGCACTGCGTACTTGGAACGCACGCGGCTCCCATCGAGCGTCGGTCCGACTCGCAACCCGCAGGCCCATCTGAGTCCCCCTACAAGCCCCGCTCGCCCGGCCCCCCCGACCGCCGCCCCACGGCACGCTCGTGCCCCCGCCGGCCGGGAGCACTTCGGCCGACTACCCTGATATCGAGGGACTCGGGGCCCAAGTGGACTCCACCGTCGCGTCATCCCGTGCATCGGCTGCAACGGCGGCCCCGGGGCTCGCCCGGAACGTTATTGCCCCTCGGGGAGGCGACCGCGGCTCCCGGGCGAGGTTGGCCGCCGGCGGGGACACGCCCGCCCGCGGGCGGCTCCCCAGCGGGCGTCCGTTGATAATCGGGGCGCGCCCGCCTACGATCCCGCCGATCGGTCATCGGGAAGCAGAAGACACGTGTAAGTGTATTTATTCAATTGAAGGGTGACGCATATGGCGATCTCAAAGACCATGAACGGGAAGATCAACAGCCAGATCACGGCGGAGTTCTCGGCGTCGCAGATGTACCTGGGCATGGGCTTGGCCCTCAACGACATGGGGTTGAAGGTGCTCGCCCGGCTCTTCGAGGAGCAGGCGGCCGAGGAACGCGAGCACGCCCTCAAGTTCATCCACTACGTCCAAGAGGTTAACGGCGAGGTCAAGCTGGACGCTACGCCGGCCCAGCCGTGCAAGTACGGCTCGCTGAAGGACGTGGCCAAGGCGGCCCTGGACGCGGAGTTGAAGGTAACCGCGCAGATCAACGACCTCGTGGCGCAGGCCGACGAGGAGAAGGACCACGCCACGCACCACTTCCTGATGTGGTTCGTGGACGAGCAAGTCGAGGAGGTCTCGAAGTTCCGCGACCTCCTGCAACTGGTCGAGCTGGCCGGTCCGCACGTGTTGCGGGTCGAGGCCCGCGTCCAGCAGTTGATGAACAGCAAGAGCTAGCGAAGACCAACGTATCAGTGCTGTCGGCGGAGGCGGTGGGCGCGTGCCCCGCCTGCCCGGTGCAGGCGTGCGGGCCACCGCCCAGGGTACGCGCGATCCTCGGTGCTGCGCGTAAGAACTTGTCCAGCGCGCAGCAATACTGGCGCGAGGGTCTTATGCTGCTGATAGACGTATCGGCCGGGCCGCGCGGGAGGAGACTCGGCTGGCCGGTGGCACGCACGGGGAACGAGGCGGCATCCCACCTGGGGTAGAACCGCTGGGGACATAGGCGGTAACCGGCCGAAGAAACTCTGCATTGGGCGTCCTACCGGCCTCGGACTGCCGGCGGCGCTCAACGCGCGAGCAGTGGGCAAACCGCGCACATCCATGAGGGTGTCGCGTTCGCGCAGGCGGAGCGTCCAGCCCCGCCGGTGACCTGCATGAACCAGGCAAGCCAGATCCACGAACACGTAAGGAGCAGTAAACGATGAAGGCAAGGCGCAAGACGTTGCGAAACAGGGCCCAGGTGTGGGTGGTGACCGGCATGGGGTTGCTACTGCTCGGCAGCGTGGGCGTTCTGGTGGCCGACACGCCGGTACCGGCTGCCGAGCCCGAGGCCCCGGCGGCCCTGCCCGGCAACCCGCTGGCGACGGCCGAGCTGGTGAGTCAGCGGTCGGGGCCGGGCGAGGCGAAGGGCAAGGAGGATGAACTGCCCAAGTTCGACGAGGTGGCCAAGGAACACAAGGAAGTCCTGGGGCCGCAGGGCGAGAACGGCCTCTTCCCCCTGTTCTATCGGGAGAAGGACGATCAGCTCCTGGCGGTGGTTCCCAACAAGATGCTCAAGAAGAACTTCCTGCTGGCCAGCAGCATCGCCGCGGGCCCCGACTTGGCGGGCTACATGTGGGGCAGCAACGTCGTGCAATGGCACGAGATTGACAAGAAACTGGTGCTCATCGAGCCTGACCTGAGTAACAAGACGGACGAGAAGTCCACGGTGGCCGATGTCGTGGGGCGCACGTACACCGACCGCATCGTGACGGCCGTGCCGATCGTGTGCAAGCGCGGGCAGGACCCGGTGATCGACCTGGGGGACCTGTTCAAGAAGGGTGACCTCGCGGGCATCGGTCGAGTGTACGGCGGCGGGCTGGATGCCTCGCTGAGCCGCTGGGCGAAGCGCAAGGCGTTCCCGCGCAACGTCGAGGTGGCGGTGGACGCGGCCATCATGCGACCGGGCAACCAGGGCGGCACGCGGGCCCAAGTCCACTACAGCATCGTCGAGCTGCCCAAGAGCGACTACAAGCCGCGCGAGGCCGACCCGCGCGTGGGTTACTTCATCACGGCCATCAAGGACTGGTCGGTACCGCACGACGCGGACACCATTTTCAAGCGATACATCCACCGCTGGGACGTGCGCAAGGCCGAACCGAGCAAGGAAGTCTCCGACGCGGACCCGGACCACCACATCACGTACTACATCGAGAAGACCGTCCCGGTGAAGTACCGCCGCTACGTGCGGGAGGGCATCCTGGAATGGAACCGGGCGTTTGAGAAGGCCGGCATCCGCAACGCCGTGCAGATCGAGCAGCAGACCGACACCGTGCACGCCGACAAGGACCCGGAGGACGTGCGTTACGCGTTCTTCCGCTGGATTGTGAGCGGGCGCGGCTTCGCGATGGGGCCGTCGCTCGCCAATCCGCTGACCGGCGAGATTCTCGACGCGGACATCATCTTCGACGACTCGATGGTGCGAAGCTGGGAGCGTCAGTACGCCACGTACAGCGGCACCGGGCTCGGCCTGGAGGAGGATGCCCAGCTCAACGCCTTCCTTGACCAGCACCCGGAATGGAAGTTCACGGGGCAAACAGAGTACCTGCTGCCCGACACGACGCGGCTGTCCGGCTCCGCCAACCGCCCCGAACCGGATGTGCTGGAGCACTTGATGCACCAGCCGGGGTACTGCACCTACGCCACGGGCCTGGCCCACGAAATGGCCCTGGCCATGTCCGCGCTGGAGGCAACCGGACGCAAGGACCTCAGCGAGGAATTCGTCGGGCAGATGGTGCGCGAGGTAACCACGCACGAGGTCGGTCACACGCTCGGCCTGCGGCACAACTTCAAGGCCAGCAGTTGGAAGTCGGTGGAGGAGATTCTCAGCACCACCGACCCGAACGTGCCGACCTGCGCGTCGATCATGGACTACAACCCGGGCATCATCCATCCGGACCCGGAAAAGCAGGGCCTGTTCGTCACCCAGGCGGTGGGACCGTATGACGAATGGGCGATCACCTATGGCTACGGCATCCCCGACGGGCAGAAGCACAAGGACGAGGCCGCCCTGCTCAAGGCCGTGCTCGAGCGCGTGGCCGAGCCGGGACACATCTACGGCACCGACGAGGACACCGGCTTCTTCGCGCCGGACCCGCTGGTCAATCGCTTCGACAACGGCAGCGACCTGCTGGAATACGCCAACCATCGCATGGACATGGTGCGCCGCCTGCAGAAGAACGTCGCGGACTGGGCGGTCGAGGACGGGGACAGTTACGCCAAGCTGCGGCGGGCGTTCGACATGCTGCTGGCCGAGTATGGCCGGACCGTCGGCTTCGCGGTCCGCTACGTCGGCGGGCAGTACCTCAGCCGGGCCCACAAGGGCGATCCTAACGCCCCCGCCCCCATCGAGATCGTCCCCGTCGCCAAACAGCGAGCGGCACTGGAGCTGGTGACCAAGACCGTCTTCTCCGACAAGGACTTCATTTTCGACCCGGCCCTGCTCAACAAGCTGGCGGCCGGGCGGTGGTCGCACTGGGATTCCGATGCCTACGACTCGACGCTGGATTACCCGGCGCATGAGCGCATCGCCCGCGTGCAGTATCAGGCGTTGCTCTACCTGCTCAACCCGGTGCTGCTCAACCGCGTGTACGATGCCGAGTTGAAGGTGCCGACCGACGCGGACGCGCTCACCGTACCGGAGCTTCTGTGCACGGTAACCGACGCCGTCTGGGCGGAGCTCAACGAGACGCCCTCCCGCAGCTTCACCAATCGCAAGCCGTTCGTCAGCAGCATCCGCCGCAACCTGCAACGCCAGCAACTGAGCATGCTGCTCAACCTGGTGCTTTCGCAACCAGGGCGGAGCGCTAATGCGGACGTACACGCGGTCGTCTGTCTCAAGCTGGGGCAGCTTGCGGAGCGACTTGGCAAGCTGCTGGAGCAAGGCACGGCCGGCAAGCTCGATGACTTCACCCGGGCGCACTTCGACGAGGCCAAGTCCCGCATCGATCGGGCGCTGGCGGCGGAGTACCGGTTGTAAGGAAGAAGGCAAGAGGCAAGAGGCAGGCGTAGGGCGGGCTCTGCCCGCCGCGGAGGCTAAGCGAGGTAGGGTCGCGGGACCTGATGGTAGCGAATAACGAGACGGCACGGGACGTTCGAGGAGAACGGTGCGATGAACGAGACACGGCTTGGCAGGACGAGTTGGGTGAGGCTGGTGCTGCTGGCGGCCTTCGCGCTACCGGCAGCCGCGGTGTGGGCGGATGAGCCGGAGTTCCCGAAGTTCGAGGAGGTCACCAAAGACACCAAGGTCAAAGAGGGTTTCCTTACCCTCTACCATCATGAGAAGGATGACCGGCTGCTGGCGCGCGTTCCGAAGGGTCTGCTGAGGCAGAACTTCCTGGTGGCCAGTTCCATCGCCCGCGGGCCGTTCTTCGCCGGCTGGCAATGGAACGACGCCGCAGTGTACTTCGACCGCGTGGGCAAGAAGCTCGTCCTGATGGAGGCGGACCCGCGCTACAAGAAGGGCACCGGCTCGCCGGTCGATGACGTCATCAGCCGCAGCTACCCGGACAACATCATCCGGGCGGTGCCGATCCGGACGGAGATCGACGGTGACCCGGTGATTGACCTGGGTGACTTGTTCAAGCAGGACCTGATCGGCGCGGGGGGCATCTTCGGCGGCAGCCTCGATGCCAACCTGAGCCGCTACGGAGCCGTCAAGAACTTCCCCAACAACACGGAAATCAGCGTGGACGCGGCCATGATGCAAGGCCCGAGCGGGCAGATCGTCGGCCTGCACTACAGCCTCTCCAGACTGCCGCAGGACAACGGCTACACACCGCGCGAGGCGGACCCGCGGGTCGGCTACTTCCTGACGGCCGTGCGCGACTGGTCGAGCCCGCATGAGGCCGACACAACGTTCAAGCGCTACATCCACCGCTGGCACCTGCGCAAGGCCGAGCCGGAGGCGAAGGTCTCCGACGTGCTGCCGCAGGACCAGATCGTCTTCTACATCGAGAAGACGGTGCCGGTGAAGTTCCGCCATTACGTGCGCGAGGGCATCCTGGAGTGGAACAACGCGTTCGAGGCGGCCGGGCTGCGCAACGCCATCAAGGTCATCCAGCAGAGCGACTCCGATGAACAGACGAAGGACCTCGATCCAGAGGACGTCCGCTACAACTTCTTCCGCTGGATCGTGACCGGGCAGGCGTTCGCGATGGGGCCCTCCCGCGCCAACCCGTTCACCGGGCAGATTCTGGACGCGGACATCATCTTCGATGATTCGTTCGTCCGCTCGTTGCAGTTGCAGCACGATGTCCTGGGCCCGCGGGCGACGGCCAGCTTCACCGATTTCGCCGTGGAGGACCTGTTGGCCCACCACCCCGAATGGGACTTCACGCCGGCGGCCCTGATTGCTCCCGAGCCGACGCCGCCGACGCCGCTGGAACTCTACCGCGCGCAGCACGGCGCTTGCTGCGGGCAGCATGGGCACAGCAGCATGTGCGAGATCGGACTTGGCGGCGCGCGGGAGCTGGCCCTGGCGGCGCTGACGGCTGCCCAAGCGGGCGCCGGCGGACTGACGGAGGAGTTCATCGGCCAGGCCATCAAGGAGACGGTCACGCACGAAGTGGGCCACACGCTGGGCTTGCGTCACAACTTCAAGGCCAGCAGTTGGCTGCCCCTGGAGGAGATCAAGAGCGTCCGCAGCGACCGGCCGTCGGCCACGTCGGCCAGCGTCATGGACTACAACGCGTACGTTTTTGCGGCCACGCCAGAGGCGCAGGGCCTGTACGTGTCGCCGCTGCTGGGCCCCTACGACTTGTGGGCCATCGACTACGGCTACCGCACGTTCACGCCCGAGCCGGGCAACGAGGCGGCGCCCAAGAGCGAGGCGGACATGCTCAAGGCAATCGCGGCCCGCAGCGCCGAGCCGGGGCTCGACTACGCCACGGATGAAGACACCTCCAATCTGTACCCGGACCCGACGGTCAACCGCTGGGACATGGGCAAGAACCCGGTGGATTTCGCCAAAGACCGCATCGGACTGGCCGAGCGGCTCTGGAAGGACGGGCTGGAATGGGCCGTCGAGGACGGCAAGAGCTACCAGGCGGCCCGCCGCGCGTTCTCGTTCCTGTTGGGACAATACAGTTTCGGCGCGCAGACTGCCGGGCGGCTCGTCGGCGGGCAGTACCTGAATCGGGACCACAAGGGCACCCCCAACGCCCGCCCGCCGATCGTCGTGGTGCCGGCGGCCGAGCAACGCGAGGCGCTGCGCTTCGTGGCGGATACCGTGCTTTCCGCCAAGAGCTTCCAGTTCCCGCCGGAGTTGCTCAACCGCCTGGCGGCCGGACGCTGGCTGCACTGGGACTCGGACGCGGCCGACAGCGAGCTCGACTTCGACCTGCACCGGCGCGTGCTGGCCATTCAGATGGGGGCGCTGTTCCAGGTACTCAACCCGGTGACGGTCAACCGCGTGTACGACGCGGAGCTGAAGGTGCCGGCGACGGAGGATGCGTTCGGCGTGCCCGAGTTGTTCGGCACGCTGACACAGGCGATCTGGTCGGAGCTGGAGACGGGTGCCCAGGCGCCCGCGGGGACCGCGTACACCAACCGCGCGCCGCTGATCCCCAGCTTCCGGCGTAACCTCCAGCGGGAGTATCTGCAGCGTCTGATCGAGCTGGTAGTGTCACCACGTGGCACCGGAGTGCACCCCGACGTCCACGCCCTGGGGCGGCTGACCATCAAGGAGCTGGAACAGCGCATCGGGCAGACGCTGGACAAGACAGGGCCCCAACTGGATGCCTACAGCCGGGCGCACCTGGTTGACTCCCGGCAGCGGATCAACAAGGCGCTCGAGGCAAAGTACACGATCAGCGGCTAGGCCCTGAACAGAAGGAACGGGGGCAGGTTCGTTTCGCACCGGCGCCCGTAGCCGCCCGCCGGGGAAACGAACCTGTCCCGCCTTCCTTCCAAACGACCATGCGCGCTCGCGCGCCGGTCAGGCCAGCTTGCCGCCACGCGGGCCGCGCTTGACGCTCGGCGTCAAGGGGAGCAAGCCCGCGGATCGAGGGCGGCGCGCGGCCGCCCGGCACTCGCACCTGGAGGTCACCGATGCTGACGTTGCTGGCGAAGTTCCTGTGGGTCGTGCTCTTCTACGGCTACCTCGGCTGGGCGAAGACCATGTAACGAAACGGAAGACGGGACCTCTTCGCTTCTCGCCTGGTCGTGCGCTCCTGCGTGCGCCTCTAGTCGCATGGGGTCTCGACCGGGCCCGGCGTCGGCCTGCGGCATTGCCGGGCACCGCGGGCGGCGAGCCATACCCCGATCGCTACCAGACCACAGAAACCAAGACCGGAGAGAAGCGACACCACCAGGAGAGTCAGGCTCAGCGCGGGAAGCAGACACACGTCGCAACGCGCGACCAACTGGTGTTTGTGCCCGGTGAGCGCCGGGACTCCAGTGACGACTCGGAACTCGCAATCATACACGCCGATGGGCACGCGAAGGCCGGGCATTCGCAGCGCCGAGTACGTCCCACCGCCCTCGACGGAGTACCGCGCGATGTTCGAAAGGCCGGCCCCGTACTGCTGCTCGTTGACCGCCTCTCCCGAGCGCTTCGCGAGCGTCACCGCGGCTACGAGTTCCGTAAGCGTGAGTTCCCGCGGGAGAGCCGGGGCGCCTTCGCCGGTCGGCTCGATGCAGAGCAGGCGCTTGCCCGGTGGGAGTGACACCCGCTCGCCAGCGCCGCGGTAACGACCCGATGTTGCCAGATCCGCGCGCAGCCGCATCGGAACGCGGCGCAGCCCGCGAATCTTCTCCTCCACGCGGCGAGACGAGCATGGCGACCCCGCGCCGATGGCGGCCAGGACAACGCCGGCCGAGCACAGTGCTTCTCGGCCCACCAGCCGCAGCCCACCCCGCTCGTGAAGCTCCCGAGTCACGCCGCCCTGCAGGTGGCATCCCAGCCAGCGCGGGCTTCAGCCGGGCACGCGTTTAACGTAGGTGCCATGCCCTCACCCGCCGCCGGCGGGGGTGGGCATGTACCGCGTCCGCAGAGGGATGCTTACCCGCGACCGCGGTCGGGGGAAAGCACGGCACCCTGGGCGCCGCACACGCTGAACACGTACTCAGCCCGCGCCGACTCGCCGGCGGATTCGGCGAGGGGAGGTAGCATCGGCGGTAGTGGAGGCGGCGTCCGTTGGTAGCGCCCTGGTGGGGTGATCCAACCGGGCTCTCCGGTTCGTTGCCGGATCACGGCCGACGGCGCCGGCCGGCTATCGCCCACCGTAGCGTGTGCCGTGTGCGAAAGCATGGCGGCGCTGCGCTTGGCCATGCCACCCGCTACGATCTGTTGCTTTCCCCGGTGCCAAAGTCCGCTCAGCCGCCAAAGGCACTTTGTAACACTGCCAAGTCCGCGAGGTCCACGTCACCGTCGGTTTCAAGGTCTGTATATGCACAGCCGCTCAGGTACTGCACCTCGGGGCCAAGCATGCAACCGGCGAAGATGTTGTAGTCGTCGAGGTCCACGTTCCCGTCCACATCAAAGTCGCCGAGCGGGGCGGCCGGTCCGGTTACGCTCGCCGAACGCACGTTGTTGTCCTCGTCAAACTCATCGACGACGTGCGCCTCATCAACAGTGGCGAACACGTCGATCCGTCCACCGTAAAGCAGCGGCACATCCTCCCATACCCACGCCAGATCATGATACGCCCCGGCGACGACGGGGGCGGTCGTCGTCAACGTGGCGAGCACGGGGCCAGTGGCGGACCCGCGCCGCATCACGACCTCCGCACTTGCCACGGTAAGGGCCCCCTCATTGGCCACGCGCGCGGTGAGAAAACGGTGCGGCCCGGCCGCCTGGACGACGACCTCGCTGATGGTCAGGTCAGGCGCGAGGACCGGCATGGCGGCCGCGTTGCTCGTTCGGTCGCGATCATCCTGCACGAAGTTCGGATCGACCACTACGTGAACCTGCACCGGCTCGGTCGTCGTGGGGACGTTCCACGCGATCGTCGCCTCCGCCGAATCACCGCCGGCTAGCGGCTCGCTCAGCAAGGCCGCGCCAATCAGCGTCCCTCCGGCGCCTGGGTCGCCCTCGTAGAAGGCAACTGCGATATTGTCGGCCGGCGCCTCGCCCAGGTTGTGTACCAGCGCTGACAGCGTCGCCAGCGTGCCGGGAAACGGATTCAATGGCTGCACGTTGACGTCCTCAACGGCCACCGCCAGATCGACGCCCAACGTGTACATCATGTAATACAGATCGCTCTGTCCCGCTTGGGGCACGTCTTCCACGACGACGAGCTGCCCGTTGACCCACTCCTCACGATCCACATAGACCGTCTGCGTCTTGTCGTAGACGCACAACAGATTGCCAGCGGCGTCGAAAGCACCGCTGACGAAGCGTTCGGCCGAGTCATCGGCCGTCAGTTGTCGCGGCGCGCTCCAGACATCCAGGGTGGGATCATAGTAGGCAACCCAAAGATCCAGATAAGTGGCCGAAACGTCGTTCCAGGCAAGCGCGACTTGGCCTGCAGACCCCATGACCAGATCAAAGTCCCGGGCACCCGGCGAGGCACCCGGCGTGGCCACCACCGTCGAGTTGCCGACGTCGAGGCCGGTGGCGAAGCGCAAGTCGTCACCTTTCAGCCACGCCAGGCGTAGCACGCCGCCTGGGTCGTATGCCAGTCGGGGGGCAGCGTCGCAGATGGCATCGCTGGTAAGCTGAACCGGCGCGGACCACTGGCCGTCGGCATAGGTGGCCGCCCAGAGTTCCTGGTCTTCCTGAGTGTCGAGGTTCTCGTCGGCGTCGGTTACGAAGACGAAGTACCCGGTGGTGCCATCATACGCCAGCGTAGTATCGAGGATGGTCCCGAGACCCGCCGCGAGCACCGCAGGCGGCGCCCACTCCACACCATCGTAGACAGACCAGCGGATGTCGTTCGGCAGTTCGCTCGTTCCCCATAGATCATTGCCGGCGTTCGTAACCCAGGCGGCCAACATGTCATCGCCGGCAGCAGCGGCCACGCTCGGCGAGCGGTCGAGCGCAGCGTCGTCAGTCAGGCGGGTGACGGGTGACCACGTCCCGCTCTGGGGGTCATATGCGGATACCGCGATCTCCAGATGGGAGAGGAATACTTCAAAGGGGTCTTCGTCGCTGAGCACGGCGTTGGCATCCTGCCAGATACAAACCGCGTGGCCGTCGGGCAGCGCGGCCAACTGAGGGCTCAAGTCTGCTGTCCCATCGCCTGCGACGGGCGTGGGCTCGCTCCACCCGTTCGCGTCATGAGTCGCAAATGTAAGTTCAGTCCGGTTGATCAGGTCGCGCTCGGTGTTGTCAGCGATCCAGACCGCCAACGGCGTTTCTCCCGCACGGATCACCCCCGGAACGGAGTAGGGGAACTCGCCGATCACAAGCGCCTCTTCCGCGGCTGTGCCCCGCGTCGTTCCCGAGGGACCGGGCCGTGTCGGACACGAGCCGCGCGATCGCTCTCTGGGCAGCAGCGTGAACGGCGTCCACGACTCAGAGGATGGCGTCGTGCCTGGGTCGAGTCTCTCAGGATGCGCACGCCTCACCTCAAATTCGCTGACGAACGGCCCAACCAGAAGCCGGCCCCCGAACAGCATGATCGCATACGCATTATCCCACGCACACTCCGGACTCAACTCCACGCCTTCCGCGTGGAAGCCGCCTCCGACCCAGCCCTCTGCACAGAGAGCCTTGGCTTTGCCCGCCCCCAGGATCGCCCGAACGACCGGTTCAAAATCAACTCCACCTGCGTAGCCCGGTTCGTCACTCACCCACCCGACAATCGGGAAGTGAGCTACCGCGCTCATTTCAATCTCTGCCCGACCGTAAAGCACGCTGGCCGGCGGCGGAAACGGGAATTGCGGCGAGTCGATCTTGGCCGACACACCGAGATCCAGCCACCCGCTCGGTTGCCAGGCGCCCTCGCGTTCCACAAACACCATTCGCTGACTGTAGGTGCCGGTAACGGCGACTTCCAGAAACGGAAGCCTGCATCCCTTGTGGTTCCTGGTCGGAACCCCTTTGCGGATATTCTTGTGTTGGGAAGCATCGAAGCCGACCGTGAAGAGGTCCATCGTTCCATCTTGGTGGACTACCCCCGACATGTCGAATTGCGGGTCAAGGCCCATGGCCCACCCACCGAAGATCGGGAAGTCCGCGGGCATGCGATCGGCTCCCCAGCCGGTAGTGCCGACGGTTACGCCCTGAATGCCGAGCAGATCGTATTCGATTTCCTGCCCCACTATCTTCAATGCGTACTCGACACCGGGAATCAGCGTGCCCAGGGGAGGAGGCGACAGGACCTTCATGTTTGCTTCGCAGGGCAGTGACTCAATCGGCGGTTCGTCACCACTGATGGCCGTCACCATCAAGGTGCCGTGCGGGCCAAACTGGCCACCGACGTCGAGCGTGCGGCTGACCGTCATTCCGGGACAGGGGCCCTCGAAGCTGACGTACGGAGTGGCCCAGCGCACGATCCCGGGGGCATGCCCGTTCCACTGCACGCGGGCCGTGAAGGCCTGCTCCAAAGGCACGCCGTCGAGAAAGTACGTCTTCGTGCCGGGGCGCACATATTGCGAAGTCACGCCCACGACCTGGGGCAGGTCGCCCGTCGGCACGGGCAGCATCTCCACCACCAGGTGAGTCGGCGAACCGGCACCGATGTGCACGACCAGCGTTTCGGGGAAGTAGCCCTCCTTGGTGAGGGCGATCTCCTGCGCGCCAGCCGGCGCGGGTACGAAGAGGAAGTTGCCACTCGGACCAGTGTCGCGTTCCAACTCGTGAAAGACGATGCGCACGTCGGCGAGTGGCGCGCCGGTATCCGCGTCAATCACCTTGCCTTCCAACCGCCCGTCACCAGCTTCCACGTCGAAGAAGATCAAGGTGATTTGATCGCTGCCCTGGTTCTCAGACGCGTCGTGGGCGGTGACGGTTACCGGGTTCTCACCACTCACGAGCGGCACGTCGCAGGCCCAGCTCGTGGTGCCGGCGCAGGCGCCGGACTCGGCGGTAGCCGCGTTGAACCAGGTGACGCCTATCACGGCGACATTGTCATCGGCGGTGCCGGCCAAGTGGACCGGGGAGCCTGACACCTCGTAAGTGGGTTCCGAAGTTGGCGCTGTGATCACGACGATCGGTGCCACAGCGTCGTACACCGTGACGGCCGCGCTGTCGCTCTCCAGTTCGTCACAATCGTCGGTGACCACCACGGTGTAGCTGCCGCTGTCGTCCAGCCGGGCGGGAGCGATCGTCAAGTGCCTGGTGTGTGCTCCGGAAATGCGGTCGTCATCGGTAAGAGGGTCACCGTTCTGGTACCAGCGGTAGTGCAGCGTACCGGTTCCGTCCGCGTCCACGGAAAGCGCGATGGTGCCGCCGACGGGGACAGTCTCATCGGTCGGCTGGTCAGTAATGCGCAGCGGATCAGTACCCTCCCACAGCCACGTGTCATCAAAGTTGGCGGTGCCTTCCCAGCCAGCGAAGAGTACTGCGACTTCGCGGGCCGTGTCATACACCAAGGCATGGTAGCCCCGTGCCGCGGGACCGCCGGTGGCCTGGAGGCTCCAGCGCTGGCCGTCCCAGACCCAGGTATCGCCGAGGTCGTCACTGCCGTCCCAACCGCCGAAAAGCACCGTGACATGGTGGTCCGTGTCATAAGCCAGCCCATGCCCACGGCGCGGCGAGGGACCTGAAGTGCTGCGGAGCGACCAAGTCTCGCCATCCCATTCCCAGGTGTCGCCGAAGTTATCATCGCCGTCCCAGCCCCCAAACAGGATGGTGACGTGGCGCTGCCTGTCGTAGGCAAGGCGATGAGCGCCGCGGGGGGCGGGCCCATCAGTCGCGCGCAACGTCCACTGCGTGCCATTCCACTCCCAGGTATCGCCCAAGTCGGCGTTTCCGTCCCAGCCGCCGAACAGGACGGCCACGTGCCGGGCGCGGTCGTAGGCCAGAGCCGCTACCCAGCGCGGGGAGGGGCCTGAGTCGGCGACCTGATTCCAGCCGGTGCCGTCCCACTCCCAGGTGTCGCCCGCGGAGGTCGTACCGGACAACCCTCCAAAGAGCACCACGACGTGGCGGTCGGAATCATAGGTCATAGAGTGGTATTCTCGGCGGGTCGGGCCGGTTGAAGAGCGTTGCGTCCAGGTGCTGCCGTTCCACTCCCAGGTGTCCCGGAGACAGCCCTCCCCCCAGCCGCCGAAGAGTACGGTGATGGCGCGACTTTCGTCGTATGCCATAGCGTGGCATCGTCTCGCCGGAGGTCCCCCGCCAGCCGCCCAAGTCCACTGCCCGCACGACTGCGCGAGGGCAGATGCCAACGGGCAGAACGTGCCGACAAACATGATACCGACGAGCAATACGGCTGGTACTTGCCGCGAGACCCCTCGCATACTCAAACCTCCCAGGAATGCGGATCATGGACCGGCCGGCGCAGAGACTGAGCCCAGTAGCCTGTTGCAGAACGGTCGGACCGCAGGTGACATCCTGAAACCGGTGCATTTGAGGCCCTCTACGTCGGCCGCCGGCGGGCCGACGCTGCCTCATCAACAGGCTGCTGACCTCGCAGGAGCATTATACCACATCGCCAAGCATGGAGAAAAGCGGGCATCCCGATGGCGCGGAGGAGGGTATGGCGCCGTCCCGACTCGCCGGGACGGGGCCCTACCGCCCGCTGCGAACGTTCCCCCGCGTGTGAGCGGGAGCCGCGCAGCGGGCGCCAGGCTCTGGGCCGAGTGCGGATGCGGCGCAACCGCCGCTGCCGGCGGCGTACCTGCACCTTCCGTCGGCGACCGGTTCGTGTCGGTGCGCTCATGGTCGTGATGCAGCCCGGCGAATCGGGTATACTGAGGAGGCACGATCGGCACCTGACCGGACCAATGACCTTGGGTCACGTTCGACCATGAATGCAGCGTCGTCATCCGATCACGACAGCCTGGACCTCAGAATCGGACGGATTCTCAACGATCACTTCGACCGCCGGGCGCTGGGTGTGGCCGAGACGGAGGAGGAACTGTTGGCGCGGCATCCGGATTGCGCGGAGGAGCTCGCCGCCCATCTCGCCCTGCTGCGCGACCTGCAGCGGGGCCCAGGGACAATCCCCCAACTGGTCGAGCAGGGTGTGCTGGAGCGCTCGCCTGATCCAGCCTGGGCCGCCCGCCTGGATGCCTACGGCGTGACCGACTTCCTGGGGCAGGGAGGGATGGGCGTCGTGCTCAAGGGGTTCGACGCCCAGTTGAGACGCCCGGTGGCGTTGAAGGTCCTCCGGCCGGAGTTGGCGTGCGACGCGGCCGCCCTCGCCCGGCTCAAACGCGAAGCCCAAGCAGCGGCAGCCCTGCGTCATCCGAACATCGTCACGATCTATTCGGTCGGGCAGGCGCGGCACATTCACTACCTGGCAATGGAGTACGTCAATGGACCAACCTTGAGCACCGTGATCCGTGAGCGGGGGCCATTGCCGGGTGACGTCGTGCGGTCGGTCTTCAGCCAACTCTTGCAGGGACTGGCGGCCGCCCATGCCGCGGGCGTGATCCACCGCGACATCAAGTCGTCGAACATCCTCTTGGACGCCGTGGGCGTCTCGGTGGACGCCGTGGGCGCATCGGTGGACGCGGTGGACGAGGTGGGCGCGTCGGCGGGCGCGGTGGGCGCGTCGGCGGGCGCGGGTGGCTCTGGTCGGCAGCCGTCATCCCGGTCGCCGGGAGCATCGGACGGAACCCCTCTCCCCCTCGGGGGAGAGGGCAGGGTGAGGGGGGCTGCCGCGGCCGTGCGACCCTCCCCCGACCCCTCCGTGCAAGTGAGGGGAGTTATGCCTGCGACTCCGCTCCGAACGTCGACCGTAAGGGAGGGGCCTGAGACCTGCCCCGACCGCTCAGAGGCGATTGCCAGCGGCGGCCCGTGCACTGTGAAGATCGCCGACTTCGGCCTCGCGCGCATGCTGACCGCGCAGACGCGGCTGACGCTGGAGGGCTCGACGCCGGGCACGCCCGAGTACATGAGCCCCGAGCAGGCCCGCGGCGACGAAGCGGTGGACCAGCGCAGCGACCTCTACTCGGCCGGCGTGGTGCTCTACGAGATGCTCACCGGCCGCACACCGTTCCGGGCGGACACGCCCTCGGCCGTCATCCACCGCATCCTGCACGAAGAGCCCCGCCACCCGTGCAAGCTTTACGGCGGCGCCGACCCCTACTTGGCTGACTTCGCCCTCCGCCTGCTGGCGAAACGGCCGGAGGACCGGTTCGCATCAGCAGACGAGGCGATGGCACACTTGGAGGAGAGTGTGCGCATTGGTCGACCGGAGGTCCGGCGGCGGCGGCTGGCGCAGGCGGCTTTCCTCGTGTCTGCGGCCACGTTGGTTTGGGCCGTGGTGGCCTTGCTCGGACGCAGTGGTGAGCGCGCCATCACCGACCTTCGGATCGAGAAGATCGACGACGCGGCGACCTGTACCCTGCTGGTGCGCTATGACAACTCTCCCAACTGGATAGTTCTCCGCGTGTTGCCCCGTGAAGCCCACTACATAAACAGCGCCGTGCGCGTCGACGCTTACGGTACGGGGAGACCCTTGGCTGTAGCTGGTACGTTTGAGCCTGTCAACGGAGACTGCGTGTTCGCCTTCGACGCGGGCGGCAACGACGTCTGGTCCGCCAATCTATCCTCTGAACTGGAATGGCCGGATTGCAAGCGGGGGCCCGGCGAGTTCCGCTGCCTGTGGTTGGACACCGTCCCAGCGGAGGATCATCCGGGCGAAGACCTGGTCGTCGCTGCCTGCGACGTACGCGACTACCCCACACGCATCTCGATTCTCGACGCGCGCACAGGCCGCGCAAGGTCAACGTTCCTGCACTTCGGACAACTCCCGGACGGGCGCACCGTACCCGGGTACTTTGACGGCCAGCGGCCAGCGATTCTGGCGTGGGGGGAGAACAACAAACTCGACGGCTTCGACGACGCCCCAGTCCCGGACCAGGAGCCACCTGCCCATTGGGAGACTGTCAAGGTGGTTGTGATTCTCGACCCGCGGAACATGAACGGCCTGGGGCCCCCGCACATGATGGACGGTCTGGAACCACCCAACGACCCGCAGTACGGCGCGCTGCTATCCCTCCCACCTGCTCCCATTCAGGCGTACGCGTTTTTCGATACGCCAAGCACAACATCCGCCTGTGCGGTATCCTACGTCATGATCGACGGAGGACTGGAGCGGTGGGTGGACACCCGCCCGCGTCCCCACGAGGAGACCGCCGTGCTATCCGATGTAATGCCCTCAACACGGCTCGCTAAGCCCAGCACCGGCCCCTGGTTCAGCTTGCAGATTGCCTCTGAGCGCCCAGACAGCACACCTCAAGACCTGGCCCACCTTATAGTTGACCGCGACCTGACGCTGGTTGACGCGCAATCCGCAGACCCGGTACGCCGACCCGAAGCCGGCAACTTCGACCTTTGGCGACAGCGCTGGCGCGTGCTGATCCGCAACGGGGCGTACGTCGGAGACTGAGAGGCGCCCCCCCGTCGGGGGAAGGGCCGGGGGAGCGTCGAGTCCCGATGGAACGCCCGCTCACCCTGCCCTCTCCCCCGGCAGGAAAGAGGAGTCCTGAGACAGCCTCCGAAGTTCGACGACGGCTCACCGATGCACGCGTGCAACTCGATGGGGCAGTCGCCTGCCACCAACCCCGCTACGGGAGCATGTTGCGATAGCACTCTAGCCAGAGACCGTAGTCCTTCAGAGTGATGCATCCATCGCAGTCCATATCGGCCTTGATGTTGTACCTGTTGGGTGGCGGATCGGTCGCGCACGCACCGTAGGCCTGGATGAACGCGAGGAAGTCTGCCTGGGTGTACTCGCCGTCGCCGTTGAGATCACCACACTCGCAGTCGTCGGGTATAGCGTTCCCGTCGCAGTCACTGAGACCGGCGAACGCCAGGAAAGACGGCGGGTACTCCGGAGAACAGGCATTGCAGTCTATGAATTGCTCAAGGTGGTCACCGCAGTAGCGCGCGACCTTGTGTGCCAAGGCGCTCCCGACGTACAAGCAGCAGTCCGGACCCGCTGCCAGGCCCTGCGGTTGATCAAGCAGATGGTCTGGATCGGGCAGCAGTTCCAGCGAACTGTCGAGAAGGTCAAAGGCGTACACCGAGTCCGTATTCTGGGAACTGATGTACAAAGTGCGCTGATCCCCGAACGCCAAATCCATGGCATTAACGACGCTCACCACGACATCGACAAACTGCCCTGGCTCCTGGGCCAAGGGTCCTTCGAAACGGACGACGTTCCCGGAGCCATTCCCAGCAACGTACAGGCAGCCGTCTGGACCGAATGCCAGCCCGCCGGGAGCGTACAGTTGCCCGTCAGCGCCGGAGGTGAAAACCCCCATGTACTGGCCCGGGCTGTCGGCGTACGGCCCCTTGAACTGCAGAATGCTGTTCCGGTCGCTGTCAGCCACGTACAGGTGACCGTCAGGTCCGAACTTCAAGCCCTTCACGTATTGCAACCCGCAGCCCCACGCGTACACGGCGCCCGACTGCCCCGGCGCCGGGCAGGGCGTACCCGTGTCAGCGTCGTACCGACGAACCTCGCGGGTACCGGAACTCACCACATAGAGACGACCGTCGGGACCGATCGTCACGCCAATTGTGTTCCCCAAGTCCGTCACGAACACGGCGCAGGATTGCCCTGCCCCCGGAAGTGGCTCGGCCGTAATCCCATCATAGCGCATCACCATACCCGGAGTTGATGCTCCCACGTACAGCCTCGGCCCCTGGGCGTGAGCTGCCTGGGCAAACACGCAACAACATACCGTTGTGACAACCAGCACACTGCACTTTCCCCTCAGACACCAGGTTTTCATTGCTCATCCTCCGTTCGTAAACAGTAGACATAATGGCGGCGGCGTGGCGTCAGACCGACTGATGACAGCCGCCACCTCGGCGCACGCAAAGCCACGCGGCCTCAGCACTGGACGATAGAGGCCCCCCGCCGCGCCGCCCTGTACCTGCCGCGAAGCCCTGACAGGGCGGCTCGGTTGCAGCCCTTCCATCGCCCGCAGTGGCCCCCCCCCAGGAGTGCGACTTGACCAGCTTCGCGGACTGCACCAGGGGAGTGCCCGCTGGCACTTCCAAGTAACAAACGCTGGTCGCGTGGACATCTAACGGAAAGGAAATGGAAATCGGCGCAAACGCCAGCGAGGCCGGGAATGAACGAAGTCGGCGGTCAGCACAGCCAAGCGTCTGCGGCGCCGCCGCGGGGCAATCTACCGCGTGATCAGGTACTGCGAGACCGATCCCATCAACCTACGGAGCTTCTTCAGACTGCGGTGGGTGAGCGCGTGGATGGCTTCCTCGCTTCTGCCCAGGAGCCTGGCCACGTCGGCGACAGAGCGCCTCTCCATGACGCGCAGACGAATCACGGCCCGCTGGTCCGCGGTGAGTCGGGCGAGTGACGTGGCAACCACGGCAGTCCGTTCCGTCCTGGCCAAGTGTTGACTGGGCGTGCTCTGTTGGGCGGCAACGGTCTGCACGAACTCGGGATACGAGGTGGAGCCGGGCGGCAGGGCCAGGTTGCGACGCTCGTCGCGCTTGTGCCGATATACGGCCCGCTGTGCGTCGAGCAGCTTCCGGCGGACGATGGCAGCAAGCCATCGGTAGAAACGCCCGCGCCCGTCAAACCGCGCGTTGGAAGCCGCCTGGAAGGCCACGACGT
The DNA here is from genome assembly GCA_029558835.1 of Planctomycetota bacterium. Classification (GTDB taxonomy): domain Bacteria; phylum Planctomycetota; class Phycisphaerae; order UBA1845; family UBA1845; genus JAKQDH01. The sequence continues at coordinate 59,089 of JAKQDH010000075.1, read as the reverse complement.
ACGCCTGCTGGAGGACATCGTCCGGGTCGAGGCAGCGGCGCAGGGCGGGAGGCATACCCCGGTCGAGCATCCGCCGCAACGGTTCGTGACAGTGCACGATCAGTCGCTGGAGGGCGTCGTGGTCTCCCTCGCTGGCCGCCTGCAGCAGCCCATCTGCGGCTGAATCCCTCATGGAAGCAGCGTCCTCCCCCCCATGTGCCGCGCCGACGCGTGCCGCGGTAGCAGGAACCCGGTCGCTTGGCAAGCGGCAATCTTCTCCAGTCTATCGTACCGAAATGGTATGCAGGAAGTCCAGCGAAATGCCGCCGCCAACTGCCCCCTGCGCCTATGTTCCCCTGCGCCCCCCCGCTGCGGTCGAGGACTCGCAAAGCGTGGCGTGCGCCGCAGGACGCCGGTGTGGCCGGCGGCTCAGACTCGCCGATCCGGTCGGTTGCCAGCCACGTCAACCCGGTTTACGCTGTCCGCGATGAATGGCACCCGCAGGCGAATACTCTGTGCGAACTTCGGGCTTAGTCTCGTGGTCGTCGTGGCACTTTCAGGCTGCGCCGCGCCGGGAGCGCGCGAGGCGACCGGGCCGACGCAGACTGATCGCTTCGTCCGGACGTATCCGGAGCTGCGCGGCGGGCGGTTTGTCGTGCTGGCGGACTTCGAGGACGCCCGGCAGATGGGGATGTTCCGCTGTGCGGCCGCCAGTGCCGAGGCCGCCTGCACGCTGGATCCGCATGGGGCCCCGAGCGACACCGGTTCGGCGTGTCTGCGCTTCACGGCCGGCAACGGCTATGACGCCGTGCTGGCCGGCAACCAGACGAGCGCCGAGTGGTTCCTGCCGCGTGACTGGCGGGACTATGACCTGCTGCTGCTGCGGCTGCGGGCCGACGCGCCGGGCATCCGGGCGGACCTGGCGGTCAGCGCCGGCAGCGGGTCGCGGCAATGCTCGGCGGAGACGGCGCTGACGGCAGGTACCGACTGGACGCTGTTCCGGCTGGACCTCGCGGAGATCGGGGAGCAAGTGCCACTCGATGACATTCGGGCGCTGCAACTGACAATCCGGGCGCCCGCGTACCCGGTGAACTTGTGGGTCGATGACATCTTCCTGGCCGGCGCCCGGGAGAGCGTTTTCGGCGATCCGGCCAATACCGCCGGTGAGCTGTACGTGCAGCGTGTCGGCCGGCGCTGGAATGTCGGCGCGGGGGGACGCTTCGAGCTGACTTTCGGCAACGGGCAAATCGTGCGCTGGTTCAACCTGACCGGCGATCCGCAACGCCTGCACAACCTGGTCGAGGGCACCAGCCTGGGCCCGACGGTGGTTACGGTGCGGACGGGCCCGGATGGTGCGACCGTGGAGCCGGCGTTCATCCGACCTGACTCCAGCGTGAGTGGGCGGCAGCAGGTTCTGGAGATGTCGCGGGAGCGCGTCGTGGTCGAGTGCACCTGGTGGCTGCCGTCACCCGAGGGGTCGGGGGCTGCCGGTCCGAGCGGCGCGCGCGGAGCGGAGGCGACGGCCCCGGTCAGCCGGGAGCCGCGCGTACGCTGGATCTACACAGTCTACGCTGGCGGGCAAGTGTACGTGGACGTGGCGGTATCAGGGTCGGTGCCGGCGCAGGAGGGGGTGTCGCCGGGCCTGGCGGTCAGCATGTCGGGGGGGGCCAATTGTCGGATGGACCCGCCGGCCGGGACGTGGCGACAGGCGGCGGCGGCGCCGGCACCGGCGGGCGTCTGGGCCACACTTCAGTCATCACGGGCCGAGGGCACGGGGCTGGCGTATGCAGTCGCCCGCGCTGAGCTGTTCGGGCGGATGACGACCCAAACGGACGGGACGACCTTGCACGCCCTGGCCGTGGCGACCGCGGAGTCTTCGCTGGGCGAGGTCTGGGGCGCACCGTGCATGATTGCGCTGGCGACAGCAGGCGACGCGACGCTGGAGAACTTGCCGCTGCGCGCCGGCTCGTATGTGCGCCCGCCACTGTTGCGGTTCCAGACGGGTCGCCCCGCCACGACCGAGGAGGCCGGCACACCGGTGGACCCCACCGGTTTCGACCCCGCCTCGGGGTGCTATGTCATCACGCCGCTCAATCATCAGGTCCGGTTCACGGTAGACCAGCAAGCAGCCATGAATCCCAGGTTTCGGGTTTTGCAGGAGCCCGGTCGGCAAGCGTGGGTGTATGTGGACCAGCGGTTGGTGGAGGAAGTGACGCGTGACCGCCACGGTGACCTGCTGGTGCACCTGCCGGATACTCTGCTTGAGGACACGTTAGTCGAGGTCATCTTCTCGTCCGGAGGGGATGGCGCGGCCGCGTCACGGCCGTAGCATCCCGCGGAAGAAGTAGCGCCGGCCCCCCGCGGAAGAAGCGGCGCCGGCCACTCGTGCGGCAGCCCGCAACGGGCCCTCGCTCAGGGGAAGAAGCACGCAGTCCTCTTGATCCGACCACGCCGCTTTCTTATAATCGCAACTTGGATCTCGCGCCGTGCGGAGTCCTGCCTGGGAAGCTGCCCGGGACCGGTGCGGCTTGCGCGGTGAGTCCACAATACTGCTTCCTGGCGGTGGGGATCACACGTGTTCTTTATCGTCGTTCTCGCGACCCCTGAGGGGGGACCGGTATGAGCGCACAAGCATGGCGCGGTCCCACCGCATCATACACGAACATCCGAACCCAGGTACTTCATGCTGTGGCTTTCTTACGAGAAAGGACCGGCGCAGATGGAATCTTGTGTCATGCTTTCCCGCAGTCACTTCCGGCAGGCAGTGTCCGACTTGTCCGGCGCCGCGGTGCGGTTGGTCCTGCTGATCATCGTGCTTAGCGCTGCTCCGCTCGCCGCGCTCGGGCAGACGGACGCCTACAACTTTGATTTCGGCGACCTGCCTGACCTCGAGCCGGAACACGCGATCATCGGCCTGGGCGGCAGCATCTCTGTGGACCCCGCCAGCCGCGATTACCTCGTGGTCTCCTCCGTGGATGCCAGTGCACCCGAGTGCTTCAACTATCAGGAGCGGGTGACGCAGACGGTATCCATCATTGGCAAGCAGGTCATTCTTCAGGCCGGGCACGCCAATGGTCTCTATGAGGCCTACTTCGCGGAAGGCAACGCCGACATCAAGGAGCTTCTCATCTGCGCCGAATCCGTGATCGTCCGGAGCCCGGTGTACGTCCCGGGGGGCAACATCGTCATCCACGCGCGGAGTCTGAGATTCGAGGACGTTGGTGGCGGCGAGGACAACCGGGCGAGGTTGATTACGACGCCGCCGGCGGGCGCCGCACACATCGGCGGGTGCACGCTGACCGGCCAGGACGCCGGATCCGTGACGTTGCACGTCGAGTCCTTCGATCCTGGGGGCAGCACCGTGCGTTTCGAGTTGCGGGGCTCGGACGGCTGGGAGGTCGTGGGTGCCGACCAGCCCACGTTCGGGACGTCCGGCAAAGGCGGGAACGTCGTCTCCACCGTCGACGTCAGCGCGTACGTTTCGCAAGACGGCGGTCTGCCCGCGGTCGGCGCCGGCACGCTCAAGTCGGTCGGCGTGTTTCTGGCACCCACGCCGTTTTGGCTGGTCCCTCACACGGGAGGCGATCGCGAGTTCAAGGGGCACGGGCCCAACGTTGAGGTGGACGCCTGGTTGGAGATCCGGGGCGAACGGGAGTTGTGGCTGCGCGTGAACTTCGACGCACTTGAGACCCAGCATGACTGGACGCACGCCAGCGGAGAGACGTCTTACCAAGTGTACACGCACTCCCGTCCGATCGTGGCCATCGTATCCGACACTTCCTCCCACGTGGAGTACCAGGACCACACCGGCTCGTGGGGGAATACGGAATCGGATGTGCATTACCTGCAGGAGGGCGAGCTGGTGCACTTCTTCTCGATCGTTGCCGACACCAGCGGCGACGACGCCGGTGTCGACACCGGCGTGAGCGTAACCCTCAACAACCCGGCGACGATACTCGAGCTGGATACGGACGACCCCACGGCGACCGGCCCGGGAGCCGCCGGCGGGTCGGAGCTGATCCCGGCGGGATACTCCTGGCTGCACCCGCTGGCCCTGAGGATGGTGCTGGCGCATGCCGGAGACCTGTACTTCTTCGGGAACCTGGATGAGGCGCGCGCGACGCTTGGCGAGTACCAGATGATCATCGCCGCGCTCAAGGGCTCTGCGGACTGGGCGGACCTTTCCGCGGAGCAGCAAGCGGACGTCAACCAGGCGCAGGACGAGATCGAGGCGTTGCTGTATCGCCTGGCCAGCAACCTCGACTACTACGGCAATCCCGCCGGCTGGGTCCCCATGCTGTCGTTTGAGATCGAGCACCGGGCGTTCGAGCAGGAGATCGAACGGGCCTTCCGCATCCTGTATACCTGCTCGTGGATCACGCGCGAACTTGACAAGCATGAGAACAAGGTCGTCACGCTCAACGAAGCCAAACGGTCGGCTCAGGACGAAGTGGCGGTGCTGACCACCCGCTACGCGCAGACCGTGGACCTGGTGGGAGAACTCAAGGCGCAGGCTACCGAGATTTCGCGGGAGATCAGCGACCTGGAAAGAGAACTGCAGGTTCTCGAGCTCGATCTTCAGCGCCGGGCAGAGGACAAGTTCAGGACTCCGTGGTGGAAGAAGGCCCTGAAGGGCGTCGGTGCCTTGCTCAAGGTGGTCCCGTTGTACCAACCCGCCCTGGGCACGATCGGCAAGGGATTTGATCTCGTGGGCAACATCAACGTCGATGACCCGTGGTCCACGGTGGAGGGTATCGTAGACCTCAGCCGGGAGTTCAATGGGGACTTGTTCAAGGCGTCGGCGGAGCAGTTCGAGAATACGATCAAGACTCTGGACCTCGCCAACCTGAGTGACCCCGAGGCGTACGTGAAGAACCTGCGTGCCATCGCGGAGCCCATCGGGCAGGGCCTCGAGTCACTGAAGCAGTCCTTGCGCGGCACGGGGGCTCCCCGGGACAAGGTGGAGGCGGAACTCCAACGCCTGAAGGCGACCGATCCGGCTTTCAACCAGATCGTGGACCAGGTGGCCGTCCTGATGACCCAAAAGGAGGCCTTCGTGGGGCAACTGGCCACGGCCACGCAGGCGCTCGCCGACTTTGCGGGCGGCATCACCCAGAACATCCTGGCCGTGGACGCCATCAACCGCAGCCTGCAGGACGGGCGCGCGGGAATCGACCCGCGCGTGGGTGCGTACGCCCGCGCCATGGAGCAGCGGGCGAAGGACCGCCTGCGCCTCTACCAGTACCACTTCATGAAAGCCTATGAGTACCGCATGCTGCAACCTTACCCGGGAGAGAGGGACCTGGTAGGTGTCCTGGAGCGCTTCCGGGCAACCGTGCAAGCGGCAGCCGCGGCCGGCTCGGACGCCGCGGGCGGCTTGAGCCGGGACCAGTTCCTGGACCTGTCGGCCCTGTACCTGGATGCCCTGTCGAATATCGCCACGGAGATCCTCCAGCAGTACCGCAACGGCCAGGGTCGAGAGTTCAGCTCGTCCGCGCGCCTGCTGCTGGCGCTCGGCGAGGTGGACCGACTCAACGCCGGAGAGGTGGTGCGGATCAACCTGGTGGAGCGCAGCCTCTTCTTTGCCAATGAAGAGAACCTGCGCATCACGAACATCGCCATCGAGGAGGTCGAGGTGACCCCGTCCGGGCCCTACGGCTTCCACGCGCGCATGTCGATCAACGTCAGTCACTCCGGCATCTCGCGTCTGACGAAGGACGGCGAGACGTACCTGTTTCGACACTACAATGAGGCGACCGGCGGCAACGCGATCACCTGGGGGGCCGTGTACGACGGCATTGCGGACACCCTGCAAGCGCTTGCCCCCAGTGCCGCCAGCGAGTCGCTTCTGAGTGCCATCGTGCCGGGCGCCAGCGCGAACGACCTGTTGATCTACTCGCGCCCCGCCGCCTGGGCCGACCTGGCGGTCAGCAAGCTCGTCCAGGCGGACGGCGGGGTTGACATGAGGATCGCGCGCCTGGTCTTGCGCGTGGACTATGACTACGAATTCGCCGCGTCGGACAAGGCCATTCTCGAGGTACGGACCGTAGCGAAGAACGGGAACCTGCAACTGCGTCCGGTCCTCGAAGTCAGCAGGACGGACCTGAACGGGCGGGATGACGGGATGGGTGACTTCCGGCGGAGCTACTCGCGCGGGGCCGCGGTGTCCATCACCGCACCCGGCGCCTACGGGCAGTGGGTGTTCAACGGCTGGACGGACCACCAGGGCACCCCGTTGGGTGAGCAGGCAGGCTACCCGGCCGGGTCGGGCGTGGCACCCGGGGATACCCCCGTGAATCCGACGCTCACCGTCGACCTGAACCAGTCGAAGGTGGTGCGAGCCGTCTACGTCTGCACGGGCGCGGGGTGTGAGGAGTGGGCCGAGCCGGCATCGGACCCGTGTGCTGACCTGGAGTGTGGTCCCGGCCGGGTTTGTGTGGACGGCGCCTGCGTGTCCACGAATCCCTGCGCTGACGTTGTCTGTCCGGAGGGTCAGGCGTGCAGCAACGGCGAGTGCGTGCCGGTGGGCTCCCTCGACTGCACGACCACCGGGTGTCCCGAAGGCCAGTACTGCCTGGGAGGAGTCTGCGTCAGTAATTCCACGCTGTGCCCCTATCGCAACGACGGTGAGTGCGACGATGGGCGTCCGGGATCGCTGTCAGACCTGTGCTCGTACGGCACGGACCCGGAGGATTGCGCCGGCGTGGTGGCGCTGGACCCCTGCCCCTATCGGAGTGACGGCGAATGCGACGACGGGCGCGCCGCAGCAGCGACGTACCTGTGCGCATATGGAACGGATCCGGAAGACTGCGAGCCTCCGACTCCGTCGAAGGCGTGCGGGGCCATGGGCATGATCGGGCTGCTGGCGACCTCTCTGGGCTTGTTGAGTCTGAAGTGTCACTCCAGGGGTAGAAGATCTGCGGCCGGTCCCCAGCGGAAGCAGGATGCGCGCTGGGGGGATTGATGCGGGCGCACCGGCATCGCGCACGCCCCGCAGGAACTCTCGGAGACGGATCGAGGCCGTTGGCGGCTAATCCGTCCGTCGCGTCATGCCCCTGGCCACACGTGACTCATCGGCCGTCACAGGTTTGTGCTGGCCTGCGGTGGGGCCTGCCACCATCCGAAACGCAACCGGAGGGAGTCCACGCCTCAGGGTCGTGTGCCGAGGCCCCGTGTCCCCGCGAGCCGGGTGGCGCTCACGCCTGCCGAGACGCGGCAGACGCCAACCACCGATACAGGCGGCCCGGCCTCAGCGGCCGAACTGCCCCGCACCATCCGTCGGCGGGGACAAGGCCGCCCAACGGAGTCGCCGACGCGCTGGCATACTCGGACGCTCACCACGCGTATGTCGCGTTTGCGTCCGGCCTGCCAGGGTTCCCCCACCATGTCCCCTTGCCTGCGGCCTCGACACGGCTTGACACCGCCGGATAGGCCAACTATACTCAGGGGCTCGGCCTGTGGCTTCTCCTTGTCAGACAAGAAGTTATAACGAGGAGAGCGCCGCAGCGGTCAAGCTGGGCGGGTCAACGAATGGCGAGGAAGTCTGCCAACAAGACGGGCAAATCGCCGGGGCTTTCCAAGGCTTCCAAACCCAAGGGGGCGGGGGGAGCGGGTGGCAAGGCCACGCCGCGGCGGTGCAGACGCACTCCGACCGAGCAAGTCCAGACCGGGCAAGTGACCTCCGCACCGAAGCCCGCTGCGACCGCAAAAGAGGTCCAGAAGACGCCGTCCACGGGCAAGCGGTCCCACCAGGCAAAGAGGGACGCGACCGTGCGAACGAGGGTCGCGGGGCGTGCGGCGGCGCAAGTGACGGCGGAAGCCTCGTCGGGCAGCCCCGGAGCCGGGGCAGCGCCGGCTGACGTGCGTTCCGCGGGTGGGGACGCTGTCGGCATAGAGCGGCCGGGCGATTCGCCCGTGACCCTGGCGCCGGAAGGTCAGCCTCTGCCCAAGACTCATCTGACCCCCAAGCAACTCGAGCAGTTTCGCGGTCTGCTGCTCCAGAAGCGCGCCGAAGTGGCGGGCGACGTGGAGAACATGGCCGACCTGGCGCTGCGGCGAAACCGCAGCGGCGTGGGGAATCCGGGGGGGATGCCGATCCATCTGGCCGACCTGGGCTCGGACAACTGGGAGCAGGAGTTCACGCTGGGGCTATTGGCCAACACGCAGCAGTTGGTGCGCGAGATCGACGCGGCCCTGGCGCGGATCGACAACGGCACCTACGGCGTCTGCCTGGCGACGCATCGTCGGATCAGCGTGGCGCGCCTGCGTGTCAAACCCTGGGCCAAGTACTGCATCGAGTACGCGCGGCTGCGTGACGAGGGCAGGGTGCCCACCCTGGATCGCGAGTGATGAACGCCGCGCCCGGCTGCACCGAGACCACCCAGGTGCCCACCCCTCGTCCGGCGCTTGCGCATGTCCATTCGCACCTGCGTTTGTGGCTTACGATGGTGATCTTGCTCGGGCTGGACTTGTGGTCCAAGCACTGGGTATTCGCCCATTTCAACCACCGTGAGGTGCAGTCGTTCATCCCCGGGGTGGTTGACCTGCAGCGGTCGATGAACGACGGGGCGGTATTCGGGTCGTTTACAGGGCAAGTCCCGCTGTTCGTGCTGGCGTCACTGGCGGCCTTGGCGTTTGTGTTCTATCTGTTTGCGAGCAGTTCGAGCCGGCAGCGGGTGATGCACATTGCCCTGGGGCTCATCCTGGCCGGGGCGCTGGGAAACCTCTACGACCGGGCGTGGATCAAGGCCGACGTGTTGAAGGTCTCCGTAGCGGGCTCGGGCGACCATACGTTGATCGGGACCGTCGTGGAGGGCACGCCGGGTGGAGACATCTGGATCGGCGCCTGGCCTGATGGCAAGGAGGCACAGCGGTTTTCCGCCGATGAAGTGCGGTCGCTGCGGCGGCAGGGCGTGGTGCGGGATTTCATCAAGTTCGTGCCGAAGTTCCCGCGGTGGGTCCCCGGCCTCGGCGGGCGCGACGTCTGGCCATGGGTGTTCAACATCGCCGATGCCGCACTGGTGTGCGGCGTACTCGGTCTGGTGTTGTGTCCATGGGGGCGGCGGACACACGCGCAGACCGAGCCGCCGGCCGAACACGCGTAGCACAGGCAGCCCCCCGCCGTCCGCGGATGGCCCAGGTCCCACGCGGGTGGCCCAGGTCCCTTGGACCTGGGGGAGTGATGAAGCGCGCGGACACCCAGACAGTCTCTCACGGAGGCCGGCGCACGTGAGTCACGCTCACACCCGTCCATCCCGGTCCACGAAGCAGATCGACTTCGATGCCCGGATGATGCAGCGCGCATTGGCGCTGGCGCGGCGCGGCGAGGGGCGCGTTGAACCCAACCCGATGGTGGGCTGTGTCATCGTAGCGCGGGGCCGGACCATCGGCGAAGGCTATCACCGGCGTTTCGGTGGGCCGCACGCGGAAGTCGAGGCCTTGCGGGCCTGCCAAGCCGATCCGCGCGGTGCCACCGTCTACGTCACACTCGAACCCTGCTGCCACTGCGGCAAGACGCCCCCGTGCACGGAGGCGCTGCTGGCCGCGGGCGTCGCCCGAGTGGTCACCAGCATGAGGGACCCGAATCCCCTGGTCGCGGGGCGAGGAGTGCATCGCCTGCGGCGGGCGGGCGTGCGGGTGGAAATCGGCATCGAGGCCGAGCCTGCTCGGGCATTGCTGGCTCCCTATCTGACGCGTACCTGCCTGCATCGCCCTTACGTCATCGCCAAGTGGGCGCAGACTCTGGACGGTAAGCTGGCCACGCGGACGGGGGATTCCCAGTGGATTTCCGGCGTACTCTCGCGACGCCTCGTGCATCGCCTGCGTGGACGGGTGGACGCGCTCCTGGTGGGCGCGGGGACGGTGCGGGCGGATGATCCGTTGCTGACGGCCCGAGAGGTGCCGCGGCGGCGGATCGCGACCAGGGTGGTGCTGGACACCCGGCTTCGGCTCTCACCCGATTCCCGAGTGGCGACCACGGCCGGGACGGTGCCGACTTGGGTCTTCACCGGCATGCGGCAGGTGAACTCAGCGCCGGCACGGGCGCTGACCGAGCGGGGCGTGGTGGTCATGCCGGCGCGGACCCGGGGCGGGCGACTGGACCTGCGTGACGTGCTCCGGCGGTTGGCCGCTCAGGGGGTGACGAACCTGCTGGTGGAAGGCGGGCCGACGGTGCTGACGGCGCTGTTCGCCGCCGGGGTGGTGGACGAGGCCTGCGTTTTCGTGGCACCTCTGCTGCTGGGAGGAGTGGGTGCCCCCTCGGTGCCCGGGGGCCGCGGTCCGGCGCGGCTGGCGGAGGCGGCGGCCCCCGCCCGCGTATGCACGCGCCGCTGCGGCAGTGACATTATGTGGCACCTCTGGTGGGACCACCTGGCGGACGGGGCGCGGTGACGGCCGGGGTTCTGCAGGCGGCGGCGGGCGCCGGCGCGGTGACCCGTTCGGCAGGGCGGGGTCGCGGCAGGTCCGCGGCGCGGAGCTCGAACGGCTTGTTGGCAAGCAGGAACGGTCGGTGTTGTGAGATGCTGATGAGCAGGGCCAGGGCGACCATGTTCGTCAGCAGACTGCTGCCGCCGTAGGAGATGAACGGGAGCGTCATGCCCGTAATCGGCAGGAGCCCCACGGCCATGCCGACGTTGATGACGACCTGGGCGGCGATGAGCACCACCACGCCCACGGCCAGCAGTCGTCCGAACGGCTCCGTCGTCCCCAGCGCGATGCGGACCCCGGCCAGCACGATGACCGCGTAACAGGCCAGCACCAGCAGGCAACCGACGAAACCCCACTGGTGCGCGATCAGGGCAAAGATGAAGTCATTATGGCGATCCGGCAGGAATGCCTGCCGTTCCACGTAGACCCCTTCACCCCAGCCGCATCCCACCAGCTCGCCGCTGCCGATGGCGCGCAGGGAAGCAAGGAGCTGGTAGCCGGAGCCGGCGGTCCATTCCAGCGCCTGGCGGCGGGTGGCGAGCCAACCGTAGCGCTCGGGGTGGTCGATGACGGACTGACGCAAGCGGTCGGATTGCAGCAGCACGGCCGACACCCGCGCCTTCTGGTAGTCGCGCACCTTCAACCACGCCACCGGCGTCAGCAGCAACCCAAGCAGCAGAAGCACCAGCAGGTGCTTCACCCGCGCTCCGGCCAGGAACATCATGCCGCCCAGCACGGCCGCGAGCAGCAGGGCCGTGCCCAGGTCCGGCTGCACGAGCACGAGCGCCAGGGGCGGGATCGAGGCAGCGAAAGGCACCAGCAGGCCACGAAACCGACGATAGCTGCGCCGGTAGCGCAGATACCACGCCAGGGCCAGGATGTAGACCACCTTCAGCAACTCGGAAGGCTGCAGTTGGAACCCCGGCAGACGCAGCCAGCGGTAGGCCCCGCCGCGCGGGCGGGTCAGCCCGCCGAAGTCGTTGTGCAACAACCGGGCGATCAACAGCGGCACCAGGCACAGCACAGCCAGCAGGAACAACGCATACGCGTAGTGCCCCAAACGCAGGTACCCGACCCGCAGCACCAGCCAGGCGATGGCCACACCGGCCGCGAGGAAAGCGGCTTGGCGAAGGGCGTTGAGCGGCCCGTCCGCGCGGGCCGCGTAGGCGGTATCCGCCACGTAGATGGTCGCCAGCCCCATGACCACGAGCACGGCCGTCGCGGCCACCATCAGCCAGCCCGGCTGCGTGAGCGCGGTCGTCCGGGCGGTCACGGCTGGACCTCCGGTACCACGAGTCCATCCGGATTCAGGTCCGGGCCGAGCACTTCGAGCAGCAAGCCGGCCACCTGACGCGCGAGCGGGCCTGCCACCTGGCCGCCGCTGCCCCCGAACTCGATCAACACTACGAAGGCGATGCGCGGCGGCACGGACCAGCGCGGCTCGCCGGCCGTGTCGAGCGCTTGCAGGTAGCCGGCGAACCACGCGTGGGCGAAGCGGTCCTCTCCCGACTCGTCGGTGCCGGTGGCGGGAGGGAAGGTCTCGGCAACGGTGATGGCCTCCGGGTCGCACCGGGCCTCCGGGTATTGATGTTGAAACAGCTCCTCCGCAGCCCGCCGGGCCCCGGCGCGCACGACCGCCACCTGCCGGCGACCCTCGGCATCGACGTAGGGCACCGAATAAGCGGTCGGCCAGGGATTCGCGGTCGCACTGCCCGTCTTGCCGCAGAGCGCATACGACGGGTGCTCGAAGCGAGCGTACTTGTAGGCCGTGCCGTCACGGTGGTTCACGACGGCGAACAAGGCCTCGCGGATCGCGTGCCAGTGGGCCGCCGCGAACGGCAAGTCCCACACGGGCGTGTCGGCGTCGCCACGGACCAGGGTGACGGGCCGCAGCTTGCCGCCGGCGTAGACGGCCACCAGGTTGGCGACTTGCACCGGCGTCATCGACAGCTCGCCTTGGCCGATGGCGAAGAGGCGACCGTGCGCCGGGTAGACGCCGCTGCCCTTGACGTTCACCAGGTAACCCGGCGACGGATTGATGCCCGCGACTTCCTCGCGCAGCCCAATGCCCGTGGCGCGGCCGATGCCCACCATATCAAACGTGTCGCTAAGGGCGCCGACGCCGAGACGTTCGCCCAGGCGGTACATGAACACGTTGCAGCTTTGCGTCAGGGCCGCCACGACGTTCACGTGGCCGTGGGCCATACGCTGCCCGGTCCCCCTAACCTCCCAGCAACGCCAGCGGTCCTGCAACTCGGGGAAGAGGTAACCCGTGCACTCCTCGGTGCTCTCGAGCGTGATCGCGCCGCGCTGAAGTCCGGCCAGGCAAACGAGCGGTTTGATGATCGAGCCTGGCGGATACTGCGTGGCCACCGCCCGGAAGCGCAGGGGCAGCCTCGCGGTCTCATCACGCAACTCCGCATATCGCTCCTGGAACACCCGTGGATCATAGGCGGGGTACGAGACCAGCGCCAGCACCTCGCGGGTCGGGACGTCGAGCACGACGGCCGTCCCGCCCGATGGATACCGCCCCCGCTCCACGGCCTCACCTAACAACTTGTAGAGCCGGTATTGCAGCGCCGTGTGCAATGTAAGAGTTACTTCCTGCCCGTCCTCCGGTGGTATCTCCTCGAGAATCCGTCCATCGCGGTCCGTGATGAGCTGGCCGCGACGACCGCGAAGGCGGCGTTCGGCAGCTGCCTCGACACCGGTGCGACCGCAGGACTCCGTGGCCCGATACGACGCCAGAGGATCGTCCGCCTCGGGGTCCTTGGCAATGTCATCCGCGTCGACGCGACCGAGGCGACCGAGGAGGTGTGCCAGGGGCGTCAAGTCCCCCCTTGCCCGGCGCTCGGCACTGTTGGTTACGTGCACCCACGGGTATGCGGCGAAGACCTCCCGAGCGCGAATCTGCCGCTGCGCATCCAGCCCGGTGATAAGCGGATGGGCCTGGCGTTCCTCGGCAACCTCGGCATCGAAGCCCCGGCGCAGCGCCACGGCCGCCCGAATCCGGTCAGTCCGCGCCACAATCTCGGCGGCCCGTGCGTGCAGCGTGCTTATCGTGACTGGTTCGCCATCTTCGCCTCGATCACCCACGTCGTGCGCGAAGCGGGCAAGTTCCATCCACATCCGCACCCAGTCCGTCCGGACCGTGTCCTCCAGCTCCGATCGGCCGGCCGTGGTGGAGTAGCGCCCCGCGCGCTGGCCGAGACGAATGAGCTGGGTGAGGTCGGTCTCCGTTTGACGCGCCGCCGGCGCCAGGGCCGGATAATCGACGCGGACCTCCCACGCCGGTTCGTCGGCGACAAGCACCTGGCCGTGGCGGTCCAGAATGCGTCCGCGAACGAAAGGCAGCACCTGCGGTTCGCTGCGCAGCAGGGCCTCGGCCGCCCGGCGATACTCCGCCCCGCGTACCAGTTGCAGTTGGCCGAGCCGAGCCACGATCAGCAGCGCGGCGACGCCCAGCACCCCGAGCGCCCAGTTGATGCGTCGCTCAAACACCGGACTTCCACCAGCGTTGCATGCCGGCGTGGGTGTAACGAGGCCGTCGCAACCCGAACAGACCGGCCCGCCGCAAGAGGATCGCGTGTACCGGCGGGGCCCAGATGGCTGTATAGGCCGCCCCGCCCAGAATCTCCAGCAACGCCCCCCCCGGTCCAAAGCCCGGTTCGGCGTACACCAACGCCCGGTAGAGCACCCACGCAGCCTGGGCCGCGGCCGCCGCTCCCAGCGTCAGGAGGAACTGCGTGTCCGGACGCGCGCGGAATACGTACTCCCGCAGCCCCGCAATCCCCCACGCCAGCAACACATACGTGAGCGAAAGCAGCCCCGGTCGCTCCAGGGTCATCAGGTCGGCCCCCGCCCCCAACACCCAGGCCCCGATCAACGCCGAACGCGGCGTGGCATACAGTGCCAGGAAGACCACGATCACCAGCGCCCAGTCCGGGCGCAAGCCCAGCACCTCCAACCGGGGGGCCAAGGCCCCCTGCAAGCTTAAGACCAGGACGGCCAGGACGGCGAAGCTCAACCAACGCATGCGGGAACCTCTTCCCGAGAGCGGCCGGCGCAGCGCGCTGCCTGCCGGCGAACCGTAATCAACGGGCAGCATGCCCAAGCCCACGCATCCGGGTGGCATGCCCAAGCCCGCCACAAGCGGGCGCCGGCATGCGGTGCGCAGGACGCACGCGGAGGCCCCACAAGGCATGGCGGCGCTGCGCTTGGCCATGCCACCCCATGTTGGACTCCATCGCCCGCGGGGGGGCCGACGCTACAACCTCGCGGGGCCGGCGCCACTTGCCCACCGGGCTTACATGGGCCGATACAGGAGTCACTTACGAAGCAAAGGCAATCGACTTTGCCTCGCGGTCCGTGATCTCCAGGATTGCCCTGGCAGCCGCCACCTGCACGCGCGGATCGCTGTTGTCGTGCATCACCTGCGTCAGGGTCGGCAAAGCCGCGGGGGAGCCGATCCCTCCCAGCGCCACCAGCGCCAACTGCCGCACCCGCAGAATCTGCTGCCCAGGCGGATCATCGGGCTCGTCACGCCGGGGCTGGGAGTAGCGCGTCGCCTGCACGGCCAGCCCCAACCCGTCGTCGAATCCAAGCAACCCCAGTCCCCGTGCGGCCGCCAGCCGGGTCTCGATGTGCGTGGCCGTCGCCAGCTTCGAGCGGAACAACTCCGCACAACTCCGGTCGCGTGTCTCCGCCAGAGCGTTAAGGGCGAAGACCTCCTCCGCACCAACGCCCGAGTTCGCCAGGAACCGCAACTGCTGCCGCGCCTCGGGCAGCCCCAGGCGGGCCATCGCCTCCAAGGCGTGCTGCTGCACGCCGGGATCGCGATCGCGCATGGCCTTGGCGAGCACCTTGACGAGTCCCGACGGTTGGTTAGGCTTCTCCGGCGGTGCGAAGCGACCCAGAACGAGCGCGGCATTGCGGCGAACGGCCGCGTCCTCGTGATCCAGCAGGTACGTCGGGATTTCACCGGTGCGCCGGTCGTCGCCGAGGCGGTGCAGGGCGAATCGAGCGGCCACGCGGACGCTCGGGTCGGCGTCGTCGAGGCGTTGCTGCAAGGCCGCCAACGCTACCCGGTCCTGGCGGACGCCCAGCACGACGCAGGCGGCGAAGCGCACGGCCGGGTGATCGTCGAGCAGGGCCAGGCGCAGCCACGGCAGGCCCTCGTCACCCGCCACGGTTTCATAGGCCTCCACCGCTTCGGCGCGGACGGCCGGGTTGTGCCGATACTGCACCCCGAGCCGCAGGCAGGCGAGCGCCTGTCCGCGTGCCGCCGTGACATCACTCTGCGGCGGGACCCGCGGGGCCGTGCGACACCCGGCCGGGACCGACAGAACCACTCCGGTCAGGCAGGTGCATAGCGCCATCGCCACGCAACGCCTTCGCCCAGCCCCACTGCGTAACCGCCGCCCCGCACGTGAGAGGGCGGCCGCTGGACGCGGGTGGCATGGCCAAGCGCAGCGCCGCCAGGCTCCCTCGGGGTGGGCGGGGCAACTGCTGGAATGACATGCCGGCGCCTGCGGCTCGGGCATGCCACCCTGGTGTCCGCGTGGCGCGGTCCCAGGCAACATCCCGGCGGCCCGCCCGTTTCGGCGTCGTGCCATATCATGACACTCCATCTGAGAGTTAGGACTGCGGCTCCCGTGTTCGCGCCCGCACGATCGAGTAATCGACGTACAACAGCAGCCCACAGAGGGCGCACGCCCAAGCGAACCAGTCGCCGTAGCGGGAGTAGAAGCTGTACCGGCTGTCCACCTGCACGGTGGCCACGGTGTACCCGCACTGACCGGGCCAGTTGGCCGTCGCCGCCCCCTGCACGACGTCGTGCACCCGCCCGAACGAGTCAATGAACGCGCTGATGCCGGTATTCACCGACCGCACGATCGGCACCCGGTTCTCCACCGCGCGGAAGACGCAGGTGGAAAGATGCTGCGGTTGCTGGTGTCCCCGGCCGAACCAGCCGTCGTTGCTGATGTTCAGCAACAGGTCCACCTGCTTCGCTCCGTCCGGGCCGCTGACGAACTCCCGACTGATGTACGGCATCACGTCTTCATAGCAGATCGGGATGCCGAAGCGATACACCTTACCGCCCTGCGAAGGCGCGGCAAGGCTGAAGGTGCGGAACCTCTCGCCGGGGAACGTGGACCACTCCTCAGCGCCGTCCTCACCGCTGAACGGCGTCAACGAGTTGAGCCACAGGTAGAGGAACCTCAGTCGCCCGAAACGGAACGGCAGGGTCTCGCCGAACAGGACGAGGTGCCGCTTGTCATACCGCGCCGGTTCCGCCCCGTCCGGCGAGAAGATGTACGCCGAGTTGTATACACGCTGCTTGGCCAGCACGTCGTGCGGGGTCGGAATCTTCGTGTAGCCGCCCGTCACGATGTAGGCATTCTGCTCACGGGCAAACTGCTGAAACCGCCGGAAGCTCTCCTGCGACCCGCGGGAAAACTCCCGGGATTCCGGGTTCAGCAGCATCGGCCACGGCGACTCGGGCAGCAGGTACAAGTCCGGCTGCCGGAGGGCGGCGTCCTCCATTATGGTGAAGTATAGGTTGCGTTTTTCAGTTGGAGTCCCTTCGTCCCCGTCGATCGTGGTAAGGTGGTCGCCTTGTACCGTGGCGATCCGTGGACCGGGGGAGAGCGTCCCAGTACGCAGTTGCACTAGCCCATAGATCAACGACACCACCAACAACGCGGCCGCAAAGACAATGCTGAACCGCGCGCGGCGAATGTTGACTCCCGGAGCGGCCGCCTTGCGTGAGGCTACGAACGCGATGACCACGTCGGCCAGCATGCCGTTGACCGCGGCCGCCACGAAGCTGACCCCGTACGCACCCACCAAATCGCTGATCTGCGTCAGCGGCAGCACCCGGTACAGGCTGTGTGACAGGAAGAACCACGGGAAGCCCGTGATGACCACCGCCCGCAGGATCTCGCTGCCGGTCCACACCAGCGGGACGACCACGGCCAGCGGCATCCGCCGCCGCCGAATGGCGTGCCGCACGGGACACGCCACCAGCAGATAGTACAGCCCCAGGTACAGCCCCAGCAGCAGCCAGGCGTGGGCAAACCGGACCGTGGTCGCGTGCAACGCCCAGCGCAGGTTCAGCAGAAAGAACGCCAGCCCTAGCAGGTAGCTGTAAAAATAGACCCGCGGCGCCGAGTGGGCCGTCCCGATCAGGACGCACCAGGGTACGAGGCAAACGAACACCGCCGGCCAGAAGCCGATCGGCTCAAAACTCAGCGTCTGCAAGAGCAGGCTCACCAGGGCCAGCAGCACCAGCGACCGGTGCGTGGTCAATGCGAACCCCAGATGCGGCAGTACCTCGACCGGTTGGGCCTGGGCCTTGGCACCGCCCGCGCCCGGCGTCCCCGGGTTCGGCTGCCCGTCTGTCCTGTTGTTCCGCTTGCGTCTCAATGATCGCTCATCCCACCACCTTCCTTCATCCGGCCGTAGGATACCCGCCCCGCCCACCGCCTGCCACGCGCCGCCGGCAGAACGCTTCCGCCGGCTTCAGCAGAACCCCGGGCGCGAGTCCCGTGACAATCGGACAGACTTGCGTATCGGGCAGCCATCGACCGCGCGTGCCTGCGGGCTTGCGCCCGCGGCTCTGAGTGCATGGAGGGGTCGGCGTTCACGAACGCTTGGCGTTCAGCCGCTTGCGCAAGGCCGTCCAGGTGAGGCAGTTCAGCACGTCCTTGCGGGTGGCGCCGCCGCGGCGGGCGGTGAGGATGCCGTAACGCATCTGGCCGAAGCCGGTCGGCGAGTGGGCGTCGGTGTTGATGACGAGCTTGACGCCGGCCGCGAGTGCCTGGCGGATGTGCAGGTCCTTCAGATCGAGCCGCGACAGGTGGGCGTTGACCTCGAGGGCGGTTCCGGTGCGGGCGGCCGCCTGCACCACGGCCTCGACGTCGATCTCCATCGGCGGGCGCTGGTTGATGAGTCGGCCGGTCAGGTGGCCGATGGCGTGCACGTACGGGTTCTCCATGGCCGCCAGCGTCCGCTCCGTGGGGCTGAGCTTCCCCTTGCCGCCGGGGCCCATCGCGGAATGGATGCTGGCGACCACCCAGTCGCACTCGGCCAGCAGTGCATCCGAGTAGTCGAGCTTGCCACTCGGCAGGATGTCGCACTCACAGCCGGTGAGGACCTTGAGGCCGCGCAGCTTGCGACCCACGGCCCGCACGTTCTCCAGGTGCTTCTTGAGCCGCTCGTTGGAGAGCCCGTTGGCGATGGTGCTGCTGCGGGAGTGATCGGTGATGGCGATGTACTCATAGCCGAGGTCGCGGGCCGCGTGGGCCATCTCTTCGACCGTGTTGCGGCCATCGCTGGCGTCGGTGTGCACGTGGAGGTCGCCCCGGATGTCGTCCAAGCCGACCAGTTCCGACACCTGCCAGCCGGGCTCGAACTCGCCGCGGTCCTCACGCAACTCAGGCGGAATCCAGGGCAGGCCGAGCTTCGCGTAGACCTGCTTCTCCTCCGGCCCGGCGATCCGGCGTTCACCGTCGTACAGGCCGTACTCGTTGAGCCGCCATTTCTTCTTCACCGCGATCTCACGCAGGCGGACGTTGTGGTCCTTCGACCCGGTGAAGTACTGCCACGCGGCCCCGAAGGACTCCTCGGCCACGACGCGCAGATCGACCTGCAATTCGGTACCGTCGTCGGTCTGCACGGTAACGGACCCTTTGGTCGCCCCCTGGGCGAGCACGCGGCGTACGCCTTCGAGCCCGACAAACGCATCGACGACGGCCTTGCCATCTTCGGCCACGCAGAGCAGATCGACGTCGCCGATGGTCTCGCGTCCCCGGCGCAGTGACCCGGCCATCTCGACTCGCTTCACTCCAGGCAGCGCGGCAACCTGCGCGCACAGCCCCTCGGCGATCGGCAACGCGATGCCCAGCGGCGTGCGCCCGCCGCTGGTTTGCAGGAAGGCGATGCCCTCGGTGATGCGCTGGACGCTGGTGGCGCCGAAGCCCGGCAGCTTCTGCAGCTCGCCGGAGTCGATGACGCGTTTCAGGTCGTCGAGCCCGCCCACGCCGAGCTGCGTGTGCATGGCCGACACCTTCTTGGGCCCCAGGCCGGGAATGTCGAGCAGCGCCGGCAGGCCCGTGGGCAGCTTCGCCTCCAGTTCATCGAGGACGTCGATGTGCCCGGTGGAAACGTACTGCCCGATGCGCTGAGCCGTGCCCTTGCCGATGCCGGGCAAGTCAGTCAATCGATCCTCGGCCGCCAGCGCCGCAACGTCCTTGCCCGCCTCCTTCACGGTCCGACTCGCCCGACGGTACGAGTTGACCCGAAATACATCCGCCCCGTCGATCTCCAGCAGGTCGGCGATGCGCTCCAGGACTCGAGCTACTTCATCGTTGATCACGCACCTGACCTCTGACCGGGGAGCCGACCCGGCAAGCAGGGTAGCATCGGCCCCCTGCGGCTGACGTGGTCCACCACAACGCTTCGACCTTCTACGTCGCCCACGGAGGGGCGACGCTACAGCGCTGGCCACACACCCAAGTAAGGTAAGTACCACCCCCAAGGGGATTCGAACCCCTGTCGCCGGCATGAAAAGCCGGTATCCTAGGCCACTAGACGATGGGGGCCACAACCAGGGCGTGACCTGAGGCACATCACCCCCTGGAAAACCAGCGCGTAACTTTACGAATCGCGTCCACGTTCGTCAAATGCGTGGAAGGAGGTGTAGACATGCCCTATTCTCGCTGTGCGGTAGTAACGGGTTGGTTGGTGATCGTGCTGGCCTCGGCATGGGGACCCGCGTGCCGGCGAGAAGCACCGCGTCCAACCGGGGATGTCGCCCCGCCGGGCGACACGGCCGCGGCCGGCGACGTCGAGCCGGCAACAGCAGCGCCGGCGACCCCGGTCGTCGTGTACTGCAGCGTGGACGAGGAGTTCTCCCGGCTTGTGTTCGCCCGGTTCGAGAAGGAGACCGGCGTGGCGGCCGAGGTCGTTTACGACTCCGAGGCCGGCAAGACGACCGGGCTGGTGCGTAAGATTGAGCAGGAGGCGTCCCGACCCCGCGCGGACGTGTTCTGGTCGAGCGAGTTGTTCAACACGATCCTGCTCGCCCGGCAGGGGTTGTTGGAGCCCTATGACCCGCCGGCCGCGGCCGACATTCCGGCCCGGTACCGGGACGCGCAGCATCGGTGGACAGCCTTCGGCCTGCGGGCTCGGGTGCTGGGGTTCGAGCCCAGCCGCCTGCCGGCCGATCAGGTGCCCGGCCGCTGGGAGGACCTGGCACGGCCGGAGATTGCGCCGCGTCTCGCGCTGGCGAACCCGCTCTTTGGCACGACGCGCGGGCACGTGGCGGCCATGTTCGCCCTCTGGGGGCCGGAGCGCGGGCGAGCGTGGTTGACGCAGGTGCGTGACGGCAAGGCCCTGGTGGTCGATGGCAACACCGCGGCCGTGCGGGCGATCATGGACGGGCGGGTCGATCTGGCGGCCACGGATACCGACGACGTCTGGGTCGCCCAGCGATCCGGCTCGGGCATGGACCTGCGTTACCCGGACATGGGAGACGGCGGCACGCTGCTGATCCCCGCCAGTGTGGGCATCGTGAAGGGATGCCGGCACCCTGAAGCCGCCCGGCGTCTGGTCGATTTCCTGGTTTCGGCGGAGGTCGAGCGGCTGCTGGGGGAGAGCACCTACCGGAGCATTCCCGTGCGGGCGGAGCTGCGGATGGAGTTGGGCTTGGAGCTTCCGCCGGAGACCAGCCTGTCGTTCGACGCCGTTGCGGACGCGATGGACGAGGCGGTGGCGGCCACCCGCGACATCCTCCTGCGTTGAGGCGTAGGAACAGCCGATGAAGCCGGGGGCCGGGGGCCAGCCCCCAGCGGATGCCCGCGGGCGGCGCCGCCCCTGGGCGGCGTGGCATGGCCCCGGAGCCCGCCCTACGTCGGGCACGGGGGACACTGCGGGGACGGCATCGCGGATCCTACCGCGGCGGGCGGAGCCCGCCCTTGTACGGGCCTGCCCTGACCGCTATGGTCCCTGGGCCGGTGTTCACCGGCCGGGCGGTCGGCAAACTGACCGTCAGCCGGGGTCGTACACCAAGCAAACAACGGGGGTGTGGCCGTGCCGCGAAACCGCATCGAGTTGAAGGAGAAGGTCGAGTACCTGTCCATCCTGAACGGGGAGGGGCAGGTGGACGAGGTGCTGGAGCCGAAGCTCGCGCCGGACCGCCTGCTGTACCTGTACCGCCTCATGGTGCGGACCCGGACACTCGACGAGCGGCTCATCAACCTCCAGCGTCAGGGCCGCATCGGCACGTACGGACCCTGCCGAGGGCAGGAGGCGGCCCACTGCGGCACGGTCCTCGCCTTGCGACCTGATGACTGGGTCGCGCCCACGTTCCGCGAGGGTGGAGTCGCGCTGCATCGCGGCTGGCCGATGGAACGCGTCCTCCAGTACTGGGGCGGCTACGAGGAAGGCAACGTCGCCCCGGCAGGCGTGAACGACTTGCCCATCGCCGTGCCCATCGCCAGCCAAGTCGTGCACGCCATGGGGATCGCCTGGGCAATCAAGCTCAAGGAGAAGCAGGACGTCGTCTTGTGCTTCTGCGGTGACGGGGCGACCAGCGAGGGCGACTTCCACGAGGGGCTCAACTTCGCCGGCGTCTTTCAGATGCCGCTGATCGTCGTCATCCAGAACAACCACTGGGCGATCTCCGTGCCGCGCGACAAGCAGACCGCTTCGGCAACGCTTGCGCAGAAGGCGGTTGCCTACGGCTTCGACGGCATCCAAGTCGACGGCAACGACGCTCTGGCGGTGCACGCGGCCACGCAAGAGGCAGTGGATAAAGCGCGTCTGGGCGGCGGGCCCACCCTCATCGAGGCGGTCACGTATCGCCTCGGCGTGCACACGACGGCCGACGATCCCAGGAAGTACCGCACCCAAGAGGAGGTCGCCAAGTGGGAGAAGCTCGATCCGATCCCCCGCTTCCGCGGCTACCTCATGCGCAAGGGCATCCTGACGGAGGAACTGGTCAAGCAGATCGAGACTGAAGCGGCGGACGAAGTGCGCCAGGCCGTCGAACGCTACGAGACGATGCGCGACGTGGATCCGCTGGACTGCTTCAACTACATGTATGCCGAACTACCCCCGGAGCTGAAAGAACAGCGCGAGGAGTTCAAGGCGGCCCTGGAGCGCGAGCGGCACTGAGCGGCACTGCGCACCGGTAGAACTAACCACCGGCGTGGGCAAGCCTGCTCCGCATGGCATAGCCGGCCTGAGGTTGGGTGGCATAGCCGACCCGAGGTTGAGTGGCATGGCCAAAGCCGTGATTGGGTGGCATGGCCAAGCGCAGCGCCGCCATGCCTCGGCGCAGAGCCCCGGCACCCGGCAGCACCCAGAGACCGGCATGCCGGCGCTCGCCCCCGGCGAGCTTGGGCATGGCTCCCATTTGTGTGGTCCTATCTGTATGACGGTGCGCAATTCCACGACGTAGGCCAGCCCCGGGTTTGCTCCTCTTGACGCCAAGTATCAAGGGCAGCCCGCGCGGTACGGCGACACCCCGGTTGTCGCACTCCTGCTCCGGGTCACAGGGTGCGGCATTTACCCGCCGATCGGGTCCTGCGCGGCTTGGGGTACGTCTGTGGGTTCGACGGGCTCGGCAAGCGTCAGGCGCCACGTGGCCCCGGAGCGCTCCTCGATGACGGACAACGAAGGCCCAGCGGCGTCGAGGCGGTAGACGTCAAGAGGACCGGGGAACGTGAGGGGTCCGAGCGCTCCCCGAGGCTCGGCGGCGTCGTCCGCGCGGCCCGCGAAGTACTGAGCGAGCGCGGCCGGGTCGGACGCTCCGGTCAGCCAATGGATCGCCCCCGAATCGCAGGTGAACGCAACGAGGCGCAGGTCGGCCAGGCCGGCGGACGAGCGCGGCTCGCGGGTGATCACGCCGACGACGAAGACGTACCACGAACGGGCAAGGTGGGTGTGTTGAGCCACCAGCACGCCCTGTACGTCGCACTTGCCGCCCAGCGACGCGGGGTCGCGGCGCAGGTCAAGCCGGCCGAAGGTAATGCGCCCGGGGCGCAGGTCGCGCCGCGAGTGCAGGTCGGTCGTGTCACGAAGGACGTTGGGGTCGCCGCGGCCCTGTACCATGACGTACTGGGTGAGGGCGTCCTGCCAACCATGAAGGGCGGGGCGCGGCGTGGCACAACCGGACGCGGCCAGACCCAACAAGATCGCCCCGCAGAATGCTGTCTTAGCTGTCATCACAAGCTCACTCACGCGTCATGGCCTTGGCCATCCCGCCGAAGCCGGGGCGGCGAATGCGGGGAGGCGGGGCCGCTCAGCCACCCCTTATCAACGCGGTAGCGCCGGCGGCATCTAACGGCGCCCCGACGGTCGCGGTTTGAATCGGGGGCGTCTGACCAAAGGCATCCCGGCTGCCCGGGTCCGCGCCGGCCGCCAGCAGCCGTGCTACCACCCCGGAACTGCCCACCCGCGCGGCACGATGCAGCGGCGTCGTGCCTCGCGTGTCGCCAGCGTTGGGATTTGCGCCGGCCGCCAGCAACTCCGTCACCAGCAACTCATGCCCCCGCCCGGCAGCGTCATGCAGCGGCGTACACCCGAAATCGTCGGCCGCATCGGCGCGGGCGTGGTGACGCAACAACACGCGGGCGGCGTCGGGCTGCACCCCGCGCACGGCCAGGTGAAGCGGGGTCAGGCCGTACTGCGCCCGCGTCTCGGCGTCGGCGCCGTGGGCGAGCAGCAGCTCGACTACGGCCACGTGCCCCCCACGCGCGGCCGCGTGCAGCGGCGTCTGTCGATCGAGGTCGGCCACGTCAACAGCCGCCCCATGGGCCAGCAGCTCGCGCACCGCGTCCACGTCGCCCCGGCAGGCGGCCCACCACAGCGGCGTGCGTCCCAGTCGATCGGACGTGTCCACGCTCCCAGGCCCCAGCGATCCGGCAGCGGCAGCATCCGGGGCGGCATCGCCCGGCTGGGTGACGACCTCGTCGGGGCCGGTGGCAGCAGGTGCGGCGAAGCAGCAGGTGGCGATGCTCACCAGTTCCTCGGGCACGCCGATGTAGCCGTAGTCTTCGCCGAAGTACGTCCTCAGTTCCTCGTTGGTCCGAACGAAGTCGGCCCGCGTCCGGGGTCGGCCCTGTTCGTCGTGATACCAGAGCACCAGGTCCGGGCAGCGCTGCTGAACACCCTGGCGCACCCACGGGCGGACCTCCGGCGAGAGGGCAGAGGGGTTCAGCGCCTCGTCCCAATGGTCGGTCACGAACACCGTGAAGAAGTCCGAGGCCGGGTGGACATGATCGTTGAGCCGCCAGCAGGGCCCCTCCCGCACCAGCATCGGCGGCTGCATGCGACCCCGCACCCGCACGGTCTCGGTCAGGTTGAGGAAGAACTTCATCCCGGCATAGTTGGCCGCGAGATCGGCATTCGAACGGACACCCGTGGTGAAGCGGCCCAGCAACGCATTCTCGGAGAAGAACAGGTTGCTGCCGGCGCCGAGTTGCACGGCCTGCCGGGCAGCCTCCGCGTCGACCTGCCCACGGGCCCGCGCCCGGCAGTAGCCCGTGTAATAGATGTGTCCCATGAACAGGAAGTGGGCGAGCTTGTCAGTGCCGAGATAGGTACCGTCAATCATGATCGTGGAGGTGCGCCACAGACGGACGAGCTTGGTGGGGTCCAGCAGCAGGGCAGGATGATGGTAGATCCAGAACGTCGGCTGATACGCCACCACCAGACCCGGATACCTTTCCTGGACGTCGGTGCGACGCAGCCTGCCCTCCAACCCTTCGATGTAGTAGGCCACCGACGGGAACTCATGAAGCACCGCCTGGGCGATCACCTCGGGCGACTGCAAACGGGCCGTCGCGGACGTGGGCTCGCCGTCCTTCAGGGAGCGGCGGATACGGTTGTTGGTCTTCTCCATGGCCCGCGTGAGTGTGCCGTGAAACTGCTCCGAGAAGTACAGGCGCAGGTCGGCGAACTCGCGTCCGCTGGGGACGGTGTACTGGTCCGCCTCATGGGCGGCTGACATGGGCGCCAGCGTCGCCAGCAGGTACACCGCGATGGCGCGGCGCAGCGTTGCCGTTCGCGCCGCGTGAGTCACCCGATCGGTTGAAGTCCTGATATCCATGCTCTGGTTGCCTCGCCTGCTCCTCTCCGCGACCATCAGCGTCCAGTCCATTCCCTCACGTTCGTCAGGGCAGCGCGCCGGTCCGGCGGTTCCAGGCGACGGCCTGGATGAGCCCCCCGGTCAGCGGCACCTGCGGCTGATAGCCCAACAGGGCCCGCGCCTTGCTGATATCGGCAACATAGTGGGTCACCTCGCCTACGCGGGTCGGCTCAATGGCAACTCTCGGTTCTTTGCCCAGGGCAAGAGCCAGGATGTTCATCATGTCCACCAGCGTGCTGCCGTGGCCGTAGGCCAGGTTGATCGTCTCCCCCACCACCCGCCCGGCGAGCAGCGCGTCGATCCCGGCCACAACGCCGACGGCACAGTCATCGACGTAGGTGAAGTCGAGCACCTTCTCCCGGCCGTAAAGGGTAATCGGCTGCTCGCGGGCAATACGGTGCATGAACAGCGGGATAACCCGCTCCAGCCGTTCCAGGTCGTTGTCATAGCGACCGTAGACGTTGCTGAAACGGAAGACCAGGAACGGGAGCTTGTAGCACTGGGCGTAGGAGTAGATGAGGGCCTCGCCGGCGATCTTGCTGGCACTGTAGGGGCTCTCGGCGACGACGAAGTCGGCCGCGGCTTCCTCCGTGACGTGACGGTGGATGTCGCCGTAAACCTCGCGCGAACTGGCGAACACCATCGGCAGCCCGTGCTGGCGGCAGTAGTCCAGCACCTTAAAGAGCATCGTGATGTTGTCCATCGCGCGCTGCGGGTGCACCACCAGCTCGTGGACCTTGGCATTCGCGGCCAGGTGCAGCACGAGGTCGAAGCGCGCGTCGGGCAAATCCGTCGGGCGCGCGGTCACCAGATCCAGCAGCACGGTCTCGAAGCGGTCCGTCCAGGTGTTGGCGCGGTTGTCAATACCGATGACCTCGTCGCCCCGGGCCATCAGCGCGAGGGCAACGTTGGTGCCAATCTGACCGCTGGAGCCGGTGACCAGGACTCTCATACGTGCTCGACTCCCTTCGGCTGCGTGGGGCTGAAGTCGGCCCGCTGGGCAAAGCCCACCCTACGGGCTCTTGCCTCTTGCCTCTTGCCTCTTGCCTTCTGCCACCCACTTCCGCTCGATGCGCTCGCAGATCAGGTGATACGCAAGCTGATGCACCTCCTGGATGCGGTCGCTGTCGTCATGATCGGCGACGAAGCACAGATCGCACAATTCCCGCAAGCGCCGTCCCTTTCGGCCGGTGAACCCCAGGCACAGGGCGCCGACCCGTCTGGCCCGTTCGACCGCCCGGAGCACGTTGGGAGACGAGCCCGAGGTACTCAAGGCCCAGACGGCGTCCCGCGCGGTCACCAGCGCCTCGACCTGGCGATCGAAGCCGGCCTCGAAGCCCAGGTCGTTGCCGACGGCCGTCAGAATCGACGTATCCGTGGTGAGAGCCACCGCCGGTAGCGCCGGCCGCTCTTGTTTGAAGCGACCCACCAACTCCGCGGCGATGTGCTGGGCGTCGGCGGCGCTGCCCCCGTTGCCCAGCAGGTGCAGGCGCCCGCCGGCCCGGAAACACTCCGCCAGCCGGTCGGCCATGCGCGCGAGCAACGGAATCTGCTCGACGGCAGCGGCTACCGCGCGCTGATGTTCGGCGAACTGTTCCTGCATGCTTTCGTTCATCCCGGTCCCGCCCGGCGGATGCGTTCGAGCAGAGCCGTGGTGCTGAAGCTCTCGACCAGCGGCACCAACACCACGCGACCGCCGGTGGACTCCACGAACTGCTGTCCGACCACGCCCTTGCCGGCCCAGTCTTCGCCCTTGATCAGTACGTCCGGACGGACGCCGCGGATCAAACGCTCCGGCGTGGGCTCGTCGAAACCGACCACGTAGTCCACGCACTCCAGGGCGCCGAGCACGGCTGCCCGATGCGCAAACGCGTTGATCGGTCGCTCCGGGCCCTTACCCTGCGCACGCACCGAGGCGTCGCTGTTGAGGCCCACCACCAGTATCGACGCCTCCTGCCGGCAGCGGCGCAGCAGTTCCACGTGTCCGGCGTGCAGCAGGTCGAAGCAGCCGTTGGTGAACGCCACCGTCTCGCCACGATCCCGGCGCAGGGTAAGTTCCGCCACGAGTTCTTCGAGCGAACGGAGCTTGCCGTTGCGGAAGCGCTGCACCAGCCGCAGTTCGGCGAGCACCTCACCGGCCGTGATCGGCACGCAGCCGAAGCGTTCGACCTCGAGCCCGCCGGCGACGTTGGCAAGTTCCGTCGCGCTCTTCAAGTCCGCCCCACTGGCGACGGCGGCCGCCAGCATCGCGAGCACGGCGTCCCCGGCGCCGGTGTTGTCGTAGACGCTGCGCGGCGTGGTCGGCACGTGCAGCCAGGGTCTGCCGCGCTCGACCAGCAGGGCTCCCTCGCGGTCCACGGTGGCCACGACGGCACGCACGCCCAGCGGCTCCAGCAGGGACCGGGCCGCCTCGGCAAGCTCGGGCAGCGTCTGTCCGCAGCCGCCCGTGGCCAGCGCCAACTCCGTGCGGTTCGGGGTCAGCACGTCGGCGCCAATGTAGCGGGAGTAGCTGGTGAGTCGGGCGGGGTCCACCAGCACCGGCTTGCGCTGCTGCCGCGCCCGGTCGGTCACGGCCTGGACGAGCGGCTCGCTCACCACGCCTTTATCATAATCTTCGATGCAGATGACGTCGACGTGCTCAACCAGCGCGAGGGCGGCCGCCTGGATCTGCTTCGCTTCCTCGGGGCTGAGGGGACGAGCGTCCTCTTCATCCACGCGCAGCAGTTGCTGGCGATGACGGTGCTGGGCAAGGCCCACCAGGCGGGTCTTGGTCGTCGTGGGTCTGTCTGACGGACGAACGACCGGCGTAGTTTCAACACCGATTTCGTGCAGGAGGGCAAGCAGATGCTCGCCGTGTCGGTCCCGCCCGGCCATGCCGCAACAGAACACTCGGCAGCCCAGTGCCCGCAGGCAGGCAGCCACGTTGGCGCTGCCGCCGACGGCCTCCCGCTGCTCAACCACGCGCAGCACGGGGACCGGCGCTTCGGGGCTGATTCGTTCGGCGTCGCCGTAGACGTAGCGGTCCAGGATCAGGTCGCCCACGAGCAACACCGATCGACCGGCAAACGACTCCACCAGGCGTGTCAGATGATCGGTCATTCCCGCGCACCGCGCCAGCTCAGCGTCCGACCGCCAGGGCGTGCTCGGCGGCGGCCCCGGGCGGACGTACAGACCCAAAATGCTAAGCCGTCCGCCCGGTGGCGTCAAACGGTCGCCCCCGCGGGCCACTGCGGCGCGGTGCCCGGCGCCGTCCGGCGCCGCGGGGAAGGATGGGACTAATCGGTGGCGCTGCGCTCAGGCATCAGTGCGGTCCGGGACGGTGAGTCGAAAGTGGGCCCCGCCGTAGTGGGCGTCGTGACGGGCCGCGAGTTCCAGTTTACCGCCCAGCAGTCTGGCCCAGTTGCGCGCGAGGGCCAGGCCCAGACCGATCCCGCCGGCGGCACCCGCCTCGACGCGGCGTCCCCGGCGGAACGGCTTGAAGATGGTCCGGGCGTCGGCGCGGTCAATGCCCGGCCCGTTGTCAATCACATCCAGCACGAGGCGCCCATTGGCGCCGGCCGCGCACAGGACAACCGTGCCGCCACCGCCCCTTTGCGCGTACCGGCAGGCGTTGTTGACCAGCACCGCGACGACCTGCTGGACAAGTTCGGCGTCGGTCCGGATGCTCCACCCGTCGGGCCACGTGCTCTCACTGAGTAACTGAACGCCCGCGGCCGCGCAGCGCTCGCGGAAGCGTTCCAGGAGTTGGCGTACCAACGCCTCGCCTTCGACGGCGGTCGGGTTGAGACGCACCTTCTGGTTCTCGATGCGCGCATATTCGAGGATGCCCTCGACGAGGCTCGCCAGGCGCTCGGACTCGCGGTCGAGCGTGTCGAGGTACTCCTGACGCGAGGGCTCAGGCACGAGGCCCGCGGAGAGCATGTCGGAGTAGAGCCGAAACGTCGTTAACGGCGTCCGCAGCTCATGCGTCACGGCATAGGCGAACTGAAGGCGACGCTCCGTCAGCGCGAGCAGGCTACGGACGCCGAATCCCGCGCCGGCAAGCACAAGCACGGCCGCCGCCCAACTCGTCAACAGGGTCGGACGCACCGACCGCCAGGCCGCTCCCAGTGTCGCGGTCTCATCCGGCGGGACGGCCAGCTTGGCGTCAATGCTGCTCATCATCATCTCGATGGTGGCCGGGTCGACGGTCGCCCGGTCAGATACCGGCTGCAAGTCCGCTGCAGGGAACAACTCGCTGATATGAGCCAGCAGGCCGGGCTTCAGCTCGGCCCAGCAGGCCACGAAGCCCTGGAGATACTCATCGCTGTCGATCGTGACCGTGCGGACGAACGCCAGGCGGGCCTTGGGTCCGCAGCAACCGTCCAGCCAGATCGAGGTCATGGGAGAGACCTCGATGGCCGCCAACGGGGACGCGGCTTCGGTGGCCTCCCCCTCTTGTGTCTGTGGTTCGGTCCATTGACGGTCGACGTTACCGACCACAATCTGCGCCGGGTCACACTCGAGAACGGGGAGCGTGTTGAGCTGAGCAAACCTCTGGGCGCGGGTTCGCCGCTGGTAGTCGGGAGGGACATCGGAGCGCAGGGCGCGCATGATGACCGCGGGACCTGAATCGCCGTAGAGCCCCTCCTCGGCCGCCCGGGCCTTGGCCACACGCTGACGCAATTCACTGAGTGGCAGCGTGCTGCTGAGTTCCTCCAGCCTGCGCCGCACGATCTCCTGGCGCTGCTCGCTCAACTGCAAGGACCCCGGCTCCACCCACGGCAGGTCCGCGGTCTCGGGAAGCTGCGGGCTGCTCCAGGTGCCGTCCGGGCACACCTGGAAATACAGCTCAACCCACGAACTGGACGGCGGATTCAGCAGGGGCGACCGGAGCAGGATGCTACCCCGTTCCAGCGGCACGCCGTCGACGGTCCAGACGTCCAGCGGACGGTAGAACGGTACGTAATGGGTGTAGTGGCGACCGGCCTCGTGCATGATGACCGGCGTCAGCAGGCTGTCCAACTGCCACAACGCCTTGCGCACCTTGGCCGCATGTTGCTGAGCCAGGTCCACCCGTGCCAGACGCAACGTCGCCAGCGTCCCCCAGGTCATACCCCCCAGGGTGACCGCGACAATCAGCCCGAAGCCGACCAGCGCCAGACGTGTGCCGAGGCGTCCCCTCGTCATCGTGGTTCCCCCGACGCATGGTCCTCGACCACCACCGTCACCTCCGCCCCCAGCATGTAGCCCTTGCCGCGGACCGTGGTGATCCACTCCGGGGCATCCGCCTTCCCGGCCATCAGCTTGTTGCGCAGGCGGGTGATGTGCATGTCAATCGCGCGCGTCTCGACCACCCCGTCGCGGATACCCCAGACGGTCGACAGAAGCTCCTCGCGCGAAACCGCTCGACCGCCGTGCGCCGCCAGGTGTTTCAGAATGCTCGCCTCCATCTCGGACAAGGCCGCGCGCGGCTGGTCCGCGTAGCGCACCTCGCGCCGACCGCAGTCCACTGTCGTGCCCCCTCCCCGCAGCAGCACCACCGGCGCCGGCCGATCCGGACTGCGGCGCAGCACGGCATCCACCCGGGCAAGCAACTCGCGGGCGGAAAACGGCTTCACCACGTAATCGTCCGCGCCCAGGCGCAGCCCGCGGACCCGGTCATTCTCCGACCCCCGCGCGCTCAGAATGATGATCGGCAACGCCGGGTGCGAGCGACGCAGATCCGTCAGCACCTCGAAGCCGTCCAGCTTGGGCAGCAGCAGATCGAGCAGGACCAGGCTGACCCCGGCCGCCCGGGCTTCGCGCAGCCCGGCTTCGCCGTCGGCTGCCTCGACGATCGTGTGCCCCGCCATCTTGAGGGCGTCGGCGATGCCGCGCCGGATCGCGGGCTCATCCTCGATAACTACGATGACGCGTTCTCTGCCCATGACTTGCCCCGGGTTGTCTCCGAATGCGGACCAGATGCTATGCTGGCGGCGCTCGCCGGAGCCGCGCGCAAGGTGCGCCAACGGCATGGCGGCGGGAAGCCGGCAGTCGCTGACCGGCAGGGCACGGCCCTGCGGAGCACGGCCACACCTTCACTCCCCGCGGCGCGCCGGTCGCCGCGAGCATATCCCGGCACCTGGGGTGGGGGACCGCCGCCCCCCATTCTTGCTCCCGGGCGGTCCCGCCCGGAACCCGGCTCGCGGCCGGTTGAAGAACCGGGCGTCAGTGGCAGAGCCCTCTTGGGGGCCGCGGCGCTGGGCGCCTTCTACGTCGGCCGCAGGGGGCCGGCGCTACTTCTTCAACCGGCGGCTACCCCCGGGGAAGCATGTCCCCACGGCGGTTCGGGCCGTCCGGCACGCGCAGGGCGCTACCTTACCATCGTCAACCCGCTCCAGGCAGTTCGCCAGCCGCTCACCCCCTATATTACAGCAATGTTACCCATAAGGCGGGCGAAACCGCAGCACCTCTCCATAATCCCGCAATGACACCGGCCGCACGGGCCGGCGGACGGGCGGCCGCATGGGGTCAGGCGAGCAGGCATCCGGGCCCAGCGGTTGATCGGGAGGCCGGGAGGCTTATCATCGCCCGCTCCGGGCTGACCGGCCGCAGGCGGAGAAGTGCCTGCTACTTCGATGGGACGGCGGAGAAACGCGATGGGTAGTTCGACACCACTGCGGAGAGCAGTCAGCTCAGCGCTCCGGCGGCGGAGGGAGCTGCGGATCTGGCCGGCGCTAGCGATGCTGGCCCTGCTGCCGGGCGGGGGACACCCGGCCCTTGCCGGCGGCAAGGCGAAGCCGGCTCGGACGAACCCGCAACCCCTTTCCTCGGCGCTGCACGCCGAGCTGACCCGCCTGCCCCACCCGCAGACGGTGGCGGCCGCCTGTGTCATCGATCTTCGCACGGGAAGCACCGTCTTCACGCACAACGCCGATGCCCCCCTGCTGCCCGCCAGCAACACCAAGGTGTTCGTCATGGCGGCCGCACTCAAAGTGCTGGGTGCCGAATTCCGGTTCCAGACGCGCCTCGCCACCGACGGCACCAACCTCTACCTGATCGGCGACGGGGACCCCGGCCTGGGCGACCCGAAGATTCACCAGCGTCATGGGCACTCCATCACCTCCGACTTCGAGCAATGGGCGGACGCGCTGAAGACGGCCGGCCAAGCCGAGTTTTCCGGCCGGCTCGTTATCGACGAGTCCATCTTCGACGACGCGCGTGTGCACCCCTCGTGGGAGCCGGACGACCTCGGCAAGTGGTTCGCCGCCCCCGTCGGTGGGCTCAACTTCAATGACAACTGCGTGGACATCACGCTGACGCCGACGCTGCCGGGTCGCCCGGTGTCGGTGAGCGTGCTGCCCAGGTGCCCGCTGATCGAGATTGAAAACTCCTGCCGCACCGGGCCCAACGGGCAGCCGGTGTTGCACCACGTTCCGGGGACGTACCGCTACACGATCAGGGGCACCTGCAACAAGAAGTGGCCGTTCACGTCGGTGCCGGTCAGCGATCCCGGCCTTGTGACCGCAGAGACGCTACGGGCCGTGTTTGCCGAGCGGGGCGTCCGCATTGCTGGTCCGACCGAGCGTCGCCGGGTGCGCCAGCCCGACGGGTCTTTGCCGACGGAGTTGACCCTGCTGGCCGTGCGGGTTACCCCGCTGGCAGAGACGCTCGAACGCGCCGGCAAGGATAGTCAGAACCTCTTTGCCGATTGCCTGCTGAAACGCACGGCCTATGAATGGGCCCGGTGCCGGCAGCTCAGCGACCCGCAAGGCTCCTGGGCCCTGGGGCAGGACGCCGTGCGGGCGGCCTTGCGCGAGAGTTCCGTAAGTCTCGACAGCCTGGTCGTCGCGGACGGCTCGGGACTCAGCCGGGACAACCGCTGCACCGCGCGGCAGCTTGCGGCCGTGCTGGCGTGGATGCACACACAGCGGGAGGCGGAGCTCCTGCGCGCAAGCCTTTCCGTCGCGGGCGAAGAGGGGTCCTTGCGCAAGCGTCTCAAAGACATGGCCGGTAGGGTCCTCGGCAAGACCGGCACCATGAAGAACGTGCGCACGCTCAGCGGGTACGTGCTGAGCAAGGACGGACCGACGTACGCCTTCGCCGTGATGTTCAACGGCTACCCCGGCGGCAGCGGACCCTATCGAGAGATCCAGGACCGCATCTGCCGAATACTCGCAGACCAGTAGGGTGGGCTCCGCCCGCCACCGCCCACCAGGTAGGGGATGCGCTCTGCCCACCGTTTGAGACCCTGACGCACAAGGCACCAGGGGGTACCGCGATGATGATGCAGTTCGCCAGCCGGCGGAGCCACATTCGAGCAGGCCTGGCGCTCGCAGGCCTGGCGCTCATCGTTTGGCAGTTCACGCCCCCGGCTTCCGGCCAAGGGGTGCCGCCGGGCAGCGCCGCTCGCCCTGACCCCGCCCCGCCACCGGCCGCGCCAGCCAAGCGAACCTGGGCCCCAGTGGGGACGTTCTCGTCTTCCGCGATTTGCGAATGTTCGGGTCTAGCGCGCAGCCGCCGCCATCCCGGCGTCTTCTGGACCCACAACGACTCCGGTAACCCCCCCGAGCTCTTCGCCGTCAAGCTGACCGGTGAACTCGTCGGGCGCGTGCTGATCGCCGACGCCGTGAATGAGGACTGGGAAGACATCGCCATCGACGACCGCGGTCACATCTTCATCGGCGACCTCGGCGATAACTTCGCCCAATACGGGGAGCGCGTGATCTACGAACTGTTAGAACCCGAGACCCTTGCGGAGCGCATGGACCCCATCAAGCCCCTCAAGGTCTGGAAGCTGCGTTACCCCGAGCAGCACTACGACTGTGAAGCGTTGTTTGTCCGCGGCAGGACACTGTATATCATCCCGAAACTGCGCCGCCAGGACCCCCCGCTCCTGCGCCTGGACCCCGCGGAGGGCGACCGCCTCATTCCGCACGTGGTCGGTCATCTGCCCGTACGCATGGTGACGGCCGCCGACGTGTCGGACGAGGGTCGAACGCTCGCCGTGCTCACCTACGGACGACTGCTCGTCTTCCCTCTGGGCGACGAGCTCGCCGACCTGGGCCGCACCACGCCGCGCGCCGTCTCGTTCCCGGCGCGCTACCAGACCGAAGCCTGTGCGTTCGATGGAGGTGACGTCATCGTCGCGGCCGAGTCGAAGGAGATCTTCCGCGTCACGGCCGAGGACATTGCGCTCGGCACGCGCTTCGTGAACGCACCCTGACCCGGTTACCATGCGCAAGTTCATGCCAACCTTCGGAACCGCGACCGTCAGGAAGCGGATGATCCCCAGCAGCCCGGAAGCGAAGCACCATCGGCCCTCCCGCCGACGCCACCCCATCCGGTACTCCCGTCAGGATTTCGAGCGCTTGCCGAACGTGGGATTGACCAGCAGGGACGCGCTCTGCTGCTGACGCGGGTCCGCTCCCATGCCGAAGGCCTGCTTGAGATTCATTAGTTCCATGACCTTGTCATCAGGCAACCGCTCGACGTTCCCCACCAGCTTCGCGAGGATCAGGATGCGGCAATAGGCATCCAGCATTTCCGCCCGCCAGTACGCCAGCTCCAGCGTGTTCGCCCAGCTCACCACCCCGTGGTTGCTCAGCACCACCGTGTTCGCCCGTCCCAGGAACGGTCGGATCTTCTCGGCAAACGCCGACCCGCCCGGCGTCTCATACTCAGCGCGCGGCACGATGCCCAGAAACACTTCAACCTCCGGCAGGATGCCGCTGGGAATGTCCTCCCGCGCGACGGCGAACGCGGTCGCGTGCGGCGGATGGCAGTGCACCACCGCGCGCACGGCCGGGTCCGAACGGTACACCTCCAGATGCAGGTGAATCTCGCTGGTATGCTTGCGCGGGCCGAAGACCTGCTTGCCCGCCATGTCCACGAGACACAAGTCCGTCGGCTGCATGAAGCCCTTGCACATCAGCGTCGGCGTGCAGACGACAATGTCGTCGCTGAGGCGGTACGACAGGTTCCCATCATTGCCCGCGGCGAACCCGCGGGCGTAGAGCCGCCGCCCCACCTCGCAGAGCTCCTGCCGGACCTGAAGCTCCTCGCTCATCGTCGCACCGCCTTCCGCATCTGCGCCACGTGCAGCCGCCTATGCCGGTACCCCCGGCCGCGGCAACGCCACGTCGCGGGCAAGCGCCAGCGGCCCCACCTCGCGCTCCACCGCGTCGAGCAGCACGTTGCTCTCGATCATCTGCCGGATGGCCTCGATATCCGGGTACAGCACGCGGTCGTCGATGAGCCGCGGCACTTTCGTCCGAATCAGGTCATACGCAACCTTCGTGCCCCGGCCGGGCTTCTTGCCCTTGTGGAAATCGAACGCCTGCGCCGCGCACATCATCTCGACGGCCAGCACGGTGCGGACGTTCTTGAGAATCTCCGTGCACTTGCGCACGGCGATCGGTCCCATGCTGACGTGGTCCTCCTGGTCGGCCGACACACTGATGGAATCCACCGACGCCGGGTGCGAAAGTACCTTGTTCTCGCTCACCAGCGCGGCGGCCGTGTACTGGGCCACCATGAGGCCTGAGTTGAGCCCCTTGCCCTCCACCAGAAAATCCGGCAGCCCGGAAAGCACCGGATTGAGCAGGCGATTCGAATGCCGCTCCGAAAGGTTCGCCACCTCCGACATACCGATACACAGATAGTCCACCGCCAGCCCGATGCCCTGGCCGTGGAAATTGCCCGCCGCGAAGTACTCCTTCTCCTCGCCGAAGAAGAGCGGGTTGTCCGCCGCGGAGTTCATCTCGGTCGTCACAATGTCGCGGACGTATTCCAGGATGTCGCAACTG
This sequence comes from Planctomycetota bacterium, assembly GCA_029558835.1. GTDB lineage: Bacteria > Planctomycetota > Phycisphaerae > UBA1845 > UBA1845 > JAKQDH01. The sequence continues at coordinate 22,759 of JAKQDH010000075.1, read as the reverse complement.
GGCCCCAGGACCTGCGGTGCGCAACGCATGCTGTAGCCGTCCTGCACCTTGCCCGATTTGTCGGCCATGATCTCACTGCCGGCGAACAGCTTGAGCAGGTTGCCGGCCACCGCGTTCTGCCCGCGGAACGGACGCACCCGGTGCACCGCCGGATGAAACGCGCGTTCCACGGCGCGCAGGGCGTCCAGGGTCATCGCACTAGCGATCATGGCATTCTTAAGAATGCGCTCAGCGTCATAGACCAGCAACGCCGCCCCGCCCGTCATCATCTGCGAACCGTTGATGAGCCCGAGCCCCTCCTTGTACGTCAAATCCGTGGGCTGGACGCCCGCCTGCTTCATCGCCTCCGCCCCGGACATCAGCTCCCCGTGGTAGAATGCCCGCCCCTCGCCCAACGCCACCTCGGCAAACTGTGATAACGGTGACAGGTCCCCGCTCGTGCCCACCGAACCCTTCTCATTAATGTAGGGTATGACCCCGCGGTTAATCATCTCCAGTACGGTGTCGATCAGCTTCACGCGCACGCCCGAGTAGCCCTTCGCCAGGACGTTGGCGCGCAACAGCATGCCCGCCCGCACCACGTCCGGCGGCTGCGGATCACCCGTGCCCGCCGAATGACTGTAGACGATCCGGCGCTGCAGCTCCGCGCTCTGCTCCGGTGAAATGCGGATGCGCGCGAACTCGCCGATGCCCGTCGTAACCCCGTAGATGGCCACCCCGGCCGCCACGTGGCTCTCAATCACGTCGCGCGACTTCTGCATCTTCGCGCGCGCCGCGGGTGAGACCGTTGCCCGCGCGTTGTGCCGCGCCACCGCCTCCACCTGCTCGATCGAGAGCGTGTTGCCGTCCAGTACGACTTCCATCAATGCCTTCCCTTTCTCACTCCCTCCGCCGGCGTTGCCCCTCGGCCGTTGCCCGCAACGGCCCCCGGTCCGTCCCGTCACCGCGTCCGCCCTGCCGGCAGGACCGGTCCTGAGACCTTCGACAACGCCGGCAAGACTAAGCCTTGGACACCCGCCCTGCAAGACGCCCCGCCGCCAGGGCACTACCGGCCGCACGTGACAAATGCAACCGGCCCACGCTACGATGAAACCATGAAGGCGCGCGAACATCACTCGCAGACCGGGGGGCTGCCCGCCGGTCCGGTACCCCGCGCTGACGACCTCGGCCCGGCCGGTATCCTGATCGGCGGTCGCAGCACCCGCATGGGCTGCCCCAAGACGCTGCTCCGCCTGCCCGATGGCCGGACGTTGATCGAACGCACGGTCGCCCTGGCCGCGCAGGTCGTCGCGGAAGTCGTGCTGCTCGGCGCGGGCTCCGCATTGCCGCCGGCCGTGCGGGACCTCACCGTCCTTCCTGACGCCGAGCCGGACGGCGGACCGATCGAAGGCCTGATCTCGCTGTTGCGTCACCGGCCACAGGCATGGTGCCTGCTGCTCGCCTGTGACCTGCCGCAACTCAGTGTGCCCCTGCTGCAGCGCCTGCTCGTGGCCGAGCGCTCCGACGCTGAGGCCGTTGTCTTCCGACGCGACGACCGGCGCCACGGGTATCACGCCTGCTGCGCCCTGTACCATCCGCGCGTCCTGCCTGCGGCCATGGAAGAACGCACGGCCGGCAAGGGCAGCCTGCACGGTCTGCTGCACCGCCTTCGCCTCACCGCCCTCACGCCCACACCGGACGAGACCGAGCAGCTTGCCAACGTGAACACGCCCGAGGACTTCGCCCGCGTATGCCGCAGCGTGGCCCCGACCGAAGGGTCCTGACCTCTGCCTCCACAGGCGGGGACGCCGCACGCCCCGTAGCGTCGCCCTCCGTGGGCGACGTGGAAGGCGGCCACGTTGCGGATGCCCTGCACGCCGCCCGGCGCGCAGGGCGGGTTTCACCCGGCGCGGCATCGTCGCACATCCCCATTCCCGTGTGCCTGCCTTCCCGTGCGCAACAATCCCGGCGGGCGGAGCCCGCTCTACGCGATCAAGGCGTACACGACGCTACCGGCCACACAGGCGATAAGCAACACCAGGCACGCCACGTCGGCACCGGTCGTGCGCATCTCGCGCAGCGACGTTCGCCGCGGATGCACCCCAAACGCCCGCCCCTCCATCGACACCGCCAACGCCTCGGCCGTCCGCAACGCCGACACCAACAACGGCAGACACAGGTGCCGGCAGAGCAACCACCACCGCCGCGGCCCACAGGCGTCGCAGGCCACGCCGCGCACCACCTGCGCGCGATAGATGTGATGCCCCTCCACGCGAAAGAGCGGCGCCAGACGCAGGGCCGTCACCAGCGCGAATCCCCAGCGGTCCGGCAGCCCCAGCTTCATCAGCGCGGCCGCCAGCGCGAAGGGCTCCGTCGTCACGACAAACAATAGGCTCGCCAGCACCACCGCCAACAGCCGACCCGACGCCCGCAAACCCGCCTGTATCCCCAGGTCCGTGACGACCCACCACACCGACCCGCCTTCGCGCACCGCCAGAACCTGCGTCACCAGCAGCGCCGCGGCCAGCGGTATCCATAACCGCTTCCCCGGGATGCGCCACGGCATCACCCCGCCCGCCGCGAACAGGGCGATCACCACGGCCACACCCAGCCATGACCACCACGCACGGTCCGCGCAGAACACGGCCACACTCAACCACACCAGCCACGCCAGCTTCAGCGCGGGGTTGAGCCGGCGCAGCCGCGGCGGACGGTCAGGACCGTTAATTGTGCACGAAGCGACCATCCGTGCGTTCCTCGCCCCGATGCCCGCCGCAGGTGGGTCCGCGTTGAGCGTCTTCGGCGTTGTGGGTGCCATGCTCTCCCGCGACAGCGGTCGCGGGTAAGCATGCCTTTGCAGCCGCGGCACATGCCCACCCCCACCTGCGGTGGGTGAGCGCATGGCACCCACGCCAAACAGGTACCCACGCGGGTGTGTTCTCGCCGCCAAAGTCACGTCCGGTCCGCCGGAAGCGTGCCGGAAGCCGACCGGTTCCACCCTTCGATTAAGTCGTCAGGCACATACGCCCCATGCCCCAACGCCTGTATCCGCTCAAACGCCGCGTCCACCGGCGCGTCCACCACGATCCGCCCGGCCTCGACAAACACCACGCGCGTGCACACGCGCAGCACGACCCGCGGATCGTGAACCACCATCACGCACGCGCCGCGCGACTCCGCGGTTGACTCGCCCCCGCGCTCGTCCGCCGATACCTCCACCATCCGTCGAATGACCGTCAGCAGGAACCGCACGTGCTCCCAATCCTGCCCGCTGAACGGTTCGTCGAGCAGCAGCAGTTTCGGCTGATGCAACACCGCCGAGATCAGGTTCAGCCGCCGCTTCTGTCCCCAGCTCAGCGCGAAAGGATGCGCATCACGGCGCTCCGCCAACCCGGCCACCGCCAGCAACTCCTCCCCCCACGCCGTCGTGGGCGGATCGAGTCGCCCGAGCATCCGCGCGGCATACACGGCTTCATCGCACACCGTCTCCGCCACAAGCTGGTGGTCCGCATTCTGAAACACGACACCAACATGCGGCGCCAGCCGCGACGCCACCCGCCCCGTCACCTCGATACCGCAGACCCGCACCGACCCGCTCACCCGTTCCGCCAGCCCGAGCAACACATGCAGCAGCGTCGTCTTGCCGCCTCCGTTGGGCCCCATCAAGGCCACCACCTCACCCGCCCGCACTTGCAGCGACACGTCCCGCAGGATCGCCTGTCCCGCGGCCTCCACCGTCACGCCCGCCAGCTCCGCCAGCAACGCCGTTTCCTGCGTCGCGCGAGCCGGCGGCGGCGCCTGCGCGGGTAGAAACAGCGCCTGCCGCAGGCCGGTCGGCAGCGCCGTGGCGTCCGCTCCGAGACGCACGTCCGCCTGCACACGTCCTTCATCCAGCCACACCAACCGCGGCCGCAACGCCGCAAGCTGCGCCAGCTTGTGCTCGATGATGACCACCGTCAGGCCGCGCTGCCGCGCCAACTCCGCCAACGCGTGAAAAAGGTCCCGTGATGCCCGCGGATCAAGACTGGCCGTCGGCTCATCCAGCACCACCGCCCGCGGTCCACCGGCCAGGATCGACGCCACGGCCACCCGCTGCTTCTCGCCGCCGGAGAGCGTCCCCAGTTCACGCCCACGTAGCGGCTCGATGCCCAGCAACGCCAGCGCCTCGTCCACGCGCCTGCGGATCTCCTCCCGCGGCACGCACCGGTTCTCCAGCCCAAACGCCAGTTCGTCGCGTACCGTCGGCGTCGCGAAATGCATCTCGGGGTTCTGCTGCACCAACCCGATTCGCCCGGCCACCTCGTGCAGCGGCGTGGCCGCCACGTCGCACCCGTCCACCACGACGCGACCCTCGGCCTCCCCCGCTCGCCGACCCATCAGCAGCCCGCACGCCGCCATCGCCAGCGTCGTCTTGCCCGACCCGCTCGCACCCGCAATGACGACCGTCTCTCCTGCATCGACGGCAAGGGAAACCCCCCGCACCGCCCACCCCGCGGACCGTGCGAACCGCCAGCCAAAGCCATCGAAGTGGATCATGACGAGGGATTGTACCGACGGCACCGTACCTGTTTAGCCCGGGTGCGATGCCCATCCCCACCGCAGGCGGGGGTGGGCATGTGCCGCGGCTGAGGAGGCATGCGTACCCGCGACCGCAGTCGCGGAATAGCATGGCACCCACAACGCCGAGGACGCTAAACACCCACCCGCCACCGACCGGACGCGCTCCCCGTCCCAGCCCCAGCGGGGCGGGCAAAGCCCCCTGCCTTGGCCACCCGTGTCCCCTGCCGCTCCCCCGGCCCTCACGCTGTCGCGGTCCCAGCGATGCCGGCGCGGCGCAGAGCCTTCAGCAACGACCAGCCCAGCAGCCCCGCCAGCAGCATCCCGCTCACAAACGCCGTCGTGGCCAACACCAGCAACGCCGCTCCCACGACACCGCCCTGCGAAAGCGAGAACACGAACTTCAGCACCAGCACGTTGGCCGCGGCTCCCGTCCCCCCCGCCAGCATGTACGTCACCGGATGGTGTCGCCCGCCCAGCACCATCCAGACCAGGTCCACGCCCACTCCGGCCGCCGCCGCATACAGCACCACGAACAAACCGTGCGGATTGCCGGCCAGCAGCTCCACCACGCCCGTCACGGCCGCCGTCACCGTCGCCGCCCCCGGTTTGCGAACCAACCCGACCGCCAGCACCGGCCAGAGCACATGAATACCAGCCAGGAATTGCAGACCCACCGGCGAGCCCACCACGCCGTGCACGGCCGCCCGCAGCACGCTGATCGCGCTGCTCGTCACGCCGCCCAGCGCCGCCAGGGCCGCCATCGTCAGCAACTCCGGCAGGACGAAGAAATGACGACGGACCGCCTTCATGGCTCCGCCTCTTCTCCCTCGCCCGGCTCCACCACGATGCGACAAGGGTTCATGATCCAGTAGTTGCCCGGCTTGCCGGGCACGACCAGCCGCAGCGGTGACTTGGGCGATACCTCCGCCAACCAGCGCCCCTCACCATCCTTCAGCGCCAGCACCGCCTCCCTCAGCACGTCGCTCGCCATGCTCATCCCAAAGCCGTCGGCCGCCCGCACCTCGACCCGCATCGGCCCGCGCTTCAACCCCGCCGCCGCCAGCAGCGTCCGCACCGGCACCCCTTCCCAACTCGTCACTTCGTCGGGGCTGTGGCTCTTCTCCATCAGCACGTTCTCGACCCGCCGCGTCGGCATGCCCGCCAAATCCCTGTAACTCAGCGACCGCGGCTTGCTCAGCCCGCTGCCCGCCAGCTCCAACATGTGGTTCACCTCCGGGATGGCCACGACTGACACCTTGCTCCCCCCGCGCCAGCCGCACCCGTCACGCCTCGGCCCACCGCTGCAACCGCCGACCAACAGGATTGCCAGCCCCGTCAGCAACACCAGTTCGCGTCGGTACTCGCCCTGCCACCTCACGGTCAGATTCCTCCCCGCCCGCGTCGTCTAGAACCCGAACCCCCGCTGATACCCGGCCGCGTCGCGCAGGTCCACGTCCCCGTCAGCATCCCTGTCCATCATCAGACAGTCCTGCAGCCCCCGGTTCCACGGCGGCAACGTCCAAGCCGGGGGATCGCAGCCGGCCTCACCCTCGCACATCGGCCCCGTCACACACTCGACGAACCGCGCCCAGTCGTCAACGTCGCGGTCCCCGTCCACATCGCCGTCGCCACACAGGGCAAGGTCCACGCTGCTCTGCGTGATGATCTGATAATAGTCCCAGTCCTCACTGAGGTTCGTATACTGCTCAAAGACACCTGTAACAGCGCAGAAGTGTCGCCCCATCGCCACAAACGGATGATAGACGCCCGTCGCATCCACGTTCATGTAGTCAGATACCCAGCAGCGGTGCTCCAGCGGGTCCGTCAATTCATAGTTGTCGTAGGCCTTCCCCAGGTCGATCGCCACGACGCTCACGTCCCGCACCGTCACCCGCATCGACTCCAGGTACTCGACCGCGTGGTCCGCCACGAACCACCCGTCGCGCACCGGATCATACACCGGCGCCGGTACCGTGCTCACGGCAACCAGCTTCGGCGGTGGTGTGGGGTTCCCGTGGCTCACGATGGTGTAGCTGGGATTGTATACGCTCTGGCGTTGCAAGAGCGTTGTCCCTCGAAACTCCTCCACCATCATGTTATATAGTTTGACCCAGTCCCCGATCTGGGCATCTGTATACATCTGATAAGGATAAACCCAGTCCTTGACCTGGATCGCGCCCCAGCCGTGCGGATACCCTGGGTCCTGAAGCACCAGACGGGGCCGAGTGCCCGCGAATTTCCCCACCACCACCCCGCCGTCGCAGTTCACGACCTGTCCCGCGTAAGGACTACCCCCGTCCCCCGCCGTCGTGTACTGAATCTGGTCAATCCTCAACATCTGTCCAACAACAGGCGATGGCGCCGCACCAAGTGCCAGCAGGGCCGCCACGGCCGCCGTACCCAACGCCCACCGCCCCCTCGCCTCGCGCCGTGCACCCGCCCGCATCGCCGCCGCAACTCCCTTCAACACGGAAACCGACCGGTGGGGCAGGGTGGCATCGCCGAGCGCCGCGCTGCCCTGCTCCCCCACAGGCCGGACGCTACCTTGTGCAACCGTGTGCGACGGCTTTGGCTTCCGCATACCCCCCCCCGCGTTTCCCAATTGCCCGGCCCTGGGTCGCCGTTTCCTCCCGACCGACGTCCTTGCTCGGACCCAAAGCACTGCGCCGCACGAGGAGAAGGTGCCGGGCTGTCCCCATCCCGCGCACCCTTTCCTCGCCCACGACTCACCGTCGCCCGTCCGCCTCACGCCGTCGCCCGGCGACTCCGACGCAGCACCACCAGCCCCACAGCCACCAGTGCCAGCGTCCCCGGTTCTGGCACCACGATATCCGCGGTGCACCGCGTCATCACCTGGTAATAGTCCCAGCCATCTGAGAGTTTCGTGTACTGCTCAACGATGCCCGTGATGCTCTCCAGGTGCACGCCGGTCTGGATGTATGGATGATACAACCCACCGGCCTCGAGGTTCAGGTAGTCCGTGCCCCACGCCACGTCGCTACCCTGAAGCAGTTGATAGTTGTCCGCGGCCTTGCCCAGGTCCTTCTGCCCGATGACCACGTCCTCCAGAGTCACGATCACGCTCTCCCAGGGTTCACTCGCGGCATGATCGACCGGCACCACCAGCTCGGCGGCCGTCAGCACTACGGATGCAGGAACCGGGTTGCCCACGCTGGTCACCTCGAATCCCAGATTCGGGTTCAGCACGTTGCCACCCCCGTCCGTCACCGTCTTGTACTGCAGAAACGTCGTGCCCCGGTACTCCTCAACGTACACTTCGCTGAGTGTGACCCAGTCACCCACGCTCACGCTCGAGTACAGTTCGCGCGTAGGCGTCGAATCCTTCACTACGATCGCTCCCCATCCGTCCGCCTGATTTGGGTCCTGCAGGTAGATACGATCCTGAAAACCATGCCACGTGTGCGTAACGATGCCGCCCAGAACGCTCTGAATCTGACCGTTGTACACGCTGGCGTCGCCGTCCGTCGTGTTGTGCTGTACCTCATAGATTGACAAGTCCGCCCACGCCGTTGTGCCGACGCTCACGCTCACCACCAACACCATTGCCGACCGCAGCCAATTCCATCTCATGTTCTCGCCTCCTCGCAAAAAGATACCCCACAACTCTCTCACCGGTGGAGAGTCACGTGTTGCTCAGTTTGTCGAGCCCGCTGTCCCGTTCGGACAGCACGTACGCTTTCCAGACGCATGCGCTCAGCGTCCAGCCCCGTACACCGGGTACGGATACCAGTTCGGATCATCCCGGGGCGGACCCTGCTGATGTTCCACGTCCCACGGACCCCACGAATCCTTCCACACCGTCGCCCGCCAGCCAACGTGGCCGTCGCAGTACAGCAGGTTGCCGCCCAGCTTCTCGCGGCCATGGGCATGCCGGGCCGCAAAGGCGATCGGATAGCTGCCGGCGTAGCGACCGGCGCTGCGATACTGCGTCTCCCCGCCGAAACCACGCCGCGGATCGAGCAACTGATCGAACAGCAGAACCACCCGCTGCGGACAGACGATCCGCGCCGCGCCCAGAAACGACGGCATCGGCCAGTCCACGCCGCCCGGTGGGCGCCACGTCGCCTCGTCCAGCTCCAGACACGCGTTCATCGCGTAGCTGAAGAAACCGATCTTCTCCGGCTTGTAGGTATAGATGCCCTTCCCCGCAATCGCCTCCGCCGTCGGACATTGATAGAAGGTATCAGCGCCTGGATGTTCGTAGGGGCCGTAGTACCGCCACGCCTTGTACCCCAGCACCGGCGGTACCTTGTCCATCCAGCCGTGCCAGTTCGCCACCACCCACGGCGGCGCGCCCGGCGGCACCCGATCGGGGTTGCTCGGGTCCGGGTCCTCGCGGTCCAGCCCATCGCAGTGCGGCCAAAACCCCCGGTTGTCGATCTCATACACCCCGAACGCCACCCCCCATTGCCGCAACCGCGCCGCGCACGTCGTCTGCTGCGCCCGCGCCCGCGCAGAACTCAACGAAGGCAGCAACACCGCCAGCAGCAGCGCAATGATGGAAATCGCCACCAGCAGCTCCACCAGCGTGAACGCGCCACCCGCCTCCCGCGATCCTCGATGTGCTTTGCCAAGCATATCGCGCTGCCGAAAAAAGACGGCCGGCACCGCCGTCACGTCTTCATCCCGCACCGCCCCAAACCGGACCACGCCGCTCAACTCCACACCCCGTCCCCACGCCCAACCTGGAACGCACACCTACCGCAGCGTATACCCGCACCACCGCTTACTGTATCCTCATTGTGACACAGACGCAATGGGCGGACCCGCTCGACCAACGACCCGGCAGACGGTTGGGCCGCAGCCGTGAGCATGACGATCATCACTGGCGACAGAGGCACCGGAAAGACCACGTTCCTCTGCGCCTACCTCGATGCGTTCAAACGACGCGGAATCACCGTCGGCGGCACCGCGTCGCCGGCCGTCCTCCAAAACGACGAACGAGTCGGATATGATTGCCTCGACCTGCGCCGGGGCACCCGCGTCCCGCTCGCCCGCGTCGGACCCACCCCGCTGGCGGCGACGGTGACCGTCGGAAGGTACTGGTTTGACGCAGATGCTCTGGCCGCCGGAACCGCCGCCATCCTAGCAGCCGTCCGCGACGGAGTGCCGGCCGTGGCCATCGACGAAATCGGCCCCCTCGAACTTGCCGGTCAGGGCTGGGCCGCAGCGCTGGAGTTCTCGCTCCACAACTCGACAGAGGAGCAGGAGATCATTCTCGTCATCCGTAGCAGTGCCCTCCCAGCCGTGGTCCAGCGCTTCCCTTCGCCGCTCTGGTCTCGGGCGCGGCGGTGGTCTCCCCCCTGGCCGGCCCTGGAGACGCTTGCCTAGCGCCCCGTGGAAGCAGTAGCGTCCACTCTTGGCGGCGCTTCTGCAAGACGCCCTACGACCCGACGTGGTTCCGCCACCTGGTCGAGCCGCGGGCTTGCTCCCTTGGACGCCGAGCGTCAAACGCAGCCCGCGCGGTGCTCCGAAACTCTGAGGGCCGTAACATCGCACGCCGTCACGTGAAGGAGACTCCCGATGCCCACCGTTCGACCCGGACCACGCAAGAGGGCCCGACGCGAGCCGACCCCACCCACCCCCGCCGGCATCTGGCAGGGCTGCCTGCGTCTGTGGATCGAAATCGACGGGCGCAACGCCCTTGGACCGGGGAAGATGCGCCTGCTCGAAGCCATCGCGGCCACGAAGTCCCTCTCGGCCGCGGCCCGTCAACTTGGCATGAGCTATCGCCTGGCGTGGAAGCACCTGAAGTTGCTCGAGGAGCGCGTCGGGCTGCCGGTCGTCGAACCGCACCGCGGCGGCACCGAGGGCGGCGGCAGCATCCTCACTCCCGATGGCCGTGCGTTGCTCGATGCCTACGCCCGCTTCCACGCCGAAGTGGACGAGTTCGTGGCCACAGCCACGGTGCGCCACTTCGGCCGCTGGGCGCAGCGCCCGCGTCCCAGCCCGCCCCGGGCGTGACCGCGGATGCCCCGTCAGGTCAGTGCGCTACGCACGCGCTCGAGCAGGCCCGCCGGCAGCGGCTCGCTCAGCAGATCTGCCCGCCAGATACCAGTCGGATTCAAAGCGGAGAACTCCCTGCGAAGCTCCTCCGTCGCGTGCCTCGCATCACTCCCCGTACTCGACATGTTCCACAGGAGATCCGTCACCCTGGGAAGCACGGCCAGCGTCGCCGGCTTCATCTCGCGCAGCGGTGGGCGCACGACCAACAGCACACACCGCGGCCGCAGAAACACCAACGCGCTCGAACTCTCCACAATCACCGGCATCCCCGGTGGGAAACGTCCGCAGGCCGCCGCCAGCCCCGCCCGCAGCCCCGCCCCCCGGTGACGCAAGCGCTCCACATGGGCCGCCCCGGCCGACAGATACCGACCAGTGTCGCGGTCACCGCAGGTCAGACTGTCAACCGCCTCGAAAGCGAAGTCGGCCGCCCCCCCCGCGGGCCAAGGCGCCCGCGCATCGTGCACCGGACTGATCTTCAGGCAGCCGACCCCCGGCAGGTGGCGCAGCAGTTGCAGAACGAACGTGCTCTTGCCGCACCCGGAGTGCGGCCCGATCACTGCAAGAACCGGGCGGTCGCCAACCGGAACGTCACTCATTGGAAGGCACAACCCGTTGGTACGCGGTGTAGACGTTGAGGCGTCCGCCACGCAGGAAGCCGACCAGCGTCAGCGCGAAGTGCTTCGCCCACTGGACGGCCAGCGCCGTCGGCGCGGACGACGACGCCAGTACGGCCACGCCCTGGGCAATGGCCTTCCCCACGATCTCCGCCGACAGCCGCCCCGTGGTCAGCAATACGTACCGCGAGAAGTCCAGCCCGCGCGGCAATGCCATGCCGATCACCTTGTCCAGCGCGTTGTGCCGCCCAACGTCCTCCGCGAAGTGGAGAATCTCCCGCACGGACGCGATGGCGCAGGCGTGCACGCCCCCCGTCGCGCGATACAACTCGCCCCGCTGCTGGAACCGTCGCCCCAGGGCGGTCAACTGGGCAACGCTAACCGTGAAGTCACTCTGCACCGGCCGGCAACGCGCCAGCCGATCAGCATCGCGGAATGTCCCTCCCCCACCGCAGCCCGTACCCAGCGTCCAGCGCCGGTGGATGCTCTCGACGGCCTCGTCGTCGAAACTCCCCGTGCAGTGCAGCCGGCCCGCCGTCTCGTCAAACCGTATCTGCGGCCGCGGCGCCCCGTCGCGCAACAGCCCTTCCGACGACAGGAACCCCAACGCCAGCGCTTCCAGGTCCCGTGGCAATGTCAGCATCGCCAGCAACACGGCCCCGTTGAGCACCAGCTCAATGCGTCGCTCCTGCACCACCACGTCCTGACACGCTTCGCAAGGCTGGCAGGCGCGATACCGCCGGATCGGCCAGCACAGGACCGGCGCGCCGGCCGAAAGCGTCAGCGTGGGCAATGGCAAGTGACCGTTTGCGCCGTCCGCGCCGCAAGACTCCTCCGCCCCACTTGGTGGCGCGTGGTCATCCGGGTGCGCGGCAGTTCGTTCGTCGCGTTCCATGCCCGTGAGTATAGGGAGCCCGTCGGGCACGGCAATCACTTCGGGGGACTGACTCACCACGCGCCGTCCGGCCGCAACGACGCCAACCCCAACCGTAAGGGACCGGCCCGGCTTCAACCCCCGCGCTGCGTGCTCGCACACACGGCTGGCGGTCCCGTCACACCGGTCCGCCTTCGCCCTCGCCCGCCCCAGCCGGGCGCTCAGGCGGCGTCTGCGCCGCCGGTTCCAACGTAACCCGGCGGCGGCGCCGCAGGGCCTCGCGCAGCACGTACTCGATCTGCGCGTTGACGCTGCGCAGTTCATCGCGTGCCCACCGATTCAACTCCTCCATCAGCTCGGGCGGCAGGCGTAATAGAAATGGCTTGCGCTCGGCCATCGGCCACCTAACCACTCAACCGTACAACGTGCCCGCGTTGACTACCGGATGAGCCGCCTTGTCGCCGCACAGAACCACCAGCAGGTTGCTCACCATGGCGGCCTTGCGCTCCTCGTCCAGTTCCACGGTGTGGCGCTCTTCGAGCTTGGCGAGTGCCATCTCGACCATCCCCACCGCACCGTCCACGATGCGGCTGCGGGCGGCCACGATCGCTTCCGCCTGCTGACGCTGCAGCATCGCCCCCGCAATCTCGGGCGCGTAGGCCAAGTGACTGAGGCGGGCCTCCTCGATCTGCACCCCCGCCCGCGCCACGCGCTCCTGCAATTCCACCGTCAGCGCGCGCGACACCTCATCCATGCTCCCACGCAGCGTAAGCTGCTCCGCCTCCTCCCCCCCCGTGTCATAGGGATAGGCACTGGCAAGGTGGCGCAATGCAGCCTCACTCTGCACGCTGACGTAGCTCTCGAAGTCGTCCACGTCGAATACCGCCTGGGCACTGTCATGCACGCGCCAGACCACGACGGCCGCAATCTCGATCGGGTTACCCCGCAGATCGTTCACCTTGATCGTGTCCATGTTGAGATTGCGGGCCCGCAGCGAGACCTTCTTCTTCGTCAGCAACGGGTTCGCCCAGTGGAACCCGCTGCGCCGCGCGGTACCGGAGTACTTTCCGAACAGGATGAGCACCGCGGCCTGGTTCGGCTGCAACGTGAAGAACCCCCCCTGCAGAAACGCCCAAACGGTCACCAGGAGGATCTGGACCGTCAGCCACACGGCATCCAGCCGGCCACGCCGGGCGTGCCAGTAGATACTCCATCCCAACGCCACTCCCGTCAGAAACAGCAACGCCAAGACCAACCACCCATTGAACGTCCGCTTCTCCAGCTCGCGACTCGCCGTCATGTCAGCACCTCCTATATCTTAGTGCTATCAGCACTATATCAAAGCCTTCGGTAGGAGTCAAGCCGCCAACGGCGTTGCGTGGCAATCGAGCCTGTCCGTAAAGTGGGACTGCACTAGCAGGTGGGATATCGTATGCTTCTATGGACGCCGCCGAGCACGTTCGCCTCGACCACCCCCTTCACGGCGTCAGTGGAATACTATGCAGGGCACCGAAAGCCAATCCACGGAAGCCACGCTGCGACGGATCGACACCTCCGCCCTGACGGTCGGTGATGTGTTGCCGGCCGCGCTGCGCGACGAGCAGGGGCACGTGCTGCTGCCTGCCGGGAGGGTGCTGCAGGAGCGCGACCTCGACGTGATCGGTGAGCGCCGGTACGCCGGCGTCTTCGGTACCGACGATTGGCCGCCCATCTTCTTCGAGGTACGCGCTCCCGCCGAGCCGACCAACCCACTCGGCCGCGACCCGCTGGAACCAACGTGGGGCGACCCCAACGGCGACGCTGACGCAGTAGTCGACTTCGCAGCCGCACCCGCAACGGAAGGCCACGTGGTGATTAAGCCCGTGGAGCGCCTCCGCGTCGGGGAACGCCTCTCCCGTCCCCTGTACACGGGGGACGGCGTGCTCTTGCTGGCTGCGGGGATGGTGGTCACCCATGGGTTCCTGGCACGCCTGCGCCAGCAGGGCGTGTATGAGGTGCAGACTTCGGTCGCTCCCCCCTCTCCAGCGGCCCCAGGGTCAGCGGGGCCCTCGGCGATCATTCGGGAGCTCGACGACTTCCTGGGCACCAAGCCGCAGCAAGACCTGACGCCCAACACCCGCAGGCTCTACGCGGCCAAGCTCGGACTGGCAGACTTCCGCACCGAGGCGAGCGGGGCCACGGAGCGGTACGCCGAGGCGTTGGAACGGGTCGCCGACGTAACGGATGACTTGCTGCACGGTCGTCCGGCCGCCCTGAACGCCGCGCGCGGCGTCGTCGGGCAGTTTCTGGACTTCCTGCGTCTGGATGCGGGCCTGCTGCCCGTCATCCTGAAGCTGAAGCAGGCCCCAGGTGAGTACCTGTACCAGCATGCCCTGAACGTGGCGGCCGTGTCGGTCGAAATTGCCGGGCAGCTTTCGCTACCGCCGGAGCAGATCGTGGAGATCGGCCTGGGGGCATTGCTCCAGGACATCGGCATGTTACGCGTGCCCGAGCAACTTCGGCTCGCGCCGCGGGCGCTCACCCCCGACGAGCAGTTCGAGGTGCGTCGCCACCCGATCCACAGCCTCGACTTCCTCGAGCGTCAGCACGGGCTCAGCAAAGTGGCCATGATGATCGCGTACCAGGTGCACGAGCGCGGTGACTGCTCCGGGTATCCACGGGGCCGGCATCGTCTGTTCATTCACCCTTTCGCGCGCCTGGTGGCGGCCGCCGACACCTACGTTGCCATGACGTCCCATCGCCCTTACCGGGCGCCCGTCAGCCCGTACCAGGCGATGGTGAACCTGCTGCACGAGGTCCACCGGTGCCGCATCGACTGCAACGTCATGCGGAACATGCTGGACTGTATGTCGCTGTTCCCCGTGGGGAGTTACGTGAGACTCTCAGACGGGACGCTGGCGCGGGTATGGCGCGCTAATCCCGGCCGACACACCAGCCCGACGGTAGTGCCGCTCAACGGCGACGGGTCGGAGACCGACGTTTCCGTGGACCTGAGCCGCGGTGGCGACCTGCGCGTGGTCCAGGCACTGCCGGGCGTACCCGACAGCGCCTGCACGACAAGTTGAACAGGATCGGTACCAACTCTCCGCTCGAGCACCGTGTTCCACAATGGCGCCCGCAGTCAAGCCACCGGCCGCATGCAGGCCCGCCGGCGACCGTCCCCGCACGGCGCGGGTGCCATGCCCTCACCCGCCGCAGGCGGGGGTGGGCGTGTGCCGCGGCCGCAGAGGCATGCTTACCCGCGACCGCGGTCGCGGGAAAGCATGGCATCCGCTACATCGAAGACGCTAAACAGGTGCCAGCGACGAACGCCGGCGCTACTCCAGCCGCTCGATCTGTTCTTGCGTCAGCGGCTCGGCGAAGAGCATCTGCGTCAGGTCCGCTTCCGTCTTCAGGAACTGCCACAGCGTCGGATCCGTCTCGGCGATCGGCGTGGCGGGATCGCCCGTGTAGTCCAGGAAGTCGAACCGCAACGCCGTGATCCAATCCGGCGGGACTGGAATGGTGCCGGTGGGTCCCGTGAGCGTGCCCGTGGCCGCGTCCCACTGCGTCACCGTCATGACACCCGTCACGGCGTATTCCTGGGCGGCCGCGTTGTTGTGGCAACTGTCGCAGCGCGGCGAGGCCGTGATGCCGTGCGCGTAGTACGGCGCGATGACGTAAAACGTCTGCCCCTCGTAGACCAGCGCTTGGAACGTGGCCGTGTTGACCTTGCCGTTGCGGTTGACGAGGAACTTGAACCCCGTCCGCGGCGGCGAGAAGAAGCGCTTGCCCGCCCCGGCCACCTCCGACTCGAAGTGGCAGTTGTAGCAGGTAATCACCGACTGCACGTGGCAGGCCGAGCATTCCACGGTGTTGGCGTGAATCGTATGAGCGGAGTTGGTCGGCGGCGCCCCGGCCTGGCCGTCCTCGATGTGGCAGTTCTCGCACTTCGTGTCCATCGCGCCCGCCTCGAACAGCGAGTTGTAGGCCCTGCCGTCGCCGTGCATCTCCAGCGCGCTGTGGCAATCGACGCAGCCGTAGCCCAAGTCGCGGTGGACGTCGCTCATCACATCCTGCTCGGCGCCTTGGCGCGAATGACACCCCAAACAGACGGCGTCGGCGACGTCGCCCGTGGGGTTCGCCGGGTCCGCGTGACAATCGGCGCAGGTGGCGCCGACCGTAGCGTCCCACGCGGTCCCGTCCGCGCGCAGATTGCTGCTGGGGTGGCAGTTGCTGCACGCCAGCGCATCGTACGCCACGCCGGTCAGGGTGAGGAAACCGGGCTGAGCCTCCGTCCCCTCGTAGAAGTACTGCTTACCCGCCCGCGTGCGATGCAGGCTGGTGGGGAACGTAGCCGCCGGCCCCACCGGTCCCGCCACGCACTCCCCGTCGTCGCAGACCTGCCCGCCGGGGCAATCGGCGTCGATGACGCACTCGGGTTGCGGCCCCGGGCACCCGGTCATCCACATGAAGCATGCCGCCACCGGCAAGCATGCCGCAATCAGTTTCAGCACACTCCCTTTGCTACCGTTCATGGCTGTATCTCCGTTTTGCACCCACAGCGTCGAAATTCCTTCGGGCGTGCCGGATGCCCCTGCGATGTTCTTGCATGGCACCCGCGCCGCCAGCACCGCGCCACCACGTCCGCCGAGTTGTCTTGCCAAACCCGTCTCGATGCGCAACCAGATGGCACCCCGCCCAGCCGGTCCCGCGCCCGTCGGCAGGAGCACGTGTGCTCCGCTGATAGTAATGCTCGCGGCGCGCGCGTCAACGACGAGAATCAACGCGCGGACATGCCATCACGGTAAATTGAGCCACACGCGTGTGGGCGCGAGATGCCGTGGGATGTTTGCCTCACTACCGTTACAAGCCCGCCCGCCAGCGCTGTGACCGCCAACGGTTCGGAGCAATCTCGCCGATCCACGAGAGCCTTCGACCTCGCCCGTGAGGAACCACAAAGCCGGGCACAGCGGTCTCCCAACGTGGACGTGGAGGGCGGTGCTCGAGCTTGCAGAGCCGAGTAACAGAGAAAGCTATCGACAGGTATGCAAATTGCCCACTGGAGTAACCGGGGATGTCCCGGTACGCTTGGCGTGCGGGCATACCGGGCCGCCGGGACCCTGGCCGGGGGTCGAGAGTTGGCAACTAACTTGGGATGCGCTTGACAGCCCGCAGAGGAACTCGCGGGACAGTCTCAAACAGCCTGGAGCGTAGTGGGACCGCTATTGATGACCGGAGAGCCAGTGGGTTTGCGGTGTCCTACGTCGGTCGCGGGGGGCCGACGCTACAGGGCCCGCGGGGGCCGACGTTGCCGGCTCGACGCGCGTCTGAGCGCGGGGTGAAACGCTATGGCACGACAACCACAGGATCGCAAGCAGCCCCCCATCAGGCGGCCAGGGGTACCGGGTAGGGTGACGCCGGGGCGACCGGCGGATGGCCGCGGAGGAAACGGCGACGCGCCCCGCAATCCCAAGCCCGTGTGGGTCAACGCGGTGACCCTGCTCGGCGCTTTTCTGGCGGTGTCGGCCGTCACGTTGCTGCTGACCTTCGCGCTGTTCCAGATTGTGACGCCCGCCAGCAACGCCTATGTGGACATCGTGGGTTACATGCTCCTGCCGGGGTTGCTGCTGCTGGGGCTGCTGCTGATGCCGCTGGGGACGCTGGGGAAGAGTTGGCGCCTGCGCCGCCATGACCCGGCGCAGAAGCTCGTCTTCCGGTTTCCCCGCCTTGATCTGCATGATCCCGCCCAGCGGGCGGCGGCCAAGTTCTTCGTTTTCGGCTCGATCGTGTTCCTGCCGGCCGTCGCGGTGAGCGGCTATCACGGCTACCACTACACCGACTCGACGCAGTTCTGCGGACATGCCTGCCATGCGGTAATGAAGCCGCAGGCCACGACGCACGAGCACTCGGGACACGCGCGCGTCCCATGCGCGGAGTGTCACATCGGCGCGGGGGCGAGCTGGTTCGTGAAGTCGAAGCTGTCGGGCACGCGGCAGGTGTTTGCGACGATGTTCAACACGTACTCGCGGCCGATCCCGCCAGCCATCCGGCACCTGCGTCCGGCTCGGGAGACGTGCGAGGAGTGCCACTGGCCGGAGAAGTTCTTTGGCGGACGGCTCAGGGAAATGGCGCGGTACGCCACGGATGAGCAGAGCGCGCGCCAGGACATCCGGATGCTGCTCAACATCGGCGGCGGCGGGCAGGCTACGGGTCGCCCACACGGCATCCATATGCACACGTGTCGCGCCACGCTGATCGAGTTCGTCGCGCGGGACGATGGGCTGCAGGACGTGCCGTGGGTGAAGATGACCGACGAGGCGGGGACGGTGCGGATCTTCCGTTCGGACGGTCTCTCCGCGGCGGACGCGAAGCCGGCGGGCCGGGAGCGGCAGATGGACTGCATGGACTGCCACAATCGTGCTGCCCACCGCTTCGCTTCACCGGCGGAGTTGGTGGACCTGTATCTGGCATTAGGGCGGATCGACATCGAGCTGCCGTTCATCAAGCGCGAGGCAGTGGCGGCGCTCGTCCGGCCTTATGCCGACGAGCCGGCAGCCCTGGTCGGCATCGCGGCGGCCCTGCAGACCTTCTACCGGGTGCACTACCCCGCCGTCGCGGAGGCACGGGACGCGTCGCTGGCCCAGGCCGTGGACGGCGTGCAGGCCATCTTCCGGCAGGTGGCCTTCCCGGAAATGCGGGTGGATTGGCGCACGTATCCGGACAACATCGGCCACAAGGTGTCGCCGGGCTGCTACCGCTGCCACGACGGGCGGCACGTGGACCGGGACGGCGTCGCCATTCGGCACGATTGCGATCTATGCCACACGTTCCTGAACCCGGCCGACGCCGGGGGGACGGGGGTGTTGCTCCAGTATGGCCGGTTCGAGCATGCCCCGCCGCTGCCGGAGGGGCACGCGGATCTGCGTTGCGACCAATGCCATACCGGGGGGCCGGCACCGGGGCGGACCTGCGCGGAATGCCACACCCTGCAGGCGCAGTTCCGCGCGGGAACGCTCGCGGCGTTCGGGGGACTGAAGCTCCCCCCGGAGCCGATGGCCGACCCGGTGGAGTGCGAAGGTTGCCATGACCTGACCGAGCCTGCTACCCTGGCGAACATCAACCGCCGCTGCCTGGAGTGCCACGATGAGGATGAATACGGCGGCACGCTGGCGGCCTGGGAGAAGGAAGTCGATCAACTGCTCACTGAGGTCGGCTCCCCGGCCGACTCGACGCGCAGGATGTGGCTGGAGACATTGCGACGGGCCGGCCCTTTGCATAACCTGGAGGCGGCACGGTTGGTCCTGCGCGCGGTGCAGGGACAGGATGCGCAGCAGGGTAACGAGCAGTGACCGTCGTCCGCCTTGTGGACACGGCAACGCAGCAGGAACCCAGCATGAGCGTACGGCGCATCACGAGGCAGGCGGGAACCCGGCAGTGGACGGGCTTAACGCTGGCGGCCGCGCTGTGCCTTGCCAACGCACGTCTCCTCGCCCAAGACAATGACGACTGCTTCAAGTGCCACGGCAGTCCGGAGCTGAAGACGGAGCGCGACGGGCGCAGCGTGTCGCTGTTCGTGGACCCGGCGCGGTATGAAGACGCGATCCACGTCATGGACTGTGTGGACTGCCACCAGGACCTCAGCGGCGTGGACACGTTCCCGCACGCCCGCGAGTTGGCGCGCGTCGATTGCGGCCAGTGCCACGAGGACGATGATGGACCAATCGCCCGGTACTGGGGCAGCGCCCACGGTGAACGCGTCAAGGCGGAGAACCCGCACGCGCCGCGCTGCCAGGACTGCCACGGGGACCACTACATTCTGCCGCTGTCGCACCCGCGTTCGGCGGTCTCCCCGTTTAACATTCCGTTGATGTGCGGCCGGTGTCACGCCGAGGGCGCCCCGGTGGAACGTGCGTACGAACTGCCGCAGGAGCAGGTGTTTCAGCGCTACCGCGACAGCATTCACGGAGTGGGGTTGTTCCAGCAGGGCCTGACGGTGACGGCCGTCTGCACGAGCTGCCACGGCGGACACCACATCCTGCCGCACACCGATCCGCGCTCGTCCATCCACAAGAACAACGTGGTGGCTACCTGCATGCAATGCCACGGACTGATCGAGGAGGTACACCGCAAGGTGGTGGCCGGCGAGTTGTGGGAGAAGCAGGGTGTGGTGCCCATCTGCGTGGAGTGTCACTCGCCGCACGAGGTCCGCAAGGTATTCTACGACACGAACATGAGCAACGCCGACTGCCTGCGCTGCCACGCGGACCGGCGGATCGCCGCGGAGGCCGACGGTCGCTCGCTGTTCGTCGACGCGGAGGAACACCAGCGGAGTATTCACGGCCGCAAGGCGGTGTCCTGTGCCCAATGCCACACCGGGGCCACTCCCTCGCTGACGCGGTCGTGTGCGACGATCACCGACAAGGTGAACTGCGCCGTGTGCCATGCCGCCCAGGTGGACAGCCATCAGCGCAGCACGCACGGCATGCTGGCGGCCGCCGGCGACCCGAATGCCCCCGCCTGCACGGACTGTCACGGGCGCCACGACACGCTGGAACATACCGTGACGGAGAATGCGCCGCTCCCGTTGCGGGAACTGGTGCGCGGCTCACCGACGTTCAGCCGCAACGTGCCGCTGCTCTGCGCCCGCTGTCACCGCACGGGTGCCCCAGCCGCGGTGCGCTCCCACACGGCGCCGCAGAACATCATCGAGTCGTACCGGGAGAGCATTCACGGAAAAGGGCTCGGCGCCAGTGGACTCACGGTGACGGCGATGTGCAGCGACTGCCACACCGCGCACCAACCGCTGCCGCGCAGCAACCCGTCGTCGAGCGTGCACCCGGCCAATCTCCCCTCCACCTGCGGACGGTGCCACGACGGCGTGCACGAGCAGTTCATGCGGAGCATCCACTCACGAGAGGGGAACCCTAGCTACGTCCCGGGGCCCGGGCAACCGGGGCTGCCCGGCTGCGCGGACTGCCATGCGTCTCACGCCGTCGTGCGTGCCGACGTGCCGGAGTTCAAGCGGGCGATCCTGGACCAGTGCGGGCATTGCCACGAGGAACTGACGCGGACCTACTTCGACACGTATCACGGGCAGGCGTCGGCGTTACGCGCGACAGCGGCAGCCAAGTGCAGCGACTGCCACGGGGCCCATGACATTCTGCCGCCGGCAAATCCCGAGTCCCACCTGTCGCGGCAGAACATCGTAGCCACCTGCGGCAAGTGCCACCCGGGCTCGCACCGGCGCTTCGCGGGCTATCTGACGCACGCCACTCACCACGACCCCCATCGCTACCCGGCGTTACATTACACGTACCTGTTCATGACAACGCTGTTGGTGGGAACGTTCAGCTTCTTCTGGTTGCATACGCTGTTGTGGCTGCCGCGCTCGTGGAAGATGCGGAGGCAACGGCGGGAAGCCATGGCCGCCGTCACGGCGGAGGGACCGTACGTCCAGCGCTTCACACCGCTGCACCGAGTGCTGCACCTGATCGTGATCCTGAGCTTCTTCGGGCTGGCCGTCACGGGCATGATGATCAAGTTCTCCTATGCCGGGTGGGCGGCGGCGCTGGCGGGAGCGCTGGGCGGGGTGGAGACGGCCGGGTGGATCCATCGGGTCTGCGCGGTGGCGACGTTCGGGTACTTCGTGACCCATGTGTGGGACCTGCGGTGCCGGCAACGGCGCGGCGGCGGGTCCTGGTTCAAGTTCCTGTTCGGCCCGGACACGATGCTGCCCACCTGGCGCGACGTGCGGGAGTTCGGGCAGACGGTCAAGTGGTTCCTGGGTCTGGGGTCGCGGCCGCATTACGGGCGCTGGACGTACTGGGAGAAGTTCGACTACTTCGCGGTGTTCTGGGGCGTCGCGATCATCGGGAGCACGGGGCTATGCCTGTGGTTCCCCGTGTTTTTCACGCGGTTTCTGCCGGGCTGGTCGATCAACGTCGCGCAGCTCATCCATAGCGACGAAGCGCTGCTGGCCACGGGCTTCATCTTCACCGTCCACTTCTTCAATTCGCATTTCCGCCCGGACAAGTTCCCAATGGACACGGTGGTGTTCACGGGATCGATGCCGTTGGACGAGTTCAGGCACGACCGCCCGCGGGAGTACGAGGAACTTACGGCGGCGGGCGGCTTGGCCGCCCGGCTGGAACCCGCTCCGCCGCTCGGCATGACGCGGGCGGCACGGGTGTTCGGCGGAGCGGCCCTGCTGATCGGCTTGACGCTGATTGGTTTAATCATATACGCTATGATCTTCGCGTACCGCTGACGAGGCAGGGGCCGCAGGCAAGGCGACGACAAGTGAACGTGTCCGGCGTTGGCGGCATGTCTGACCCGGCGCTCCGCACATGTCACCGGGGAGAGGGCTACACACGCCCGCGACTGCGGTCGCGACAAGGAACGGCATCCGCGGACCGGAGAGATCGGGGGTTACCTCGCCCTTACACGGCACGGCACGCGGAATGCGGGGCCGGCGGGCGGGGCGCTAGCGCCCGCACGGTGACACTGCTGGCCACAAGACGATCGGGAGGTGTATTGAATGGCCTTGAACCGACGGGATTTCATCAAGACGCTCGGCACCGTCGGTGCCGGTGGTGTGCTGGCGGGGTTGCCCGGTCAGTCGGCGCAGGCGTCCGGCGTGCACGCGGTGTCCCCGGACTGGATGGGCGTGCTGGTCGATTTGACCAAGTGCAACGGCTGTCGGCGGTGCGAGGCGGCCTGTCAG
>JAKQDH010000117.1 GCA_029558835.1 Planctomycetota bacterium | reverse complement strand
TCGCCGTTCGCCCGCTGGCGCACCACCGGCAGCCACTGCATCGGCGCCGCGTTCCAGCGCGGCTCGAACTCGAAGCCTTCGGGTGTCGCGTCGAAGGTCTCGCGCAGGCGCGAGACCGGACCGTAGAGCGCATAGCGTCCGCACATTGGCGTTTGCCTCCAGATCGGGCGGTCGACCACCGCCCCAAACCGACCGCGTTGGGTGAAAATAGACTGTATTTTTTTACAGTTCCAACATGCACGTCAGAGTCATCGAATTGATGGTGGCCGGGGAGCGTCGCCCGCGCGAAGCGTGCCTGGCCGACCCCGGCATCACCGGCACCTTGAGCATAAGCGACATTCCGATCGGAACCGCCGAGAAGCGGCCGCTGCACGCGGCGCAGCTCTGGGAGCGCTGGGGCACCTCGGCCAGGCGCGGCCTGCTGCCGCCGTTGTTCGACGTCCAGGTGCTGCGGATCACACCGCGCGGGCTGCTGCTGCGGGGGTTCCAGGTGGACACCTCGAACCGACCGAACACGGCGCAGCACACGCAGGAATGGTGGGCCGTGCCGATCGAAAAGCCGGGGGCGGCTTAGCGTGCTTTATTTTCCGTTTTCTGAGACGACCCCTACATCCACCCGGTCGGGGGCGAGTTCTTCGCGCTCGCCGGGTTGTGGGAGCGCTGGACGCGGCCGGCCGACGGCGAGGAGCTCGACACCTTCACGATCGTCACCACCGAGGCCAACGCGGCGATGCGCCCGCTGCACGACCGGATGCCGGTGATCCTGGCGCCGGGGGATTGGTGGGCGTGGCTCAACGGGGCGACCGCGGCCGACCAGGTGCAGGCGCTGGTGAGGCCGTGTCCCGAGGCGGCGCTCGCGGTGTATCCGGTGGGCAGGGCGGTCGGCAACGTTAGGAACGAGGGCGCGGGGCTGATACAGCCCGTTTGAGCGGCGTTTTTTCGGCGGCTGAGGGCGACCCCCGGCGCGGGGTGCCTGAGCCGCCCTGATCGGGCGTGGTGCCGT
>JAKQDH010000116.1 GCA_029558835.1 Planctomycetota bacterium | reverse complement strand
GCAGGGCGGCGTAGAGGGCGCGGATCGGGTCCCACGCACCCACGTAGCTCACCGGGTTGGAGCGCGAGCTCTTGCCGATCGGCGACTGGTCCACCATGACCACGCCGCGCAAGTTATCCACATTCTCGAGACGATCGAAGACCCCCGGCGATTCCGCCGCTTCCCCGAAATGCTTGGCCAGCGCCGGGAACAGCACGTCCTGGATCAGCGTCGATTTTCCCGAGCCGGACACGCCGGTCAGGCAGGTCAGGCGCCGCAGCGGGAAACCGACCGTGAGATCGCGCAGGTTGTGCTGGCGCGCGCCGACCAGCTTCAGCCGCGGTGTGGCGGCGTCCACCGGGCGCGGCGGACGGTCGACGTCGATGCGCTTCGTGCCCGCCAGCCAGGGGCCGGTCACAGAATCGGGATTCGCCGCGATCTCGGCCGGCGTGCCGCGCGCGACGATGTCGCCGCCGCGCTCGCCCGGGCCGGGGCCGATCTCGAGCAGCTCGTCGGCGGCGACCATCACCTGCGGGTCGTGCTCGACCACCACCAGCGTGTTGCCGGCGTCGCGCAGCCGCGTCATCACCCCGAGGATGCGGCCGATGTCGCGCGGATGCAGGCCGATCGAGGGCTCGTCGAGCACGAACAGGGTATTCACCAGCGAGGTGCCGAGCGCGGTGGTCAGGTTGATGCGCTGCACCTCGCCGCCCGACAGCGTGCGCGACTGGCGGTCCAGCGTCAGGTAGCCGAGGCCGACGTCGGCCAGGTAGGTGAGTCGGCTGCGGATCTCGCCGAGCACCAGCTCGGTGGCCTCGTCCGCCACGCCGGGCAGCGCGAGCGCGGCGATGGCGTCGCGGATGCGGTCGACCGGCAGCGCCATCAGCTCGTGGATGGCGAGGCCCTGCACCCCCGCGATCGCAATCCCCCCCGCCGCGGCTGCCTCGCCGACGGCGGGCGCAGCCCCCATGGTCGGTCCCTCGCCGACGGTCGGCGCCCCCCCGATGGTCAGTCCCCGGCCGACAGTCGGCGCACCCCCTGTGGGAGCGGCGCAAGCCGCGATCGGGGGTTCAGCGGCGCCAACACTCGATGAAACGTGGTGATCGCGGCTTGCGCCGCTCCTACATGAAGCCTGAGCGCGGGTCGGCAAGCGCCACAACAAGGCGTCGGGTTTCAACCGCGCCCCATGGCACGCCGGGCATTCCGTGTAGCTGCGGTAGCGCGACAGCAGCACGCGGATGTGCATCTTGTAAGCCTTGGTCTCCAGCCAGTCGAAGAAATGCCGCACGCCGTACCAGTAACGCGGCCACGAGCTGTCCCAGTTCTTCCATTTCGGGTCGCCCTCGAACAGCCACTGGCGATGCTCCGGCGGCAGATCCCGCACCGGGATGTCCATCGCCACGCCGTACTTCTTCGCCATCTTCTCGAGGTCCTGCTGGCACTCGCGATAGCTCTCGGTCTGCCAGGGCTTGATCGCGCCCTCGGCCAGCGTCTTCGATTCGTCCGGCACCACCAGGCCGAAATCCACCCCGATCACCCGTCCGAAGCCGCGACAGGTCTCGCAGGCGCCGATCGGCGAGTTGAACGAGAACAGGCCGGGCGTGGCCTCCGAATAGTGGATGTCGCAGTCGGCGCAATGCAGGCCGGACGAATAGCGCCACACCGCCTCGCCCGGCGTCCCCGCCGACTTCTCCGCCCTCACCCCCTCGCCCGAGGCGTAGACGGCAAGCCGCCCGTGTCCGCGCTGCAGCGCCGCCTCCAGCGCCTCCGCCAGGCGTGAATCCTCGGCATTCGACGCGCGGAAGCGGTCCTGCACCACCTGCAGCACGTCCTGCCCCTCCGCGCCAACGCCCGCGAGGCGTTCCTGGATGCGCGTGTAGCCCTGCGCGGCGAGCAGTCCGGTCACTTCCTCCTCGCTGAAGCTCGACGGCACGGTCACCGGAAAGCACACCACCAGGCGCGGATCGCCCGCCGCCGCGGCGCGCGCGCGCAGGTCGGCGGCGATACTCACCGCCGAATCCCGCCGCACCGGCTTGCCGCAGCAACGACAGTGCAGATGCGCGGCGCGCGCGTAGAGCAGCTTGAAGTGGTCGGCGAGCTCGGTCATCGTGCCCACCGTCGAGCGCGAGGTACGCACCGGGTTGGTCTGGTCGATCGCGATCGCCGGCGGCACGCCCTCGATGCGATCCACCTGCGGCTTGTCCATGCGGTCGAGAAACTGCCGCGCGTAGGGCGAGAAGGTCTCGACATAGCGGCGCTGGCCCTCGGCATACAGCGTGTCGAACACCAGCGAGGACTTGCCCGAGCCGGACACCCCGGTCACCACCGTCAGGCGGTTCAGCGGCAGGTCGAGCGAGAGGTTGCGCAGGTTGTTCTGGCGCGCACCGCGGATGCGGATGGCGTCGGAGATCGAGGCGGGGGCGTCGATCGGGGTGTAGCGGGTGGCGGAAACGGACATGGGGCGGGAGGCGGAGACGTGAGCCGCCATTTTAGTGGGCAGGGGTGCGTCTCGGACTCATGACGCGGGGGGAAAGGTTCCCGCGCGGGGTGCCAGGACGAACCAGTCAGGCGGCAGCGTCGTGCTCGGCCAAGTGCGCGCCGGGACGCCAGCCAGTCCGCAGCAGCCCGCTCAAGGTGCTGCGCTGCAACGACGGAAATGAGGATATGGTCCGTCACGGCGGCCATCCCTACGGACCTCTTCACGCACAGTGCACCATCGGGCCAGCAGACACTCCAAAGCGCACATGCGACCACATTCAGCGACCATCTATAGGAAACTTTGTTAAGTTATACGTGCGTTGTAACTTTTCAAATCTTTATATAAACTGCACCGCATGGACCCTATCCGCAATCCCTTCTCCCCCGGTGCGGGCACTCCGCCCCCCGAACTTGCCGGCCGCGACGACCTGCGCGAGTCCTTGCGCATCGCGCTCGAGCGCGCGAGGATCGGTCGCCCGGCGAAGAGCGCCATGCTGGTTGGCCTGCGCGGTGTCGGCAAGACGGTCTTGCTGGACCGCATCAGGATGGATGCCGAGGCGGCCGGAATCCACACGGTCCGCATCGAGGCGCCCGAGGGGCGTTCGCTGCCTGCCCTGCTTGCACCGCAGTTGCGTCAGGCCCTGCTGCGCCTGAGCCAGATCGCGGCCGCGAAGGACTACGCCGTCCGCGGTCTGCGCGCGCTGGCGGGCTTCGTCGGCAAGCTCAAGGTCACTTTCGGCGACATCGAGGTAGGGATCGACTACGAGCCCGAGCCGGGCCTGGCCGACAACGGCGACCTTGAGCACGACCTGCAAGCACTGTTCGAGCAAGTTGGCCTGGCGGCCAGATCGGCCAGCACGGCCTTGGCGATCTTCGTCGACGAGCTGCAGTACGTGGAGGAGGCGCAACTGGCAGCCCTCATCACGGCGATGCATCGGACCGAGCAGCGGCAGTTGCCCGTCGTGCTGGTCGGTGCTGGTCTGCCACAACTGCGCGGGCAGATGGGGAACGCCAAGTCGTATGCCGAACGCCTGTTCGATTTCCCCATGATCGGACCGCTGCCACCCGCCGCGGCCCGCCTTGCAATCGAGAAGCCCATCGAGAACGAGGGCGTGGCGATCACCGAACGAGCCGTGAGCCAGATCCTGCAGGTCACTCAGGGCTACGCTTACTTCCTGCAGCAGTGGGGTAGTCACACGTGGCAGGCAGCGCACGCATCGCCGATCGATATCGACGCCGTCAATGCAGCGTCCGTCACCGCCGTGGCGGCGCTCGACGAGAGCTTCTTCCGCGTGCGCTTCGACCGCCTCACCCCAAAAGAGAAGCGGTATCTCCGCGCAATGGCCGAGTTGGGCGAGGGCCCCCACAGATCGGGCGACATCGCCAACTGCTTCAGCGCGCCCGTGT
The DNA here is from genome assembly GCA_029558835.1 of Planctomycetota bacterium. GTDB lineage: Bacteria > Planctomycetota > Phycisphaerae > UBA1845 > UBA1845 > JAKQDH01. The sequence continues at coordinate 1,571 of JAKQDH010000116.1, read as the reverse complement.
CTTCACTGGCTCCGACACGCAGCTCCCTGATCACCAAGGGCATGATCTGGAGCCCCAATCACGGCGACACCGCCTTCACGGTGCCGATGTTCAATGAGTTCATGAAGCGGATCATGCCGGGGGACGACTGGCGATGATCGCACTTGCTGCTTTCGATGCACACGCTCTCGGCAGGAGCCAGTGCTGACTTGGGGGGAAGTCTGGTCAAGTTGCAGAATGCATCCGCCTATCCTCGGGGGATTCGCGTTGAATGATGGCACCCACTCCTGGTTCAACGAGCATGAATTGCTCAACCCGACAGCGCTCTGAGTGCTCCGGCCCTCCGAGTGGCTGTTCAGCAGGAATGGCGGCGGTCCGCAACGGGCCGGACTGAGACCTCCGTGCGCGGGTCCGCGAACTGTTCGTGGGGGTCTCGAACCGACCCGTAGCTGCTATCCAGTCTTTGACCCTGCGAACGGCCAGTATCCGAGTCAAGCTGCCCCCGGCTCCGGATCGGTCCCCAAGATGTAGTGTTCAATTTGAACGAACGAGCAATCAGGACACGCGCCCCTCGCCGCAGGGGACTCGGGGACAGGGGGCGAAAGGCCTATTCCCTGTCCCTTATGCAGGTGTATTAGTCCGGCGCGACGCTTAAGGTTCGCACTGCCGCGCCCCGCTGAGGCTTGCCCTTGACGCTAGTAATTTTTAGGTGTCAGCCAAAAATTATTCCGGTTTTGTCTTCGCGCTTTTTTTCTTCGCGAAGCTATAGAGTGCGGCGGCGGCACCACCTACAGCCAAGATGCCTCCACCGATTGCCGCGGGCACAGCCCAAGCCGGAGTAGTCCCGATCCCAAATACAGCCAGTGCGGGACCAGCCCAGCCGCCGATCGCAGCTCCTGCAGTAGCAAAGGGCACTGTTGCTGCCATCCCTACTCCCCCGGTCGCAAGTCCTACGCCGGAACCGAAAACTCCACCAGCAATGCCACCAACTGTCGCGCCTGCCGCACTAATCGCTGCAGTACTTGATGTCCCTGCAGCAATGATTCCAGCCACCGATGTGGCAGTACCGCCAACAACGGATGTCCCGATGGCAACGTTCTTCGCAAGTCCTTTCTTTGTGCTGTGTCCGCCCGGGAGGGCATCCCCGCCCTTGTCTTCTATGCTCATATGCGCCTCGGATTCAAGGTTGTTTTGCCTGCTGAAACTAATACACCGTCTTTCTGCGTTCTGGTATCTCACAGTAGCAAGATTGTCCAGATCAAACCACGGGTTTCGTCGGATGGCAGACCGCTTCCAGCCTGAACGCAATGCGTCTAGACCAAACGTGATGGCGATGTTCTTCCGGGCGCATCCGAAAACATGGCTCCATGCTGGGCGGAACAGACGGCACTCGCGGTTGGGTATCCATTGGCGACGTTCGCTGCACCGGGCTCGCTTTCCTTTATGCAGGTTGAGTGTGTTCACCCGATTTGATGTTCCGATGATCAGGTAGCGTGATGGCCCGCTGGGGCAGCGGGCTGAATGCTAAACGCCGCCCAGTCATGATGACTGGCGGCGTTTTTGGGTGAGGAAGGTGGTTCAGAACGGCGGAT
>JAKQDH010000059.1 GCA_029558835.1 Planctomycetota bacterium | reverse complement strand
GACCAGGTGCATCCCGCGGGCGAGCGCGTCCTTGCCTTCGGTGACGCTGACGACCTCGACGCCCGTGTCTTCGAGTTGGGCAATGATCGCGCTGGTTTCGGCGAGGTTGCGGCCGAGCCGGTCGTACTTGTACACGAGGAGGCGTTCGATCTGCCCGGCTTCGGCTTCGGCGAGCAGTCGCAGCAACTCTTCGCGGCCGGCCATGACGCGGCCGGTGCGGGCTCGGTCAACGTATTCGCGGTAGCCGCGGGGCGGGAGGTCGCGGCGGCAGGCGTCAAGCTGGACCTCGATCGAGGTGCCGCCGTCCTGGGCGTGGGAGGAGTAGCGCGCGTAAATGGCCGTCGTCTTCCTCATGGGCCGGTCTCCTGGGCTTTGAGGATGTCCACCGCACGGCGGGCGATGACCCGCACCAGCCAGCTTCGGGCGTCTTCGATCTGTTGCCAAGTGGGCCGGAAGAGTTCGCACCGTTCATCGCTATAAGTCCTTTTCTGACGGCATTTTACGGCGCGGCGACCGCCGTGGGAAGCAGGCGCGGGCGGATTCTTGCGGATTTCGACCTCCGGGTCGCTCGGCTCCATGCTGGGTACGTACCGGAGCCGCGGCCGGCTGGCGTTCCGGCGCCCGCCCGGTGTCACCTCTCGGGTGCGGGCGGACTATCCCTCGACCCTCGACCCTGATAGAATGTTCGCGTTCTGTTCGGGGCGGCATATGGCCGCTCGGAAAGGAGCACCACCCATGTCCACGTTCAAGCTGAGCCGGTTCTTCTCGCAACCGGAGATTCTGCGCAGGATCGCCCCGGAGAACCTCCTGTCCCTACTGGCCGACCATGCGGCGGCGTTGGAGGTACTCGGTCTGAAGTTGCCGGACGACGCAGCGGTCGGCCTCGACCACGTCCGCTTGACCTCGCTCTTGCTGGAACCGGACAAGCTGCCGGCCGACCTGCGCGAGGCGTTCTACTTCATCCACGAGATGGCTACGCCGGAGGGGATGGAGTGCCTCCTCGAAGCCGCCGAGCAGGCCGGCGTCGAGATCGTCGGTACGCCGACTCCGGGTGACGCGGCCGTCCAGGTGTGGCTGAAGGACCGCGAGCTGCTGGAACGCAAGCACGCGGAGCAGTTCCTGCGGAACCCGCGGACGTTCGAGTCGTTCGCATCGGCCATTGCGCCGGTGCCGGGCATGCGCGATCCGGTCGCGGCGGCGGCCAGGATGAAGGCGGACCTCGACGACTTCTTCGAGAAGAAGAAGCGCGGGCGGAACACGAAGGTCTTTCCCTACGTCCGGACGGACGGCGTCTGGTTCCTGGTGCGGCACGGTGATCCGTTCAAGCGCGAGGGCGCAATCGACGACCGGGGCGAGTCGATCGGCGTGTACTACTGGCCGGAGAAGTTCGACGTGCTGGTGCTCGACCCGGCTGAGGGCGAACTGCGCATCAACGCCCGCAACAAGGGCGAGAAGAAGGAGTATCGCAAGGTCTTCGGCCGGCACCTGTACGGCGATGAGGCCTTCTTCGGCGGCGAGGACAAGTACACACTGGAGCCCCTGCGCGAGAAAGGCGAGGACGCGCTCGCGCCGGTCGAGGGCATGGAAGAGGTGGTCCTGACCGAGGTGCACTTCTTCTGGGGCGGCTCGCACCACGAGCGGGAAGTCCGCAAAGCGGATGACATCTTCGCGGCGTACAGAGACCGCGGCCGTGCATTCCCCGCGCAGCCGCCCATCATCAAGGCGTGCTTCCGCGTGACGTTCTCCGACTCGGAGACGCCGCGAACCGTGACGATCAAGCCGCCCAACGTGGCACAGTATACGCGCGACGCCGACAGCGTCATCGTTGAGGAGTGGTTGAGGGCCCGAGGTTTCGTCGTGAACAGGGACAAGGAGCAACATGAGCCGGCGGTTGCAATGGTTCTGGCAGGCACTTGAGCGGGTGCCCGACCTCGCGGGAGTGGCGAGCGAGTGGCGGGCGCTGCTTGGCGACGACGACAAGGCCGTCGCGCGCTTCATCCTCCCCACACGGCGTATAGCCGGATCAATAAGGTGCACCGCGCCCAAGCGCACGTGCGTTCACGAGATCAGGCCGTGGAAACGCCGCTTCCTCTCGGTCTGCCCCGACGGGTGCGAACCGGCCGAACTCACGCGCGACGAGGTCACGGTCCACCGGCTCGATGTCGCTACGCTCGCGCGCGAGGTCGCGGAGACACTCGGACTTGAGCCGGTGCGGGCCGAGTTGGTTCCGGGCGTGGCCGGCGTGTGGCACGTCGGCGACTACGTGCCATACAGCGGGTTCCGGTTCCCGGTGTACCTCGCGCTGACGGGCGAACCTGAAGCACTGTCGTGGGCGGCAGACGGCTTGGCCGCGCGCGGCCAGTGGTTCGTGCTGCTGGCTCCCACTCGGTCGGCGTTCACGCAGGCGGCCGCCGACGTGATCCGGCAGGCCAAGGCGTGCTTCCTGCCGCTCGATGAACTGGTCGGCCACGGCGACGACGATGGGTTGGTGCTCTTGGATGGGGTGACCGCAGAAGGCGTGCTCGCCGAGTTCCGCGCCGCGCACGTCCCCCAACCGAAAGCCGACGACGGCATGGTGTTCTTCCCGACGCCGCCCGGTGCGCGATGGAGCGACGTGTCGATCCGGTTCATCGACCGGCATTCCGTGTACGTGAAGGTGAAGGGCGCGTCCGGGACGTTTCACTTCGCCCAGATGGGCATGGCCAGCAGGAAGAACGCCAAGCCGACGGTACAGTGGCTCCTGCTGGAAGCGTTCGCCGAAGGCCATGGGCGATTGGACTGGCGGAGCCGCAAGGCGAGCCGCAAGAACCAGAAGCGCAAAGAGAACCTCGCAGCAGACTTGCAGCGCTTCTTCCCCATTGAGGACGACCCGTTCGTCATCGAAGGCGACGGCTGGCGTGCCAGGTTCGCCGTTGAGGTTGCCTGAGGCACGATGGGATATGCCCGCTTTGGGCGGTGAAAAGCGTCCACTCACGATTGCTCTTGTACATCAAGAGCATGGCCGAGTACTTGCCACTAAGGAGACGCCGCGGGCGAACCGATGGTGACTCTCCCCTGACCGCTACAGAGCTGCTTGGCGAGCGCAAAAGCCTTGGCGCTCGGCGCCATCGCAATCATCTCGTACTTATCCTCTGTGTTGTTCTTGAGTCGGACGGTCACATCGACGGTGTTGAAGCCGGTACGTATCTTGAGGTCGGCGATATCTGCCAGGTACAAGGCCACCCACTTTCCATTCGGTCGGTTCCACATCCACAAGCGCCAGCATGTCATAACCATCACAGGGCCGTCTCGCGCTACCACAAAGTCTATAAGAAACTCCTCCGGAATCGGCGGATGCGCAGTGAAGAATTCAGTGAGCAAGGGATAAGCGAGGCCTACACTCGCTTTGATGAAATCATCGCACTCGCCTGCGGCAGCCTTGGCGTGGCTCGGGTAAACTGAAGCAAGAGCCCCAGACCGCCAGGCTGACCATGTGGCGTGCATAAACTCCCAGAGCCTGCTGCTTATTACGGCCCTGCCATTCCGGCGGCCACCGCTTCGGTTGGTGACGAATGCGCGCACGAGCCAGAGCAGGGTCCACACACCGAGCCAGCCATACACGATGTTGATCAGCTGGCTGATGATGAGCGCACGTGCACGCCGCCGTTGACCTGGTGCATAGTAAGACGAGAGAAGGCGTAATCCCCACGGCCATGGGAGGAGAAACGAAACACAGCTTTCGTAGCGGGTGAATTCTGTCTCGGCGGTTATCTGTATGCCCTCATGGCTTATTGCACTTCCGCCCTCCAGCTTCTGTCGGTTTTCATAGAGAAAGGTGACAAGGTCGCGCGCTTTCCGATTCTCATCGAGAAAGAAGAGGCACGGAGCAAGAACAAACAGAAGTGCGGCCAACCCGAGACCCAAGCACAGCAATCCACTTGTCAGATCGCGTCCGCTGTCGAGGAGGGCGTTGACGATGCGCGTCGCGCCGATGAGGGTGACTACTGTTCCGCCTGCGGTGAACAACAGCGCACAGAGGAACGCCCATGTCTTCACGCTGTCGGCTCGTGCCTCGATGCTCCGAAGGACTCTGAGTAGCTCTTTGACCATAGGAGGGACAATTCCCGAGTGAGATCCTCAAGACTCGCTTCTGAATCCTGCGCGCATCTCTTAGCGGCAGTCCCCCGTTGGGTCAAGTACGTTCGGAACTCGCGTCGCCATCCGGGTTGAGACGGTGCGGCAGCGAAATTTCGCCGGCACGTCGGTGAGTCGGCACAGGTTTTTGTCGCCGCCGGTCCCTTCATAAGTGGCGCGTGCGCAAAGGGTTACGACGTTCCGCCTGTGCGCGCGTCGCGTCGTTTTCCGCGTCGGTGCGACTTTTCGCCAGCAGCGGGCGGCGGGTCCGGCGCGTTCGGACACGACTGCCCGCCCCTGCGAGACCACCCCGGCCGGACCTGTTTCGCGGGGGCCTTGCGTGCGGTGCACGGAGGTCCGGCATGGCCGCGGCGAACAGGACGGTAGTCAAGCCGCGCACGACATCCACGCGCGTCTCTCCGCGCCCGCGGGGAGACGCCCGTGTCCCATCAGGTCCGGCTCGATCGGTTGGAGGAGTGGTTCATTGCGCGCACGGCCCGGCAGTTGGCAGGCAAGGCCGGGTTCACACCCAGCGATGTCGAAGACATCGAGCAGGACATTCGCTTGGATGTCCTGCAACGCCTGCCGCGGTTCGACCCGGCGCAGTCGAGCCGCCACACCTTCATCGTCATGCTCGTCCGCCGGTGCGCGGCGTCGATCCTCGAACGCCGGCGCGCGGAGAAGCGTAACCGCGGCCGGCGCTCCGAGTCGTTGAACGTAAACATCCGCGACGCCGAAGGCCGCGAGGTCGAGCGGCACCAGACCATCGACAGTGACACCGGCCGACCGGGTCCGAGCGACGAACAGCGACGCGACCTCATGGCCGACGTTCGGGCTGTGGTTGCCTCGCTGCCTGAGCACCTGCGGTTCTGGTGCGTGGTGTTCGACCAACGCGGCATTCGGGAAGCGTCGCGCGAACTCGGCATCCCGCGTTGTCGGCTCCAGCGGATCAAGGCCGAAATCCGCGTCGCGTTCGAGGCGGCCGGCCTTTCGGACTGCCTGCGGTGAGTCTGATCCGCGCGCGACCACTCCGCATCGGGCTCGGTAAGCACTCACCAGCGGCCGGCCGGAGCCGGCTGCGAGAGGAGCAATCATGACCAGGGCGTACAAGTACCAGTTCCGCAGGGGCATTCACCCGCGGGATGTCGAGGACACGTTGCTGCTGGCATTCCTCGCAGCGGAAGCGGTCTTCGGTGAAGCCCGCGTCCGCCTGGACGGAACCTACCACGCTGACCGCGAGTCCCGAACCGTGACCGTGGACGCTTCCACGGCCGTCGGGCAACTCATCAATGCCGTGTTCACACTCTTTGGTGTCAAGGAGTTCGGCCGGGACAGCTTCGTCGTCCGCCGGCTGGGAACGGAGGGACTGGCATGACCACCGCAACCACAAGACCGACGTACGCGCCGCCCGTCCGGCGCGTTGCCTTTGGAGTCATCGAGGCGCAGGGCCATCGCGTGGGGGTGTTCGGGCCAGGGGGTATCGGCAAGACGACGCTAGCGGCGACCGCGCCCGGGCCGGTGGGCTTCATCGACCTCGACGACTCCCTGCCGATCCTGCGCCCATCGTTGGGCGAGCTGGACATCCGCCGCGTGTCGGGCGTTGCCGGCTGGCAGGACATCCGCGACGCGCTGCACAGCGACGGTTGGGACGGCGTGCGCACGATCGTCATCGACTCGGCCACCAAGGCGGAAGAACTGGCGCTGGAGTGGACGCTGCGTAACGTCCGGCATGAGAAGGACGGCGTCGTCATCCGTCGGATCGAGGACTACGGTTTCGGCAAGGGCTACCAGCACCTCTACGAGACCTTCCTGACGCTGCTGAACGACCTGGACCAGCACGTCCGCGCCGGCCGGAACGTGATCCTGATCTGTCACGACTGCACGGCCACGGTTCCAAACCCGAAGGGTGAGGACTACATCCGCTGGGAGCCGAGGCTCCAGAACCCCAGCAGCGGCAAGGCGTCGATCCGGCTGCGCGTCCGCGAGTGGCTCGATCACCTGCTCTACGTGGGCTACGACGTGGAGTCCACCAAGAGCCGCAAGGCCCAGGGCCACGGCACGCGGACCATCTACCCGCAAGAAATGCCCTGGTGCATGGCCAAGAGCCGCACGCTGGCCGAGCCCGTCGAGCTGGTCCAGTTCGACACGACCCTTTGGAACAAGTTGCTGGCCCACGAGGCTGAGTAGGGAGACCACACCCATGCTGCCGACACGTGAAGGACTGTTCAATGCGTACCCGGCCGAGATCGGTATCGACGAGACCGGGCCGAACAACTTGGCGACGTGCATTGTCCGGTTTGAGCTCTACGAGGAACTCCAGCCGTCCGGGGAGTGGGAGGACTGCGCCGACGAGCACTGGGAGCTCACCGGCTACTTCTACCTGGAGAAGAAAGACGGCGCGCTCAACACCATCACCATCGACGCGCTGAAGGCGGCGCTCGGCTGGGACGGGCGTGATCCGTTCTGGCTCCAGGAAACGGACCTGTCCGCGCACGCGGTGCAGGTGAAGCTCGGCTTCGAGGAGTACGAAGGCAAGACGCGGATCAAGGTCCAGTACCTCAACCCTTTCGGCAGCAGCGGCGGCGTCGTGCGGAAAGCGAACGACGCCACGCGCCGCACGATCAGCAACCGGCTCGGCTCAAAGCTGCGGGCGCTGTCCGGTCCGGCACCAGCGAAGCCGGCCAAGCCTGCCGCGCAACCGAAGCTACCGCCGGCGAAGCCGAAGGCGCCGGTCGCCGCGGTGCCTGCTGATCAGAAGCCCGCCGCGGGAAAACCTGCGCCGCCGTTGGCAGCACCCGACCCGAAGCCTGACTCCGCAGCGCCCACAATGCCTGAACCCACGCCGCCGCCGGCGGAACCGCCCGAAGCACCGCGCGATCCGCACGCCGCCACGATGGAGGAAGCGTGGGCGGAGTTCTGCAAGCAATGCTCGCCGCCCAACTGGGACCAGGCCAGCGTGGAGGCCGAGTGGTTCCGCGTCCTCGCGGAGTTGTTCCCCGGCAAGCAGCCCCGCGAACTCAGCCCAACCGAGTGGGCGGTGATGCGCGACGAGGGGCCCGCGCGCATCGTCCCGTTCTGAGGCAGTGGTGGATCGGCGGCCCTGGTGGGCCCGCGAGGCTCATACCCTCGCGTGGGTCGGTTCGATTCCGACGCCCGCCTGTGGGTGGTCTCCAATGTCCGGCCGAGTCGGGAGCTGTCGCAAGGTGGCTCCCGCTCGGTCCGGACGGGACCGCTGGGTGTGGACCCTGCCTGCCGGCAAGCGGGTGAGTGATGATTGCGACGACTGTACGCCAACAGCTACGCGACTATCAGGAGCGAGCCGTCGAGCAGGTGTTGGAGAAGCTCGACCGGCGGCCGATCCTTGTCAGTCCGACGGGCAGCGGCAAGACCACGATGGCGACAGAGATCGTCGAGCGGCTCGGAGTGCCAACGCTGTGGATGGCGCACCGCAAGGAACTCATTGACCAGGCCGCGGAACGTCTGAACGCCCACGGCCTGCACGCCGGCATCCTTATGGCCGGCTATCAGAGCGACCCCGACGCGCGGGTGCAGGTCGCCTCCGTGCAGACGCTCGTCCGACGCAACAAGCCGCCGGCGGGTCTGGTGATTGTGGACGAGTGTCACCACGCCGCGGCCGAGACCTACCAGAACATCCTCAGCGAGTACACCGGTGCCGTGTTGATCGGCCTTACGGCGACGCCGTTCCGGCTCGATGGGCGCGGCCTGGGCGATCTGTTCGGCGAGATGATCATCGCGGCTTGGTCGGACGAACTCTGTGATTCCGGCGTGCTGCACAAGCCGCGGGTCTGGGCGTCGAAGGCGCCGGACCTGCGCGGTGTGCGGGTGGTGGCGGGCGACTACAGCATCGGCGCGCTGGCGGCACGAACGAACACGGCCGAGCTCAATGCGGACATCGTCGAAACGTGGCACAAGCGCGCCGCCGGCCGGCGGACCGTCGCGTTCGCGGTGGACATCGAACACAGTGAGGCCATTACCGAAGCGTTCCGGCGTGCCGACGTTCCGGCCGAGCACCTCGATGGCACCACGCCCCGCAGTGAGCGCGACGCGATCCTCCAGCGCCTCGCCGACGGCGAAACGGTCGTGGTGTCCAACTGCATGGTGCTCACCGAAGGTTGGGATTTGCCGGCACTGGAGTGTGCCATCATCGCCCGGCCGACGGCGTCGCTGAACTTGCACCTCCAGATGATCGGACGGGTCATGCGGGCCTGCCACGGCAAGGACGGCGCGATCGTCCTCGACCACGCCGGCAACCACCATGTGCACGGCCTGGTCACGCGGCGCCTCGACTACACGCTGAGCGACGAGAAGGTCGGCTTCTCGGAGCCGCTAGGCCTGCGGCGCTGTGGTCAGTGCGGGCTGCTGTTCGAGACCAGCGAGCCGCGTTGCCCGGAGTGCGGCTGGGCGCCCGAGGCGAGCGGAGGACAGCGTCGCCGGCCGGCAATCCACGGCGAGGGCGAGCTGGCGGAGTTCGACGACTCGGCGTTTGAGTATCGCAGGCAGGTCTGGGTCCAGATCGAAGCGCAGCGCCAAGCGGCCGGCTACAAGCCCGGCTGGAGCTACTACCGCTTCTACGACCGCTTCGGCGTCGCTCCGATTGTCGTCGCGGACGAACTCGTGAACCCGCAGAAGGCGACGCCGGCGGAGAAAGCCGAGGTGTACCGCGAGTATCTGCGGATCGCCGCAGCCAAGGGCTACAAGCCCGGCTGGGCGGCCTACCGCTTCCGTGATGCGTTCGGACATTGGCCGCGGAGGGAGGTCGCGTGACGGAGAAGCAGCTCCAGAACGCGATCCTCCGCGCGTTCGGCACGCTGCCCGCGCTGCGCCTGTGGCGGGCGAACGTCGGTGTCGCGCGGATGGGGAGGCGCGTCGTGCGGTTTGGCGTCGCCGGGCAGGCCGATTTGACGGGCATTCTGCCCGACGGTCGGCGACTGGAAATAGAGGTCAAGAGCCCCAGCGGGCGGCAGGCAAGCGCGCAGCGGAGCTACCAAGCGATGATCGAGAGGTTCCACGGTGTCTACATCCTCGCAAGATCGGTCGAAGACGTGCGCCGGCAACTCGCCGCCGCCGGCGTCCGGCTCGAATAGCCTGCTGGCGGCGAATGTCCGCCACGGCCACGGCTTGGGCTGGTCGTTCACGCCGCTGGACGGCAAGCGGCCGGTCCTCAAGCGCTGGCAGTCCTCGCCGCGCGAGACGCTGGAGCAGGCGCTCGCATGGGCGGCGAAGGGCAACGTCGGCCTGCGTACCGGGCGGTCAAGCGGCATCGTCGTCATCGACGTGGACCCCGGCGGGGACATCGAGCCGTTCGGTCTGCCGGGCACGGTGACGGTGCTCACGGGGCGTGAGGGTGCGTTCCACCTGTACTTCCGGCACGACCGCCCGTTGGGGAACTCGTCGAAGAAGCTGGGGCCGCATATCGACGTGAAGGCCGATGGCGGGCAAGTGGTCTTCCCCGGCTCGGTGCATCCTGACACCGGAGTGACGTACACGTGGGCGGAAGGGCACGAGCCCTGGAACGTTGAGCTTGCCGAGCTGCCGGCGCACATCGTGGAGCTACTCGAATCGCCCGACCGCTCGAAACAGCCCGCGGCGGGGCGGCCGCGGCCCGCGGCGCTTGAAACACCGCGCGGGCCGGTTTCCGACCCGCCCGCCGCGAAAGCGGGCCGCGCCGATGCCAAAGCGGTCCGCTACGCCCAGCGAGCGCTGCAACTCGAACTCCACGCGCTGTGCAGCGCCGCGGATGGCACGCGCAACGGCACGCTCAATCGGGCGGCGTTCAGCTTGGGGCGGCTCATCGGCGGCGGATACCTCGACCGCGTGGAGGTCGAAGCGGCGCTACGCGGCGCAGCCGAGTCAGCGGGCCTGGAGTCCAAGGAAATCGAAGCGACGCTCCGCTCGGGCCTCGACTCCGGCATCACCCAGCCGCGCCGAATCGAGCTGCGCACGCCGCACGGCGATGGGGCCGGCGGCGGGAGTGACTTCGACCCGACCGTGTACATCCTGCTGCCCGGTCCGCACAAGAGCGACCAGGACGAGTACATCGAGCGGTCGAGCGCCGAGTTTGCCGCGGAAGTGCTGTCGCGCCTCCCGGATGACGCCGTCTACCGACGCGACTTCATTCCTGGCGAGATCATCGGTGCGCCGGGAAAGCGGAAGTGGGTCGAGCTGTCGGCCGACCGGATGCGGATCGTTGTGGACGGCCACGTCAAACTCGGCAAGTGGGTCACGCACCGGCAGACGAAGGAGCAAGTCCTTCTCTACCAAGCGTGCCACAAGGACGCGGCCGGGCTCGTGGTCGCCCACGCGACTGGAGCGCCCGGTGTCCGCGAGCTGTCGCTGATGGTGTCCTACCCGGTCTACGGGCCGGGCTTCGAGCGTGTGCAGCCCGGCTGGCACGACGGCCTGTACTACGACGAGCCGATCGAGCTGTGCGACCTTCGCCCGGAGACCGACTGCGAGGTCATCCACAACGTGCTGCACGATCTCGTAATCGACTTCCCATTCAAGGCAGAAGCCGATCGGCAGAACTTCTTCGGCTTGCTGCTGACGCCGATCGTCACGCCGGCGCTCGATGGCAACCGCCCGATGCACCTGCTCAACGCGCCGCTGGAGCGGACCGGCAAGAGCAAGCTGGTCAACGAGGTCTTCGGCGGCGTCATCACCGGCCGCGACACGCCGTCCATGCAGATCACCGACCGCGAGGAGGAGCGCGAGAAACGCATCCTGGCGATGCTGCTCCAGGGCGAGACTTTGATGCACCTGGACAACCTGCCGTCCTACATCGACTCACCGGCGTTGGCGAGCTTGCTGACGACACAGCGCTTCTTGGGCCGGCTGCTGGGCTACTCGCGGAACGTGTCGTTGCCCAACAACCTGACGGTCGTCGGCACGGGCAACAACGTCCAGGCGTCCGGGGAGATCGCCAAGCGAATCGTGCCCATTATGATCGAGCCGACCTCGGCCAACCCCGAAGCCCGTACGGACTTCCAGCACCCCGACATCCGCGCCTACGTGCGGCAGCAGCGGCGGACCGTGCTGGAGTGCCTTCTCGGGCTGGTGGAGAACTGGCTCGCGGCCGGCCGGCCGGCGTGCGGCAACCGCCTGGGCGGCTTCGAGAGCTGGTCGGAAGTGGTCGGCGGCATCCTGCAAGTCAACGGTCTGCGGGCCTGGCGGACCAACGAAGGCGAGTGGCGGAAGGTGGCCAACCCGCACGGCTCCGAGATGGAGACGTTCGTCGAGGTCTGGCAGGAGGCCTTCGGCGCCGTCGAGGTGACGGCGCTCGACTTGATGAATCTCGCCGAGCAGCACGGTCTGTTCGGCTTCGTGTTCGCCCGCAATGGTATTGCCGCGCGCGGCGCAGTCTTCGGCAAGCTGCTGATCCGGCACATCAACGCGCCCATCGGCCAGTGGCGCATCCGCCAGCGCAAGGGCCGGCAGGCGATGTACCGACTGGAGGACATCCATGGGACTTGAGAACGTCCTCCGAAAGCTGGCCAAAGCAGAGGTTGCAGAGGTTGCAGGGGTCCAGGACGACTCTGCGGCAACGGTGCGCGCCGCGGACGTGCAGAGGTTGCAGGGGTCGTGCAGAGGTTTTTACACAACCTCTGCACCGGTAAGTGACGCCCAGGTATCGACTTACGAGCGTCGTGCAGAGGTTGCAGAGGTTTCTCATAGCCTTACGCGTGCGCGGGCGCACGTGCGCGCGCACACGCGCGCCCGTAAGGAGCGTATAGACACCGGACCCGTGCAAGCTCTGCAACCTCTGCACGTGCCCGGCCCGGTCAGGTTACTGAAGCACTGCCGCTGTGCCGACTGTGTCAGGCTCAAGGCTCCCCTGGGCAGCCGCATGGCCTGCCGCTTACCGCGTTATCAGTTGCCGCCCGACGAATGGCATTACTGCGCCGATTACCACGGCCCGCAGATCAGCAAAGACGTTGTGGTGTGTCCGCAGCCTTGCCGTGCAGAGGTTGCAGAGGTTGCAGGGGTTGCAGAGGTTGCAGGGGTCGCGGGTCCTTCCGGCGAGTCGGCGGCGAACAACCGTGGCGGGAACGGTCACGAAGCGGGTTTGTTTCGTTCGACGGCGCGCACGCCGGGCGAGGAGGGCCACCAGCCGTGAACATCGAACAGTGGGATATCGACCGGATCAAGCCCTACGAGAAGAACCCGCGGCGCAACGACAAGGCGGTCCAGGCCGTGGCGGACTCCATCCGCGAGTTCGGATTCCGGCAACCCATCGTCGTGGACGGCGACGGCGTCATCGTGGTCGGACATACGCGCTACAAAGCAGCGCTCAAGCTCGGCCTCAAGACCGTGCCGGTCCACGTCGCGGCGGACCTCACGCCCCAGCAGGCCCGGGCTTACCGCCTGGCCGACAACCGGACCGCCGAGAACGCCGAGTGGGACGTGGACCTGCTGCCGATCGAACTGGGCGAGCTGCGCGACGAGGGCTTTGACCTGAAGCTGGTCGGCTTCTCCGACAAGGAACTCGCCGAATACCTCCGCGAGTTCGACACCGACCTCGACGATGGGGATGCCGTCACCGAGGAAGCTGCGGAAACCGTCCGCTGTCCGAAGTGTGGCCATGAGTTCCCGGTGGAGTGAGACCCATGAGCGCCGAGGTGGCCGTGTACGTTCAGTCCCGGTACGCGAAGCCCGCTTACACGGTCGAGAGCTACAACGTCCGCGCCTGGCCGGGGCTGGAGATGGTCTGCCGCGCGCTGCGGCGGGCCGGCATCGAGGTGGACTACTGCTCGTCCGCGACGGCCGGGCGTTACAAGGTCGTGCTGGTCTCGATCACGTCCGGCTGCGATTGGTATCCCTTCGTCGGCGAACGGCTCCGCTGGCCGGCTCACGTCCGGCTGACGGTCATCGCCGGCGGCGCGGGGTTGCTCAATGTCCGGCCGTTCCTGCGGTGGTGCGATGTCTTCTGTCTGGGCCGGGCGGAAGAGTACGTCGTGCCGGTGGTCCGGGCGGCGCTCGCTGGCGAGAAGGTGGAGCACCCGTCGGTCGTCTACGCGGCCGACTTCAGCGCGGACAAGACCTACGTCATCGACGCCGGCGGCGGGCTGTTTCCGCACCCGGTGCCGCTGGCGAACGGCAAGAGTTGGCAGGAGAGTGCCTACGGCTGCCAGCGCAAGTGCCTGTTCTGTGCCTACACCTGGCACCGGCGGCACGTCGGCGGCCTCCAGAACGAGGCCGGCGCCGGCGACGTGCTCTGGGGCGGCTCGGCCGAGAAGACCATCTTCGAGCTGGACCTTGCGCGCCCCGAGACCTGGGGCCTGCCGAAGCTCCGCATCGTCGGCCTGGACGGCTTCTCCGAGCGTCTCCGGCGGATGGTCGGCAAGCCGATCACGCGGGACATGCTCCGCGGATTCTTCCGCGGGTTGGCGGCGGCCAAGGTCGCGCCGAACCACATGAAGGTCTACAACATCGTCGGCTATCCCACCGAGACGGAGGCCGACTGGTTCGAGTTCGTCGAGGACCTCGCCGCGGCGGACGAAGGCTGGTCCAAAATCGACCCGCAATGGGGCATCGAAGTACACTCGACGCCGTTTCGCCCTATGCCGGCGACGCCGTGCGCGTGCTGGCCGATGAGCCCGGTCAACTACCGCGGCCGGATCGTGAAGGTGCTCAGCAAGGGTAAGCACCGCGAGTACAAGGGCATCTTCTACCGCGGCAATCGTTTCTGGGCGGCCGAGTCGCGCGGTACGGAGAGCCTGCCGACGGTCATCCTCGACGCCCTGGTCCTTCGCGGCGTCGAGGACGACTCCGAGACCATCGCCCGACTGGCCGGCTCGGCGAAGTTCCGCAACGCCACCATGGCGCACAAGACCGCTATCCTGGAGCGGTACGTCGATGTCGCGCGGCTGTTTGCCGGCTACACGTGGGAGACGCTGCCGACGCGGTATCTCGCGTCGTACATCCCCACCGGGAAGCTGAGAAACATCGACGCCGGGGGACGCAAGCGCGCTGGTGCGGCGTGGCCGGCTGACGCGGTAATGCTCAGAAGCGGGAGGCTCAGCTAATGCGCCAAGCGACGGAAGAACTCGGCGATTTCCGGCTTGCCGATCTGCCCGGTGGCGACGGCCATGCCCAGGTCAT
>JAKQDH010000056.1 GCA_029558835.1 Planctomycetota bacterium | reverse complement strand
GAGGCGCTGTTCTCTCAGACGTCGGGGCAGGCACCGCCGGTGCGACCGGTGATCTTGACTGGCTTCTCGGGGAAGCAGGACAGATAGACCGTGTCGACGCCGGGGCATTCCGGTTCCGTCTCGATCGTACCGCGGAGGCCGCGGTAACGCTCGCCGAAGATATCACAGGCTCCGCCGAGTTACTCACAGCCGAGCGGGCCTCGGCTCCTGCGGGCCGCCGCGCTCGCCTGTGACTAACCTCGGGGACGGTATCAGGGCAGGCGGGTCGTAGTAGTACACTAGGTGGCCATCATCGACCAGGTTGCCCGCGTGGTCATACGTGAAGGCCGCGCTGGCGGACTCGAAGTCCTCATCGACCAGCAGGTCATCGCCGCCGTCGGCCAAGTCGCCGTCGCTGTTGTTGTCGTGGCCGATCTTCAGGTTGTTGAAACTGGGCTGATCGCCACCGAAGGCCACCCCGCCCTCGCTGAAGGTGCTGTCCCTGGTGTCGATCTCGTGGGTACCCCCCACCGAGTCACTGAAGCACTCAGCAGGAACAACTCCGCACGAGAACAGGTCGTTTCCTTCTCGGGCTCAGGGTATCACTCTATCAGACATCCCACGGGTAGACATCCAGAAAGGCACCAGGCGATACATGCGGCGCAGTGAACCACCCAGGGGACGCGACAGAGCCAAGTCCTTCGGGCGAAGACAAACCACAGCCCGAAAAGTGCCACGCAGCAGGAGAATGCGCACGTCGCGCCAACCATCCCAAAAGGGATGAGAATGAGCCACGCGGCAGGGCCCATCGCTTGAATGAAAAACAGATTCACCCGATACGAAAGAGTCCACGCGCTGCCCAAGACCGGCATCGGACCGACGAGCCATAGCATCAAGAACGCGCCGAGCGGAATGGCATACGCGAGGGCAAGGTGCCCAGCCCCGGCGCGCGCCAAGTCGACGTCGCTCCGCCTAAATCGAGTGGGCAGATCGAGCCCGCGCCCACACTCTGGGCAACGCCCACTCACGTTGAGCCGGAGATCGTAGCCGCATCGGGGGCATAGACCACGCTCCTGCCTTCGTAGCGGTCGGACAACCGCTGAATCCCACATCCACACAGCCGTCGTAACCATCCCGACTGCGATCGTGAGCATCCACAAAGGGAACCTCACGTCCCAAATCATCGGATGAGCGCCCATGGAGATACGATCGAAGCCTCTGAACTGGGGCCACGAGGGATCGAATGCAACAGAGGCCACAGGAAAGATGCCCGAATCCTCGGTACCCCGCGGAGCCCAGCGCAACCAAAGTTCGCCGCCATGCATGAGGCAGTGGTACGTGTTCCCGTTACCGAAGCTCGTGCTACACACACTGGCCCACACCCAGAGGCTGAAAGCGAGGGCGCAGACGACGAACGTGCTTCGTTTCAGCGACAGTGCGGGGTGTATGCGGTCATAGATGCGCCTGCTAATCGTAGATGAACGGCAGACACGCTCACGGGATGTGGCGTCCTCCACGCCATGGCCCGGCGGCGATTCCCCACTGGAGCGTGGCTGGGTCATAGAACGAAGGCGCCCCTTCAAACGAGGAAACAACGCCGTTACCCATCACGTGCAGGCGCCGAACACCCCGATGTACGAGGTCCAGCCCCACACAGGAATGGGCACCGGTGATAGAATCCAATACTTCTGCCCGTTTATTATGATGCAGATACGGTTTGTCCAGCCAACGATATCGCAGCGTAGCCCATTGGCGCATGTCTGAAGTCCCATCCCGCCCGGGGTGCATGTACGTCCCGCCGTACCCCCGCCGCACGCGCAGCGTCCGAGGCTTCCGAAGCCACCAGTGATTCCCCAGAAGGCAGCGGTGCAGGGAAACGGGGGTGCTCCCGCGGGCCCGCCGGTGCAAGGGCGCTGGTCACAGCAATAGCGCCCACTTGGGTCGAGGAAAGCCAGGGGGTTGGACTGTGTGTAACCATACAGTGTCGCTCCATCGTTGTACTGACCCAGTGGGTAGAGGACGTGAATGTAGCCAATCGATCCCGGCAGCCCACACACGCCTGATGTACATCCCACTGCCGCCAACTGTGCAGCTACGTCCGCAAGCGGGCGTGTTTCATAGACAAGTGGGTCCGCCTCGATGAAGCGTTTCTTGCCGGGATCATACTGCCGCGCGCGGTTCTGGTAGCTGGCCAGTTCCGGGTCGAGGTAGAGGCCCTGGTGGGCGAAGGGGAAGGCGACGCCGCTTACGGGCCGGGCGGGGTGGCGGGCGAGGCCTTGCGGCGGGGCGCCTGCCCTTGACGCAGCGGGCCGACGACAGTCGGCGGGGCGCCAGCCCTCCCAACGCGCAGCGTGGCCGCTGTGTCCAGGGTCGAACAACGTCGCGTCGGCGTTGTCGTAATCCCCATGGACCATTGACACGGCAGTGCGGGCTTCGCCCGCGCTTGCGGAGCAAGCGGGCCGCGGAGCGGCCCCAGCCGAGTCAATGGCGGGGTCCAGATCGAGGATGCGGCAGGGGCCGCTGACCGTGCCGGTGCAGGTGGTGCCGACGCTGCCCTTGTCGGTAGCGTCCACGTCCCCATCCGTGGCATCGGCTTCCAGCCGATGAAGACACGGGCAGGATGCCCGTGCCACGCTGCCGCCCAGATCAGTCAGGGCGATGACGTTCCAGTTCGCATCCTGGTGCACGTAGAGGTCGCCCTTGTCTTTGGCCCGCATCATAACCAGCTCGTCGATGTACTGCGTCCCGTGGATGAACTGCTCCTTGACGTTGCCGGACCCGTCCCGCGATGGGGAAGTACGCTGAGGCAGCGGTCACGCTGACGGGCACGGCGGGTCCGTGTTGCGTTGCCCCAGCAGGGGAATGGGCGATACAGGACTCGAACACCCCCCGTAATGTCGCAGGAAAACGGGCAAGTCGCAAGGTAGGCGCAGCAAAAAGCGCAGCATCGGACGCCGATTCGACCCCCCCGTGCAGCTCGCCGACGGGCCCGGCGGGCGGTTCCCGTGGCGAGCTGGCCGAGCTGCTACGGACGGTTGCGCGGCTGCCGTTGGCGGACGGCGAGCGGGCGGAGTTGGTCCGGCGGCTTCTGGCGGGCGAGTGACCTGCCGGCGAGCTGCCACAAGCCGCGCAGGACGGGCATAGGGCTTTGAGAATCGACGATCGGCCGGCGGGTGGGGTCCGGGTGGGGGGGAGCCGGCAGAACGGCCCCAGCCGGGCGGAGGGCTTACGAATGAATGCGAATCAACGCAAGCCGCGGGCGACGCGCGTGCGGGAACGCCCGGACCTGGGCGACGGGGTTTGGGAGTACACCGACGGGGCGATCCGCGGCTCGCGCGGGAAGCTGGTGCGGGGCACGCTGAAGTATCCCGGCGCGGGGTGCCGGCGCGGGAGCAAGCGTACCGGCATCGCGGCCTTGTATGACGCGCTGATGGGAATCGCCGCCGAGTTGGCCGAGCCGGAAAACCTGCCCGCGCTGCTACGGCGGCTGCTCAGGACCGACGACGGCTTGTGGAAAGTCCTTGACCTGCTTCGCCCGCTGGTACTGCGGTACCACGACGAAGCTACACCCGTTACGGTCGAGCATATCATCGCCATTGGTCCCCCGCGCGACGCCGGCCCCCCTGGGTTCGACGCGCCGACCGCTGACACTGCCTGCCACGCGACGCAATTCGGCTAAAGCGGCGCCCGGCGGGTGTCCGCTATCCCCCCCTTAGGTACCCGAGCGCCGGGCTCGGGCTGCGGGACACAAGGGGAACCACAATGCGTGCAAGAGGCGACCACGAGCGTCAAGGGGGCGCGGCGGCCGGCGCCGAGCTGTTGACCGTGAAAGAAACCGCGGCGCTGCTGAGCTGCTCGTCGCGCCACGTGGAGCGTCTTGCCGGCAGCGGGCGCATGCCGCAAGCCGTGCGACTGGGCTGCCTGCGGCGGTGGCGACGTTCCGAGCTGGCGGATTGGCTGGCCGACGGCTGCCCGGCGCGCGCCGATGCCTGATTGGACCGACGCAACGTTGCGGCAGATTCGAGCCAATGGGTTGGCGCGCACGGGCGTTGCCACGCGCGTGGGCGAGCTGGTCCGGGCGCACGCTGACGGGCAGCTTGTGGCCGGCAGCTCGCCGACGCCGCGCGGGCGCAGCGGATACATCGTGACCGACATTGCCCAAGCGCTTGGCGAGCAGCGCGTCTGCGAGCTGCTGGCCGAGCACGTTCCGACCTTGACGCGACGCGGGCAGCGCGTGTGCTCGCTGTGCCCTGGGCACGCTGACCACGATCCGTCTCTGAGCTGGAGTCTGAGCTTGGGGGTTGCCCATTGTTTTGTCTGCGGGCACAGCACGCATTTCTTGGAGCCGATAGCGAAGGCCCAAGGGAAGCGCGTCGCAACTGTTATTGACCAGTACGCGCGGCGTTGTGGGTTCCCAAGGTGGAAAAGGCAAGTGTTGACGCTGAGCACCTACGCCGCCGCGAAACAACTACCGGCTGAGTTTCTGCGCCAGCGCTTCCGGATTGAAGACACCGACGCGGGTATCGCTATCCCGTATCCGAGTGAGACCGGTGAAGTGCTGGCGGTGCGTGTGCGCCGATGCCTGGCGGAGCGCCCGCGGTGGCGGGACCGGGGAACGCGAGCAAGCCAGCTCGCATATGGCTTGCACGAACTGGAACAGATACGCGCGGGTGAGTATCTGGTATGCTGTGAGGGCGAAAGCGACCTGCACACAGCGCGCTATCACGACTTGCCCGCGCTGGCGACGCCGGGCGCCGAGCTGGGGCATCGCGTGGTGGCTGCGATTGCGGTGTCGGCGGGCATACGCGAAATACTGTTATGTCGCCACAATGATGACGGCGGGCGCGGTTGGGCATCACGCTTTGCAGCAGCGCTCGCCGTGGCCGGTTACGCGGGCAGTGTCGCAGACCTACGATTGCCGACGAAGGATTTGAACGACCTGCACGTGGAGGCGGGCGACACGTTCGGTGCAGCGTGGGGCGAAGCCGTGCGGCGGGCACGACCCTACGAAGGGGACGATCCTATGAGTCGCGCTGTTGTGAATCTGGTGGACAAGACGCTGTGCGACCCCGAGTTAACGCCGACCGACCGGACTTTGGTGCTGAGCATCGCGCGCGCCGATCCGACCGTCGCACCGGGCGACGGGCCCCCAGTGACCCGGCGGACTCTGGCCAAGCGCTGCTCGCTCGCCCGCGATACCGTGTCGGTCCGGATTGCGGCGTTGGTCGCATCGGGGCGGCTGGAGGCCGTCAGCGGTGGCGTCCGGCTGGGACCGAAGCTGCTGGGGGGCGAGTGATGCCCCCTGGGGGGTGTCGGAAAAGCCGGCGCGCGCCCGATTTTCCGACCCTTAGCTATCCCCAATTGGGAATCTGCTGTGTGCGCAGCCCAGTCCCTCCCCCCTCCGCGCGGCGGGCGACTGGGGCTCGGGGCGGGACCGGGCGGGGCTTGACAACGGCGGCCGATTCTGAGATAGATATCGCTATGACAAGCAAACGGCTGCAAACCGGGACGCTGACGGAGCTGTTGCAGGACGCCTTGCGGGCCGAGCCGGCCCTGCGCCCGGTGGCGATTGCGGCGGGCTTGGAGCGCGCTTCGCTTCAACGGTTTCGCGACGGTCGCCAATCGCTTCGGTTGGACCTTGCGGACCGGTTGGCGGCCTACTACGGCATCATCGCGTGCCGACGCCCGCGCAGGCGGGGGAGGTGAGCACGTGGCATCGGTTGTAAGCTACGGCAAATTGCGGCGGGTGGACTTCTCACTGACGCCGTGCGGCCCGCGTAAGACGGTCCGGCTGGGGCGCGTCAGCGCCAAAGCGGCGGACATGTTCAGCACGCGGCTGGAAAGCATCATCGCCGACCGACTGTTACATCGGCCGCACGATGTCGAAACCGCGACGTGGCTGGGGCAGCTCGACGAAAAGCTGCTGGGCCGGTTGCGGGCTGTAGGGCTGGCCGACGGGGTTGGGCTGGCATCGACGACTCTGGCGGCGTTTCTGGAGCGTTGCTGGGCGACGCTGGCGGTTAAGCCGGCAACGGCGACGTTTTACGGGCACACCCGGCGCAACCTGTTGGACTACTTCGGGGGAACGCGGGAGCTGCGCAGCATCGGGGCGGCCGACGCCGACGCTTGGCGGGCATGGCTGACGGAGCACGAAAGGCTTTCGCCTGCGACCGTGGCCCGGCGTGTCATCGCGGCGCGGACGCTGTGGCGGCGGGCGATACGCTGGCAGCTCGCCAACGCGAATCCGTTTGCGGGCGTGCGGGGCGGGACGCAGACGAACGAAAGCCGCAAGCGCTTCGTACCCTGGGCGGACGTGCAGCGCGTGCTCGATATCTGCCCGGACCCCGAGCTGCGGGCGGTCATCCTGCTGGGGCGGATCGGCGGCTTGCGGATTCCGTCCGAAGCGCTGGCCCTGCGGTGGGGGGACGTGGACTTTGAGGCGGGCATCATCCGGGTGCCTTGCCCCAAGCTGGAGCACGTGGAGGGGTGCGGATACCGAAGCGTGCCGTTGTTTCCCGAGCTGCGGACCCCCCTGCTCGACCTCTTTGCCGAAGCCGAGCCGGGAACCGAGCACGTTATCACCCGGCTACGGGGGGGCTGCCAGAACTGGCGGACCCAATTCGAGCGGCTGATCGTCCGGGCGGGGCTGAAGCCCTGGCCGAAGCCGTTTCACGCCCTGAGGGCATCCCGAGAAACCGAGCTGCTGCGGACGTATGACCTGAACACGGTCGTCAAGTGGATCGGCAACTCGCCGACCATTGCGGCCCGGCACTACTGCACGTCGGTTGACCTGAACGCCGACTTCGCGCGGGCGTGCGGGCGGGACGTGGCGCAGGCGCAGCAGCAGGCGCAGCAAAAAGCGCAGCAGCCAGCGGCCGGCAGCGCGCGGCAGGATGCGACCACACAACACGCGGATTGCAGGAATCCCCGAGAAAACAAGGGTTTGGACGTGCATGGGGAGCCGGTGCCGCACGCTGTCGCAACGGCCCAATGGGCGATACAGGACTCGAACCTGTGACCTCTCGGGTGTGATCCGAACGCTCTGACCAACTGAGCTAATCGCCCGCGTTCCGGGTCCCGGCGGTCGGCGGGTCAAGTGATCCCGCCGCCCGTGCCGTTCCCGGCCGTCAGCCCCTATGGTAGCGTCGTGGCAAGGCGTGGCAAGCGGAGTATCGGGACCCGCCGCGGAGGCTTCGGAACCCTCCGGCCGGTGAGCCGCCGTGTCTCGCCAGCCGGTGAGCCGCCGGGTCTCGCCGGCCGGTGGGCACGTGCGTGCCCTGGCTCCCGAGTGCGTGCTCAGCGTCTCGCACGCGGCCGGCGACCCCGCCCGTGGTACAGGAGGGGCAGCTCGCCCACCACGGCCCTCACCCCTGCCCCTCTTCCCGGGGGAGAGGGGTCCAGGCGTCCCCTTCTCGGGCTTGCTTGCGGCGGATGCGGGTGTCTAACCCCCGCGCCCGGTATGGACGGTCCGCACAGAGCGTCTGGCGGCCGCGCTCGCGGGCCGGGGGGACGCCCGGGCGGCATCGGGGGCCCGCCAAAGCCGGTTGGCCGCGCGGCGGTGCGGCGGGTGCCGGGGCGGGCCTTGACTTTCTGGGCCCGGGGTGGGAAACTGCGCGGCTCGTTTGCAGTGCGGTCGGCTCGGGGTCGCGGCCCCAGGCTCAACCGCGCCCGGCAGGACCGGTTTCGGACGGGATGCGATGACGTTGGCCGCCCTGCCCGGGCGGGGGGACCAGTGACAGCCGAGAGGAGCAGCTTCCGTGTACGCGATCATCAGTGACGGCGCACATCAGTACCGGGTCGAGGAGGGCCAACTTGTGGCCGTCCAGCGCAAGGAACTCGCGGAGGGCGCCACGCAGGTCGAGTTTGACCGCGTGCTGATGGTCGGCGATTGCGACGGCGGCCCCAGGATCGGGCAACCCGTCGTGGCGGGGGCGAAGGTCACCGCGGCCGTGGTCGGCGAGTTCAAGGACGACAAGATCGACATCCGCAAGCATCGCCACCGCAAGGGCTACAACCTGCGGAAGGGCCATCGCCAGAAACTCCTCCAGGTCCGCATCGAGAAGATTCTCGTCTGAAGCATCATTCCTTGACGCCATCCGACAACCGCCCGAGTCGGGGGCGGTGCCGCTCGTTGCGCGCGCGGATGCGGGGAGGCAGCCGGGGTGTCCTCGGTTGCTGCGGGCGAGGTCCGCGCGCTTGGGGTACTTCCGGTCGATGCCGGGCGGACAGCAGGCGGGTTAGTGACATAATTATGGCACTCCGTAGGATGGGAGGATGGGCGGGCGCACTGCCGGGCGGCCCAGCGCACGCGCTTCCGACCAAGCCCCGTGGCTCCCGGCTCTCCGCGCGGGGGCGACGGAAAGGGCCCGCCGGAGCCGGGTGGTTGCGGCTCCGACGGGCTGGGGGAGAGAAGGAGGGGCAAGGCCGGGTTGGACGGTGCGCCGCGTCATTCCACTTGCGAACGCCTCCACAGGTAGTACACGGGTCGCGCATCCACCAGGCCGCGAAAACTCCGGGCGAGCACTTCGGGCGACTGGCGCTCGACGCGGCGCTCGCCGCCGCCGGTGGTGGCGCCGTACCAGTCGCTGACGACGGCCGCCACGATCTGGCGCACGCGGCGGCGGCGGCAGACGTGTTGCACGAAATCGCGGGCCTGGGGATCGACGTCGAGGGCCTGCAAGTCCGCCAGGGCCCGACGGCTGCGCGGCGGGGCCTCACACTGGCCGATGCGTTGCATGCCCGCCTTCTCGAAGACGGGGTTCGACGCGCCCAGGGCGGCCAGGCACTCCACGTACTCAGTGCCTGCTTGTGGTAGCGTCTCGCGTACGAGGTGGTGTCCCAGTCCGCACCCGCGCACGTCGGGATGAATGACGAGGCGGCGCAGAATCCGCATCGACCGGTTGAGATCAGCGGCGTTGCGGATGAACCGCCCGTTGGTGGCCCGGTTGCGCAGCGCCAGTTCCAGAGGGCTGAAGGAGTAGACGACGATGCCCAGCGCTTCCGCGGTGTTCTTCTCCCGCAGGACGAACACCTTGTCGACGAAGCCGAGTTCCTCGCTGCCGCGGTAGTGCATTTCGGCGAAGGCGCTGTAGTCACGCTTACCACCGCGCTCGATGCCTAGCCCATGCAGCAGGCTGAAGGGACTCTCACGCTGCTGGCGGCAGTGCTCCACCGCGCACTTGCCGCCGCCCAGGAGTCGAACGACCACCTGCGGGTGAAGGTCCTCGAGCAGGGCTGCGTTGCCGGTGGCCACCACCGCGCACAACCCCCTGCGCCGGACGAGCTTGTGCAGGTTGAACGCGACCGCTCGCGCTGCCCGCTCATGCAGCGACGAACAGAACTCGTCGCAAAGCAGGGGTACCGGCGTCCGGCCATCGGAGGTGAGCCCCAACGCACGGGCGAGGCGGACGCGGAACTTCTCGCCCTCGGAGAGCTCGTCGTAGCACCGCAGCCACAGTCGAGGTTCGCCCAGGGCGCAGGCATTCAGCAGTTCCACGGCCTCCCGCAGGGTGCTATCCGGTGCCACCACGTCCACGACGGCCGCGTCAGACTGGAACTCCGCCCGGTGCACCAGCATGGCGTCGGGGCGCGCCCGATGGAGCATCTCCAACAGGCTGGACTTGCCGCTGCCGGAAGGGCCCACGACGCCCACCAGGGTGCCGGGGCCCAGCGGCAGGTTCACCCGCTCCAGGACGGTGAAAGGCTGGGCGTACAGCGGCAGGCCGAACTGCCGGGCGACGGTCAGCGTGCGGCTGGACCGGTGGCCAAGTCGCGGACGCCGGACACATTCGACCTGGAACGGTCCCGGCTGACGCGAGGCAGGTTGATGAAAACCGGCGGCGGACGCGTCCCCGGAAGCCAAACCCACCCGCGGCGGCCCGTCTTCAGGATGCAACTCAAAGGTGTCCGGACTCCGCTCGTCCATCAGGGGTACTCCACCGCAGTCATCGCGCCCCGCGCACTGTCGGGAGCGCAGCCCGGCGGGGTGCCGAGCGACACGCCGTTGCCGCGGCCCGATACCTAACATATCACAAACATACCCCACGGAATATTGTCCGTCAATAGACCAGGCATTTGTGTCAGGGTTGATGCGAGGTATAAGGGTGACATATATTCATGCTGGCAATAATCAGTCCCGCCAGATTAGCATTCGGGTAAGATGTGTTTTTGCATGATATATTGACGTGTGTATTGAATTCAGGTCCGGTATACCATCCGCGGGGTCGAAGTCAGCCACTCCCCGGCGGGTAGAGCCCACCCTACGTCTCCCTCTCGTTTCCGCGCGGGCTCAGATGGGAGGCATGGTTTGGTTTGGGGGCGGTGGGTGGTGGGCCGCTACAGGTCGCGGCTGACGAGGCGCACGACGATGCCCTGGATGGAGAACTCACGGTCGGGCGTAATGAGCATCGGTGGAATGCGGGGGTTGTCGCCACGCAGGATGACGACGGGCCGGTCGGCATGGGAGTCAACGCTGACCCGCTTGAGGGTGGCCTGTCCGTTGATGAGGCAGGCACAGATGCGTCCCTGGACGTGCTCCGGTTCCACGCCTGGGCGGTAGTGAACGAGCACGATGTCACCGGGCTTCAGCGTGGGCTCCATGCTGTCGAAGGCGAGCTTGAGGCAGTAGTGGTCGGGTGACCACAGGTGGCGGAGGATGGGGAAGAACTCGACGGCCTCCTGACTCTGCGACGGAGGGCCGGCCGGCACCGTGCCGAACAGCGGTAGACGCCGCGTTTCGAGGGGCTGGGGGCTGTCGTGGTCCACCCCGCCGCCGATCAGCACGCCGACCGGCATGGACAGTGTGGCCGCCAGGGCCTCAAGCGTCCGGCGCGAAGGTTGAGCCCGGTCGCGCTCGATCTGCGAGAGGTAGCCCTGGTTGAGGCCGGCCTGGCGTGCCAACTCGATCTGGCTGAGGTGCAGCACCTTGCGTTGGCGACGGATGCGGTCGCCCATGCTCTCCGCCGCGCGGCGGGTAATTGTGTTGTCGTGCTCGGGCACGAGCGGAGTATAGCCCCGGACAATGCTGTGACAATATGGACTAACGGCCGAGGCGGAACGGGGTCGATGGTACGGGGGGCAACAGTCCGTTGAAGGATGCCTCGTCAGCGGCGCGGTCCTCTATGATCCTTGCGTCAGGGGCGTCCCCCGGCGGCCGCAGGGGGCCGACGCTAGGTCCTCAACAGGCTGCCCGGGCGTCCGCAGGCACCGGGTGGGTGTATAAGGATGGGGCCCGGTCGGCGCGTGGCGGCGGACATGGTCGCCCCGCCGTATGGCTTCTGGAGTGCGGGGCGCGTCGGCGGTGGGCCGGGGAGGGGCAACCGTGATCCGCAGACTGCTTGTCAGGGTTGGTTTACCGGTGCTTCTGCTGGCGGCGGTGACGGCGCTCTCCTGGTCCCGGTGCGACGGCGGTGACCGGGCCACGCACTGGCGGGGGCTGGACTCCGGCTACAACAGCGAGGGCGCTGAGTGATGCCCGCGGGCCCGATCCGTTTTCCAAGCGCGCGTTACCTTGCCGTCGCGGCGGCCGGCGCAGTCGTGGTGGCGCTGGTGTGGCTGGCGGCCGCCCAGGGTCCGAAGCCGGCGGCCGCGAATGTGCGCAGCCTGGGTCCGACCATCGAACAGGTGCGGGAGCTGGCGGAGCTGATCGTGCTGCGGGTGC
Organism: Planctomycetota bacterium; assembly: GCA_029558835.1. Lineage (GTDB taxonomy): Bacteria > Planctomycetota > Phycisphaerae > UBA1845 > UBA1845 > JAKQDH01. The sequence goes on along the minus strand of JAKQDH010000056.1, from coordinate 27,068 downwards.
AGATCGCGGACGTGCTGTACAACAACGATGAGACTGGGGCGCGGATGGCGTTGCTGGTGCGCGGGGATTGCGACCTGGTGATCGACCTGGACCGGGCCGCGATCATCGAGAAGGACGAGGTCGGGCACGTCGCCACGCTCCGCTTCCCGCACCCGCGGGCGGTGCGTCCGCGCGTGGATCACGAGCGCACCCGCGTGTACAAGGTCGAGAGGACCACGTGGATACCGTGGAAGGACCCGCGGGATCGCCTCTACGAAGAGGGCATGAAACAGGCGCAGAAGCTCATCGAGTTTGCGTCGGCAACGGAAGACGAAATGGCCCGGGCGCGCAGGCACGCGGAGCTCATCATTCAGAAGTTCTACCGGCAATTCGGCTGGGACGTGCGGGTGGAGTGGGAGTGAGCGGGGCAGCTCTAAGCTGTAAGCTGTCAGCTCTAAGCCATAAGCTCTAAGCTATACGCTGTCAGCTATCCGCTATAAACCAGCGGGTTTCACCTTTCGGCTCTCGGTTGGATGCGTGTACGCAAGCCCGTGGCACCGGTGGTGGGCGTCGGCCGCTGCCTGATCCCGGCTTGTGTCGGGACGGTTTGGAGCGGTGGCGCAGGGGGCACGTCGGGGTGTGTACCTGGGCGGCTTCTTTAACGACCACGTCGGGCACGGGGGGGTGTCGGTCGGTGTCGTCTGGTGCTCCGTCAGTCTTGAGTCTTCGGGTGTGGATGCTGCGTAGCACTGGGCTGGCATGTGACGTCAGAGCCCGCCGCGCGAGCGGTGGGAGGGGTCCGTGGGCTGGCGCCCACGGCTCTGATCGGGCAGAAACCCGAAGACTAAGGTGTGTCGTACCACTAGGGCGCCTCGGGTGGCAGGGCGGGGGCCTTGTCGGAGGCGGGCGTGCGCGGGCGAACGCGCAGCTCGGGCGGGGTGAACGTCACGACGGAACCCGCGGGCACGCTGCTGGTGATGAACACGGAGCCACCGACGACGGCGCTCTCGCCGATGACAGTCTCGCCGCCGAGGATGATCGCGTTGGCGTAGATGGTGGCGTTGTTGCGGACCGTCGGGTGGCGCTTGGTGCCGCGAATGAGCCGGCCGCGCTCGTCCTTGGGGAACGACAGGGCGCCGAGCGTGACGCCCTGGTACAGCTTCACGTTGTCGCCGATGTCGGTGGTCTCGCCGATGACGACGCCGGTGCCGTGGTCGATGAAGAAGTGCTTGCCGATGCGGGCGCCGGGGTGGATGTCGATGCCGGTCTTCGTGTGCGCCCATTCGCTCATCATGCGGGGCAGGATGGGGACATCGAGGTCGTAGAGCGTGTGGGCGCAGCGATGGACGCTGACGGCCAGCAGGCCGGGATAGGCGAGGATGACCTCGTCGAGGTTCTCTGCGGCGGGGTCGCCGTCGTAGGCGGCCTGGACGTCCTCGGCCAGGAGCGTGCGAATTCCCGGCAGGGCCTCGAGGAACTTCCTGGTGATCTGCTCGGCACGCTGGGTGGCGGGCTTCTTGCGGGTGCCGTCGGGGTGTTCGAGTTCCTCGGCGTAGCAGAGGCAACTGTAGACCTGCCGGAACGTCAGCTCCCCGATGCGCGGCAGGAGGGCCCCGACGTGAAAGGCGACGTTGTGGCGGCTGAGGTCCTGGCGCCCGATGAAGCCAGGGTACAGCAGTTGCAGCAGGCAGTCGATGAGCTCGACGATTTCGCTCTGCGCCGGGACCGGCATGCGGTCGATGTGGCGGATGCGTTCGTCACTGTCGTAGCTTTGCACCATGCGCTCGACGAGCCCGGCCAGGTGCGGACCGAGATGGAAATCGTCGCTCATGAGTATCCTCTTCACGATCGCTGCGCGGGTGGCCGGGCGGCCCTGAGGTGGGCGCGCCATGCCGGCGGCGCAGTTCGTCGCCAACCAACCGGCGAATAGAGACCAGGCAGCGCGGGCTGTCAAGCGTCGCCGGCGGGTGGAATGCAGAAGGATGAAGGCGGAATGCAGAAACCGGGGGTATGCGGGGCCTTTCTGCAGTCTGAATTCTGCCTTTTGCATTCGTGCGCCGCAGGCTTGCGGTTGGGGGCACATCTGCTGCATCGCGCCGTTCATCAGCCCCAGATCCAAAGGACCTGGGCCACCCGTCGGGCACCCGCTGATGCAGTCATGCGCTTGGTGGGGTGTAGCGGATGATGAGGGCGTCGGCGGATTTGAGGCCGTCGATGGCGGAACTCATGATGCCGCCGGCGTAGCCGGCGCCCTCGCCGACGGGGTAGAGGTTGCCGCAGGAAACGGCGGCCCGCGTGGCTGGATCGCGCACGACGCGAAACGGGGCGCTGGCGCGGCTCTCCGGCGCGGTCAGCAGTGCTTCGGCGCCGGCGAAGCCGGGCCAGCGGGCGTCCACCTTCGGCAACGCGCGCCGCAGGGCGGTCACGGCCTCGGGAGGCAGCAGCTCCGCCAGGGTTGCCCAGCAGCCGCCGAGAGGATACGTCGTTTCCAGCGTGCCATCGGAGGGGCGCCCGGAAAGGAAATCGGCGGCGCGTTGCATGGGCAGGCGGTAGTCGCCGCCGGCGGCCGCGAAGCAGCCATGCTCCCACTGCTCCAGGAACGCGAGCGCGGAAACGGCGTCGAATCCCATCGCCTGTGGGTCGAGGGTGATGACGAGCCCGCTGTTGGCGAAGGCGCCGGCGCGACTGGCGCGGCTGGCGCCGTTGGTGGCCACCAGGCCGGCGGATTCGTTGGTCGGCAGGATCATGCCACCGGGACACATGCAGAAGCTGAACAGGTCGCCGCCGGCTTCGACCGTACCTTTGTCCACGAAGCTGTACTCCGCGGGCGGCAGGGCCGGGTGGTCCGCGTGGGAGCCGTATTGCCAGCGATCGACGCAGGCTTGCGGATGCTCGATGCGCACGCCGAACTGGAACGGCTTGGGGGCGACGTGCAGCCCGCGGGCGGCCAGCATGCGGACCGTGTCGCGGGCGGAATGGCCGATGGCCAGCACGACCGGGCCGGCCGGTTGCCATCGCCCGTTGACGCGCAGGGCCGTCAGGACGCCGTCCTCGGAACGCAGGTCGTCCACACGGTGCTCGAAGCACACCTGCCCGCCCAGCGCTTCGATCCGCCGGCGCAGGCGCATGCAGATCGTCGGGAGACGGTCGCTGCCGATGTGCGGGCGGGCATCGGTGAGGATGTCCGGGTCCGCGCCGTGCTGATAGAGCACCTCCAGCACCAATCGAGCGCGGGGGTCGTGCACACGGGTGTAGAGCTTGCCGTCGCTGTAGGCGCCGGCCCCGCCCTCGCCGAAGAGCAGGTTCGAGGTGGGGTCGAAGTCGCGCCGGCGGTAGAAGCGCTGCAGGATGTCCCGGTGGCGGCGGCGCACGTCGCGGCCGCGTTCGAGGACGATGGGGCGATAGCCGAAGCACGCCAGGCGCCAGGCGGCCAGCATGCCGGCCGGGCCGAAACCGACGACGATCGGCGGCGCGGTCAGCGGCTCGTGACCGGGCTCGGGTTCGAGGAGGGGCGGCGGGTCGAGCCAGACGGCCTGCTGTGGTTTCAGGCGATGCAGACGTCGGCGCTCCGCTCGGGGTGGTTCGTCGAGGGCAAGCTCGAGGTGATAGATGAAGTGGATGTCGTCCCGGCCGCGGGCGTCGAGCGCCCGGCGGACGACGGCGTGCGTGCGCACGGCGCTGACCGGCACGCCGAGGCGACGGGCGGCACGGTCCAGCAGCAGCGCCTCGGGCTCGTTGAGCCCCAGCCGCAGATTACGTACAAGAAAAGGCATCGCGGGCGAGTCTAGACAGGACCACGCGAATAGGCAACTCGGGGTGGCATGCCCAAGCCGGAGGCGCCGGCATGCGCCGGCAGTGGCTGCATGCTCGCCCGAGCGAGCATGGCGGCGCTGCGTTTGGCCATGCCACCCCGTCCTGTTTGTCGGTTTCCAGATTGCGTGGTAGCGTGCCGGACGCCGTCGAACAACGTGGCCGCGACGCGGGAATGGTGCCCGTTGGAGGATGAGGCTTGCCCGCAACCCGGACGGCTGTCACAATGGCCGGACACTCAGCGGGGTATCTGCGTATGGCGCTTTGGCACGCGGAGGCATACGATGCGATGGTGGCGAACAGGCGTGGCGGTGTGGGCGGTGTGGGTGGTGGTTCGCGGGCCGGCGGTGGCGGCGGAGCCGGCGCGCACGCATGACATCGAGGCGGAGGACTACTTCAGCCTGGGGGTGATCGCGGAATGCGCGCTTGCGCCGGACGGCAGGCACATCGCGTACACGGAGGTGCGCTGGGGCGGGGCGGACGAGAAGCGCACCAGCGACCTGTGGGTGGTCGAGGTGGCCACGCAGACGCGCACGCGGCTGACGTTCGAGCGCGTGGGGGCGACGGCGCCGACGTGGAGCCCGGACGGGCGGTACATCTACTTCACGGGCAAGTACAAGCGTGCCGGCGAGGAGAAGCCGCCGTGGAACGGCAAGGTGCAGGTATGGCGGGTGAGTGCCGCGGGTGGGGAGCCGCTGGCGATGACGCGCGTGTCCGACGGCGTGGGGCAGTTCGAGCTGTCGCGCGATGGGCGGAAGCTGCTGTACACGAAGTCCGTCCAGCACTTCGACGACGATGCCTTCAAGGCGCTGCGCGAGAAGCACGACGACCTGGAGTATGGACATGGCCTCACCGAGTTGTCCGAAGTCTGGGCGCTCGACGTGGAGGGCTGGACGGAGAAGAAGGTCGTCGATGAGAAGCGGGTGGTGCGCGAGATGAAGCTGTCGCCGGACGGCAAGCGGCTGGCGATGATCACGACGGCCGACGATCAGCTTATCACGCACGAGGGCTGGTCGCGGCTGGACGTGTATGACCTGGAAACGCAGAAGGCCACGGAGTTGACGGGGCCGGACTGGCGCAAGGACCATCCCACGCCTTACGGCTGGCTGGAAGGGCCGGCGTGGGCGGACGACGGGCAGGCGCTGGCCGTCGGGGTCTATTACGACGGCTACCCCAGCGAGCTGTACCTTGCGGAGGAGAACGGTGGGCAGTGGACGTTGCGGAAGCTCGCCCGGCCGGCGGGCGTGATGGTGAGCGACTTCGGTGTTTGCCAGTGGTGGCCGGGGTCGCGTGACCTTTGTTTCGTGGGTGAGGAGCGCGGGCGGACGCGGGTGTACTGCCTGCCCGAGCTGCGCGGCGGCGGTCAGGGCAAGACCCGGGTGCTGACGCCGGGGGATTTCGTCGTCCACGCTTTCGACCTGCCGGACCGGCCGGGACCGCTGGCGATCATCCGGAGCAGCACGACCGAGACGGGTGACATCTACCTGGCCCAGGAGAGCGGGGTGCTGCAGCGCGTCACGAAGATCAACCCGCAGATGGACACCTGGAAGCTGCCGCAGATTTCCATCGTGAGCTGGAAAGGCGCGCAGGGCGACGCCGTGGAGGGCATTCTGGAATTGCCGCCGGAGTATAAGCCCGGCGACGGGCCGCTGCCGATGGTTGTCGAACTGCACGGCGGGCCCACGGACGCCACGCGGTATCACATGCAGTTCTGGATCTACGGGCGGACCACGCTGCCGGCGAAGGGATACGCCCTGCTGAGTCCGAACTACCGCGGCTCGACCGGGTACGGCGATGAGTTCCTTACCGACCTCGTCGGGCACGAGAACAACATCGAGATCGAGGACATTCTCACCGGCGTGGATGCGATGGTAGAGCGGGGAGTTGCAGACCCGCAGCGAGTGGGCGTGATCGGCTGGAGCAACGGCGGGCTGCTGGTCAACTGTATCCTCACGCATACGGACCGGTTCCACGCGGCCAGCAGCGGGGCGGGCATTGTGGACATGGTATTACAATGGGGCAGCGAGGACACGCCGGGGCACGTTATCAACTATATGCAGGGGTTGCCGTGGGAGGCACCGGAGGCGTACCGCAAGGCATCGGCGATCTTCGCGCTCGACAAGATTACCACGCCGACGCTCATCCACGTCGGCGGCGCGGATGAGCGCTGCCCGCCGGCGCACAGCAAGGCCCTCTATCGCGCTCTGCATCGGTACCTTAAAGTGCCTGCGGAGTTGGTCGTGTATCCCGACGAGGGGCATGGGCTGCTGGTGCGCAAGAACCGCCTGGCCAAAATGGAGTGGGACCTGGCCTGGTTCGAGCGGTATCTGCTGAACAAGGCCGACGAGACGGGCGCGCCGTAAGGGGCAGGCGGAACGAAAGTGGACGGCCGCGTGGGGGCGGCGTTGCTGTCTGACCGCTTCCTCATCCCGACGTACGTCGGGACGGTTCGGATCGGCGGTGCGGCAGGGCGCACACTCACTCAACGCCGCGTGGCAGGGAGACTGACAGTGAGCAACGGGTGGCATGGCCAAGCGCAGCGCCGCCATGCCCCTCGGTAGGATATACCCGGCTTGGGAGCCTGCATGCCGGCGCCTTCGGCTTGGGCATGCCACCCGGTCGGTGTGAAGGTGACAACGTAATGCAAGTACGGCGATGGCAAGTGGGCGTTGGTGGCGGTCTGGTACTGTTGATGATGTGGGGGTGTGCGCGAACGCACCTTGCCCTTGATTCTCAGAGTGCGCCGGCCGCGGGCTGGGCAACGGGAGTAGTGTATCACGACCGCAACGGCAATGCGGTACGTGACGCCCGCGAGCCTGGCGTGCCGCACGTGTGTGTTTCCAACGGCCGCGAGGTCGTGCAGACCGACGCGTCCGGGCGCTACCGGCTGCCGGTCGATGACGATACGATCCTGTTTGTGATCAAGCCGCGCGGGTGGCGGCCGGTGGTTGACGACAATCACATCAGCCGCGGGTATTACATTCACAAGCCGCACGGTTCGCCGGCGTTCGAGTACCCGGGCGTGCCGCCGACCGGACCGCTGCCGGCCTCGGTGGACTTCGCCCTGTACCCGCAGGACGAGCCGCAGCGCTTCCGGGCAATTATCATGGGTGACAGCCAGGTGACCAACGCGAAGGAAGTTGCGTACCTGGCGCACGATATCATTGAGGAGCTGGCGGGGGTGGAGGCGGCGTTCGGGATGACGCTGGGGGACCTTGTTAACAACAACCTCGCCATGTACGATGACTTGATCGCGACGGTGGCGCAGGCGGGCAAGACCTGGTATCACGTTTCCGGCAACCACGATGAGAACTATGATGCGCCGGCTGACCGGCAGGCGCTGGAGACGTACCAGCGTCATTTCGGACCGCCGTACTATGCGTTTGACTACGGCCCGGTGCACTTCCTGGTGCTGGACGACGTCGTCTGGGAACAGAAGTCGCCGCAGCGCGAGAAGGCCGGCTACTACGCCGGGCTGGGCGAGAAGCAGATGGAGTTCGTACGGAACGACCTGAGCGGGGTGCCGAGGGACCGGCTGGTCGTACTGACCATGCACATTCCCCTGCGCGAGTTAAGGGAGGCCGAGCGGGAGCAACTCTTCGCATTGCTGGCCGACCGCCTGCATACCCTCTCGCTGTCGGGGCACTATCACCATGCTCTGCATGACTTCCTCGCGGCCGAGCAGGGCTGGCACAGTCGCGAGCCGCATCATCACATGGTGGTGGTTACCTCATGCGGGTGCTGGTGGGGCGGGGTGCCCGACGAGGTTGGCATCCCGCACGCCACGATGCGCGACGGGGTGCCCAACGGGTATCTCATCGCGACGTTCGACGGACACAAGTACAGTTTCGAGTTCAAGGCCGCGCGGCGACCGGCGGACTATCAGATGCAGATCTTCGCGCCGGAGCGTGTGGCACGGGCGGACGCGGCCGGCACCGAAGTAGTGGTCAACGTGTTTGCCGGCGGCCCGCGTTCGGTAGTGCACATGCGGGTCGGCGACGGCGGGGAATGGCTTACCCTGCAACCGGCGCGGCGGCCCGATCCGTACTACGTACGCCTGAAGGAGGCCGAGAAGTCGGCGGAATATCTGCAAGCGCATCGGCTGCCCAAGGAAGTCGAGTGCCTGCACCTGTGGGCGGGCCACCTGCCGGCGGGTCTGCCGACGGGGACGACGACGATCCACGTTCGGACAACGGACATGTTCGGGCAGACGTATGAGGCGCGAAGGGTTATTACCATCGAGTGAACTGGGTTCGTCGCGGCGCGCTCGGCGACCTCGGCCCCGGGGGTCGAGTTCGCCGATCCGAAGAGAGAAAGGGGTGAGATGGTGAGAGGTGTATTTCTGATACTGCTTCTTTGCCTGGGCGCTGGGTTGCTGGCGGCCAACCTGATCGGCTGCGACCTCCTCGCGGCCTTGACGGCGGGTCCCGCCGATGGTGACGACGTGGCTCCCGACGGCGAGGGCACGCCGGACACTACAGATGGCGACACCCACCCCGGTGACACGGATGACGGCGCGGTGGACGGGGGACCGGCAGGCCCGTTCTATGTCAACCTGCAAGTGGACGCCGAGACGGAGGATACCGAAGGGATCGCGCGGATGCTCGCCGAATTGCAGGCCCGGCAGCTTCCCGCAACGGTGTTCGTGACGGCCGAGTACGCCAATGAGCACGCCCGCGACGTGCAACAATGGTACCGTAACGGCTTTGAGATCGCGTTGCACGGCTTCTACACCGGCGAGCAACTGGCCACCATGACGTATGATGAACAACTTGATCTGCTCACGCGCGCGCAACAGGCCCTGGAGGGCTGCCGACCGTGCGGTACCTACAAGCCCATCATCGGTTTCCGCCCGCAGTACTTCAGCCAGAATGAGAACACGTACAGAGTACTGGATCAACTGGGCATGACGTACAATTGCGGTTTCAAGCACGGGCAACTGTTCATGGACGGCCACGAGAGCGACACCGCGCCGTACCTTGTCGAGGGACACAACTTCCACGCCGTGCCGTTCACAACAGTCACGCACGATGACGAGGGTATTTACCTGTGCGACATCGCGGTCGCCAATGTTCAGCAGATGACCGGTGCGCAATGGTCGGGGGTGCTGCTCACGGCCATGCAGCAGGCGTACGCGCAGGGCGATCCGTTCGTGGTGCTCTTCCACGGCTGGTACACGGGCAATACGGAGGAATACGATTACTGGGACGCATTCGTGGGGCTGCTCGACGCGCTGACGCAGTACGAGCCGCAGTATGTCACCACGGAGCAGCTCGTAGCCGCCTACAGCGAGGCAACCCCGTAGGCGGGCATGGCATCAGGCGTGCACCCCGGCGTTGTAGGTGGTGACGGCGGTGCCGGTCGTCAGCGCCTGGTCGAGGTCGGCGATGATGTCGTCCACGTTCTCGATACCGACGGAGATGCGCACCAGCCCGTCGGTAATGTGGGCCCGGAGGCGGGCCTCGGGCCCCATCGAGGCGTGCGTCATGCTGGCCGGGTGCTGGATGAGGGATTCCACGCCGCCCAGGCTCACCGCCAGGGCGCAGAGGCGGACGGCGTTCATCATCTTGCGACCGGCTTCCAGCCCGCCGTGCAGCTCGAAGCTGACGATGCCGCCGGGGCCGAGCATCTGTTTCTCACCGACGTCGTACTGCGGGTGACTCTTGAGGCCGGGGTAGCGCACCCACGCGACCGCCGGGTGCTGCTCGAGGTACTCCGCCACGCGCTGGGCGTTCTCGCAGTGCCGCCGCATGCGCAATGCCAGCGTCTTGATCCCACGGTGTACCAGAAACGACTCGAACGGGGGAAGCACGCCGCCGAAGTGGTTCAGCACCTTGCGTAAGTGGGCGTACTGCTCCTGCGACTTTACGACGATGATACCGCCCACCACGTCTGCGTGCCCGTTGAGGAACTTGGTGAGGCTGTGGACCACGATGTCCGCGCCCCAGCGGAACGGTTGCTGGAGGATCGGGCTCATGAACGTGTTGTCCACGATGACCAGCGCGCCATGGGCGTGGGCGAGCCTGCAGATGGCCCCCAGGTCGGAGATCACCAGCGTCGGGTTGCCCGGCGTTTCGATGTAGACGACCTTGGTATTGGGGCGCAGGGCGGCCGCGACGGCTTGGGTGTCCGACGTGTCCACCAGCGTCGCCTCAATCCCGTACCGACTGAGCAACGTCTCGATCAGCGAGCAGGTGGGACCGTACACGGCGTCGCTGCACACGACGTGGTCGCCTTGCTTCAGCATCGCCATCAGGGCGGTGTGGATGGCGGCCATGCCGCTGGCGCAGGCGAGGGCCCCCAGTCCCCCTTCGAGGGCGGCCACGGCATTCTCCAGCGCCTGCACCGTCGGGTTGCCCATGCGCGAGTAGATGTAGCCCTGCTGCCTTCCCGCAAAGAGGGCCGCCCCTTCGTCGGCGTCCGCAAAGGCAAAGGTGGAGGTCTGGTAGATGGGCGGCACGACGGGCAGCCGCTCGTACTTGCCGACCCCGGCATGGACGGCCAGGGTCTCGGGAGAATCAAAGTCGTGATGTTCCATGCTCACACCCAGCGGTAAGAGGACTCCCGCCCGGACGGGGCCGGGCACGGCTTGGGCCCAACACCTGCCTGCGGCTTGGTGCTGCGTGCTGCCCGTGGGCTGTGGTCGCGTGCCACCCTGTTGAGGAAGCAACGTCGGCCCCCTGCGGCCGACGCAGAGAACCTCCCCTGCGCCGGTTCTGGTGCCCTCACGGCCGGACAACCGTTCAGCCGCAGACTGCCGGCCGCATAGCCCGGAGCACCCCGTCGGGGCTGATAGATGAGCTTAGCAATCGGCGTGCCGGGCGTCCAGGGGGCGGACACCCAGGCCGCGGACCCCGCTGAAGAGCCCCATTGAATGGGGAGACCGGCCAACAGCATTGGGTGGCATGGCCAAGCGTAACATCGGGGGTTCTACCCGGGGTGGCATGGCCAAGCGCAGCGCCGCCATGCCTCCTACCGTGCCCGAAGCTCCCCCCTGCACCAGCATGCCGGCGCCTTCGGCTCGGGCATGCCACCCTCCCCCGTTCTTCCCATCTGCGTGGACCTACTTGGTTGTGTTCTTGCGGCGTCTCAGCCGCCGGTTGAAGAAGCGGGGCCGGTGCGGCGAGCGGTGCTCACGATGTCGCGGCGGAGGCGGAAGAGTTCCTTGAAGGCCCGCAGGATGACGCGGAGGTTCGCGCCGGTCTGGGCCCCGGCCGTGCGCGGGTAGTGGCTGACGCCGACCTGCCCGATCGTGTAGCCGAGCCGCTTCGCCCGGGCCAGCACTTCGGCGTCAATCAGAGCACCCATCGACTTCATCTCGATCTCGGTAAAGAGCCGCCGGGGGTACACCTTGAACGCGCAGTCGATGTCGCGCAGCCACAGGCCGAAGACCACGTTGACCAGCCCCGTCCAGCACGCGGCGTTGAACTTGCGGAGCGACGAGTCGCTGCGTTCGACGCGGTAGGCGCTGACGATGTCATAGCGTTCCAGCAGCGGCAGCAGCTTGTCGATTTCCTCCATGTCGAACTGCCCGTCGCCGTCGGTGTAGAAGACGAACTCCTTCGCGGCCGCGCGGAAGCCGGCCTGGAGCGCTCCGCCGTAGCCGAGGTTCGGGCGGTTGTGGACCGCACGCACCTCCGGATGCTCGGTGGCGAGTCGATCGGCGATCTCGCCGGTGCGGTCCTTGCTGCCGTCATCGACGATGATGACCTCCAGCTCGCCTGGCGCACAAAGCCGGCGGAAGGCGCGCAGGGCCGCCAGCGTCGTGCGCTCGACGTTGGCTTCCTCGTTGTAACACGGGAAGAAGACCGAGAACGACCACTTCCGATTGGCGTCGGCAGCGTTCAAGGACCAGTCTCCCGCGCGCGGTGGATCGGTTGCATCTTGGGCACGCCCGCGATGCGCGCAGCCGCACGGTGCGTCCGTGCGACCGCAGATGCTAGCGGTGGGGCCGGGAACGCTCAAGGTCGGGACGCCGGCGCGCGGACGCAAGCCCGTTGCCCGGCATGCTCGCGCTCCAGGCGGGGAAAGCGAGTAAGGGGGGCTGCTCCAGGGAAGGAGTTCGTGTGCAACGTGCGTTGGGATAGGCGTCGCGGCCTGGGTGGCGCGGGCGCCCTCCAGGCGAGGGGGGAATGAGGAGGGTGGCCGCTTCTCCAGGGCCTGGAAGGCCCTGGCCCTCCGGGCGAGGATTCGGATGCCCCCCCGCTTGGAACCGACGCCGTGCGTGCGCGGATCCGATGCCGTTCGTGCGGAACCCACGCCGGTGGCCCCGGAGTCCCGAACGCCGAGGAGTCGCCTTGAGGAATCCCCCGGCTCGCGTACACTCCCGGCCATGACGAGCAAGAAGCAACTGCGCACCTACGTGACGAACGACCCGGGGTACATGGAGAACGGCTACACCGTCTCCCTGCGGGACGGTGGGCCCTGCTGGATCATCGACCCGGGTTATCCGCCCCAGGCGCGGAAGATCATCGCCCACGTGCGGGAGCATAAGCTGCTGCCGCAGGCCATCCTGCTGACGCACGGTCACCTGGACCACATTGCCGGAGTGGACGCGCTGCGGCGGGACCTCGGGGACGCCTCGACGGAGGGGGCGCCCTTGCCGGTATACCTGGCCCGGGCGGAGTGGGACGCCCTCTCGGACCCGGAGGTCAACCTCTCCGGCTTCCTGGGGCTGGAGTTGCGAACCGCAGTGCGTGATCCACGGGACTTGGTCCCCGAGGAGACGCTCGAACTGGACGGCACGAAGTGGCGGATCATCGACACGGCCGGTCATTCGCCCGGCGGGCGTAGCTTCTACTGCCAGGAGCTGGGCGTCGTCATCGTCGGTGATGCGCTCTTCGCCGGCAGCGTCGGGCGGGTGGACTTTCCCACCAGCGACGGGCAGCAGCTTCTGCACAACCTGCGCACCCACCTGATGAGCCTGCCGGATGACACCCAAGTCCTGTCGGGTCACGGTCCAGAGACCACCATCGGCCGCGAGCGCACCACGAACCCGTTCATCCTCGGTGGCTTCTGAGGCGGCCGCGGACTGCGTCGCACGGTCAGTGGGCCAGGAAAGGTAGCCTCAGTGGGCGGTGACACCCGTTGCAGGCTCAGGCATGGTGTGGGTCGTGCCGGTCAGGAGTGCGACTGCGGGCTCCCGCGAGGGAAGGGCTCCGGCTTCGTGCCGTGCGGGAAACGGCTGCGACGCGCGCACCGGCCAGGGCGACATGCTGAGCCTCAGCAGTAGCTCATGGTGCCAATACGCGGCGTCGAGTTGGGCGGCAAGGGCCAGCGCGCCGGCCCGGCAACGGGCGAGAACTTCCGGGGAGCGGAGTTCCTCGACCGCGGCGCGGATGGCCGCCTGGTCGAGCGTGTTCACAACGACCCCGCAGCCGGTCTCGCGCACCAGCCGATCCACGAAGCACCCGGCGGGCACGACGGCCAGCACCGGTTTGCCCAGCCCGACGTAATCGACGATCTTCGACGGGAAGCAACAGCGGATCTCGTCGGGATAAGGCGACTGGAAGCCCAGGGCCACCACCGCGGCATCCGCCTGACGAATCTGCTCCAGGGCCTGTGGGCGCGGCAGCCAGCGGCACGGTTGTTCCCGCAGCAGCGGCTGCGGCCGACTGAGGAACGCAAGCTCGACGGCGTCCGCCGGGTGTAACGCGTCGATCAACGCGGCCACCGCGTCCGCGTGCGCCTCATACACGTGCCCGGCGTAGATGAGCCGCAGCTTGTCGCCGGCCGCGGGAGCGGGCGCCGGCCAGACGTCCGCCGGTAGACAGTGCGGCAGCACCCACGTTCGGTTGATGCCTCGTCGCTGGTAATGCTCAACGAAGCTCGGGCTGGGCACGATCACCAGTGACGCTGCCCGCAGAATTCGTGCGTCAAGGCGCCGCCAGAGCCAGCGTCGCAACCGGCTGCGCGTAATGAGCGTCTCGCTGCACAGGTCGTGCATGTACGCGATCAAGGGCACGCTCAAGCGGCGAGCGATCAGCCAGCCGGCCAGCAACCCGTACGCACTCGGATGCACGGTCAGCACGCGCTGCACCGGCTCGGCCGCGTCCAGCCGCCGGGCCCGCCACAGCATCCGCAGCACGGTCGTGACGTTGGCAAGCAATGTCCACCCGCGCACCGGGCGGTCGTCCTGCAACGGCCAGGAAACACGCTCCACGGCAATCCCCGGGCACGGTAGCCCATCCTCGGCCGGCAGCGTCGGCATCCGGCGCGTCAGCACGCGGAATACACCGGCGGGCGCCGGTGCGAACAGCGCCGCCAGCACGTTGGCCGACGCCCGGTTGACCGGCGGCCAATGCCACGTCACCACCAGCGTGCGCGGCGGCGGCGGGCAGGCCAGTGCCCACGGCGGAATCAGCACGTCGGCCGATTCGCTCCCCAGGTACTGCCGCAGCTTATCCACGTACAAACGCGGCTCCAGGCGACGGTCCTGCCGCCCCCAGCGCCGACCCATCCACCCCGCCAGCGCCAGCCACTCACCAACCGCCAGCGCGAGCACATAGTCGAACCCGCGCCCGGTCTTCCGCCGGACCCGGGCGGCCTGTTCATGCAACGGGCGAGCGAGCCACCACAGTCCGGCAGCCAACCCGACGAGTACCGGCCACCACGCGCCGCCCAGCGTCGCCAGCACGCCCAGCAACAGCCACGCCAGCGCCACCACGTGTCGCCGGGTCACGGCGCGCTGCACGGCTCCCCGGCGACCGATCCGCGCTTCGCCGCGCGCGTAGGCGCGGTATTGGCGAAACACCGCCCGCCAGCCCTGCCGCGGCTGCCAGTTCACTACCGCATCCTCGACGAAGACGTAGCGCGGCGACGGGTCAAGCGTGCGGAGCTTGAGATCAAACAGGGTGTCCTCGGCCGTGTAGAGCCAGTTGGGGAAGCCGCCGGCGCGTTCCCACACCCGGCGCCGGAACGCCAGCGACCGCGCGCTCGGGTTGAAACGCAACGGATCGACGGGCTCCAGTTGCCCGGGCAACGTCAACAGGCCGACGATGGTCTGCAGACGCGCAGTTGCCTCGAGCCGATAGAACCCGCCGACCACCTCGACGGCCGGGTCCGCAAACGGGGCGGTCAGCCGCGCCAGCCAGTGCGGGTCGGCCTCGCAGCCGGCGTCGATGCAGGCGATGATGTCGTGACGGGCGGCGTGAATGGCCCGGTTGCGGCCTTCGGCGATGTTGCAGGTCTGCCCGGCCAGCAGGTGCACAAACGGGTACCGGGCGACGGCCGCGTGAATCTGCCCCAGCGGACCGGGCTCCGATCCGCCATCCACGACGATCACCTCGTCAGGCGGGCGGACCTGGGCGGCCAAGCCGGCCAGCACCCGACGCAGACCCTCCGCATCATCCCGCACGGTCAGCACGACCGACACGGGTTCGCTGGTGGGTGCTTCAGGCGATCGTTCCACTGGCGTCTCCGGCATGGTGTCAACCTTCCGCCGATCCGACCCTCGTCGATCCGAGTCCTGCCATCCGAGCCCGGGCGGAAGCAAGGGGCCCAACCAGCTCCACTGCATAGGGAAACCGATCAACGGTGTCGGGTGGCATGGCCAAGCGCAGCGCCGCCATGCTCCCTCCGTACGCAACGCCACCGTCTGCAAGAGCATGCCGGCGCCTTCGGCTTGGGCATGCCACCCTCCCAGCGGCCCCTTCGGGTGTGCCTGCTCAGTTCGACCGCGACAGCAGGCGTTCACCCGACCGCGACAGCAGGCGTCCACCCGCCCGCCGTGTAAGCTGTATCGGGAGAAACGCGGTCCGCCCAGCAGCCCGCAGCCACCGCCACACGTGGGCGGTGGCCGTCCACCCCCAATGCCGGTAGGGATACACGTCCGCCAAGTGCCCACGCGCAGGGCGCAATAGCGCCACGAGGTACCCCAGCCGGAAACCCAGACCCGGTGTGCATAGCAAGTCCACGACCAGCCGTACCACCGGTGAGCCACCGTCACGCGCGGCGTGAGCGAGCAGCAACCGGTCCGGCCAGTTGCCTTCCCGGTGGGCAACCCACGCGCTCGCCGCGGGTGGCAACGCTGTGCCCCAGCGCACGGCCGTCTGCCGTAGGGCTTCGGTCACCGCCGCCGCCAGACGCCACCTCCGGCAGCGCTCCACGACCAAGCCCCAGTCAAGCGCGCCGCCGTGCCGCTGCAGCAGGCGATGAATGTCGTACAACCACAGCAGGCGGGCGCAGCCGTGGAACGCCGCATGGGCGGCCAGGTGGATCAGCATCAGCTCAGGTCGCGGCACCCATGCATGGGTGCACGTATTCGGCGTGTCAGCCCGGACAGGGTGGCATGCTTTCCCGCGACAGCAGTCGCGGGTAAGCATGTTCTCTCGGCCGACCGCATGCCCACCCCCGCCTGTGGCGGGTGAGGGCATGGCACCCACGCTGAATAGGGACGCATGGGTGCCATCCAGCTCGACCCGTTGCGCGCCATCCCAGAGGGCATCGTCGGGCATGAACCGCGCGATACGCAGCGGTCGCAGAGGACGAACGTGCAGGTCGATCCGCACCGGCCGCAAGGAGCCGGTCACAAACGCCAACTCATAGTAATACTTGGGGAAAAAATCCTCCCGCAGAAGATCGAACTGCGGCCGGCACCCGCACTCGTGCAGCGCTTTCCGGGCGGCCGAGGCGTCGGCCGGGTGGATCAGCAAATCCAGGTCCGTCATGGGACGCAGGTCGGGGCGATCGTATAGCGACAGGTTCAGGGCCGCCCCCTTCAGTAGCATCACCGGCACGCCCGCCTGATCGAACGCACGCAGGAGACGCACCAACTCGTGGCGGAAGTTGAGGTTCTCGGCGGCCACGGCCGTGGCGCCGCGTTTCAGGTGGGCCGTGAACTTCGCCGGCCATGCGGCCGCCTGCTCCCCGGCGCATTCGAGCGCGATGCCCGCGAGCCCGCTACGAGTCAGGGCATCAGCGCGTTTTCGCCAGTCCTCGGGTGTCGCGTGGAGCTCGTCCAGCCGCCCGACATCGCCGCGAATCCACTTGGCAAGCTCTGTACTGCTCACGTTCCGTTCTTCCCGGGCCGCGGGGATTCCGTGGTACCGGCATCTTGCCGGTAAACCCACGGGCGAGACGCCCGTGCCATACCCTGTGCGTTCGGCATGGCGGCGCTGCGCTTGGCCATGCCACCCAGCTACCTGTACCCAGCCACCTGTACCCAGCCACCTGTACCCAGTTGCCTGTACCCAGCTACGTGCAACCCGCGCTCTCATGGCCTCAGGTTGCTGCGCTGACAGGCGTTCATGCGCTTCGCACCACCTGCTGCGCGCTGCCGCCCACCAGTCGTTCCAGCAGAGCGCACGTGCGGTGGATGTCGCCCGAGGTGAGGCGATAGCATTCCGCCCCCCGCACGACCTCGGCCAACACGTCCAGTCCGAGCCGGCGGCAGCCGAACAGGTTGAAACACACCTGGTGCATGGCGAAGGCGGCCTCGGCCCTCGACAGCGGCGCCAACGCGGGTTCCGCGTCCTCGACGTAGGTGGGGAAGATCACATAGCGCACCGGGCAGCGCCGACCGATGGCGTCCTCACGCACCTCCAGCGGATGAACGAACCGCACGTAGCCCTTTGACCCTTTCACGTAATGCGGCCGGCCCGTCAGCCGCACGCCCAGCGACTCGATCACCGGGTAGCCCGGCCGCTTGATGCACACCGCTCGCGGAAACGGATCCAGCAGCAGCGAATCCGCCTGAATCAACGCGAACTCATCGCACAGATACCGCCAGCCGCGCGTCAGCAGGGCCAGGGCCAGCGTCGATTTCCCGCTCCCGGAATGCCCCGGCAGGATCACCCCGCAACCGTTGACTTCGAGGCTGGAAGCATGCAGGTGCAGGTAGTGCGGCAGGCTGGCCGGCACCTCCCAGTTGATCGCCCACTCCACCCGGGGCAGCAGCTCATCAGACCGGACCGGCTCAAACCGCAGTCGGTCGTCCGCCGTCACCCGAAAGCGGCGCCGGTGCCCCCAGTGGAGACTCCCCGGCATCACCCGCACGCGGATGGCGTCGCCGCCGGCGTCCTCGGTAACGAACGGGCGGTACAGCCTGCGGAAGCCGTCGTGCAACGACTGTACCGGCGTCTCCAGACTCGCCCGCACCACGCCCAGCGCAACGTGCGTCACCGTACGCGAGGTCGATCTGTCGAGCAGTCCGAACATCTAAGCGGGCTCCTGATCGGGTGACTCCAGCAGGCAGCGCTCGTCGAACTCCTCCAGGATCCGCCGCACGTGCTCGCCGGCGTCCTCCGCCGATACGTCGTAGGTGGCCGACAGGTGCGTCGCGATTGCCCCGGTATCGCGGCGGCCGTCACACACCTGCCAGATCGCGTAGGCCGTCGCGTTCAGCAGGTGCGTGTCGGCCGTCGTCGCGTCGTAGACCAACGCCTCGCCGTCCAATTCCTGCACGCGCACGTCGGTCCGACGCCGGGGAAACCGCGTCGCCCCGGTGCCCTCGCCAGGCGGCACTGCCGCCATTGCCGGCTTGGCCGCGGTCTCACGGTCCATCAGCCGAACTCCAGGTGACCGCCGCCTCTTCCACGTTCAGCGTCTCGGCGAGCGCGCTCCAGAACACGGGACTGTCCAGGCAGATCTGCGGCACCCGCCGACCGTCCACAAACACGGCCGGCACCTCGCGCACGTCGAGCTGTCGGGCCAGGCGCGCGTTCGTCTCGACGATCCGGCACGGACGCGGACCGCGAAACTCCGCCAGAAAGAGATCGACGTTAAGCCCGATCCGCCCCGCCAACTCGCCGTAGTCCAACTCCGGCCAGGATGGTCGCTGGGCAAAGAGCAGCTCCCGCAGGCGGGCGGCGACCACGTCCCCGCCGACCAGCCGGGCCGCTTCGACGGCGCCCGCCGGCTCCCAGCGCCGCTCACTTGCCTTCCCCGCCGCGGCCCCCTCGGCCGGGCTGACGAAGTGCCGATACTCGACCCTCACGCGGCTTCCCAGCAGCGGTTCCAGCCGCGCCCGCCACTTCGCGTCGAAGCAGCCGCAGGCCTTACACAGCAGGTCCGTGAAGATCACGACCGTCGGTTCAGCCTCGGCCAGCGGCATCGAATCCATTGCGCTACTGACGCTCGGCTTCGTCTCGGGGCGTGAGGAATTCGTGGCACCGGCGTCCCGCGGGTGGACGCACGGGCGAGACGCCCGTGCCACGCCCTGGGCCGCGGCCAAGTCCGGCGCCAGCAATGTACTGTCCAGCACGTCCAACCGTTCCCGCCGCGATGTGGCGTCCACGTCCGCGAGACCCGTGAGGCCGGCGTGCACCGGCTGGGCGAAGAACTCCCGCAGCAGCAGCGCCTCATCGCTCTGCACGACCGTGAGGGTCTGCCGCAGCGCGGCGGCCTTGTGCCACTGCCGGCGAACCTCCCGTTGCCCGTCGTAGACAAACCAGAGTCCCGCGACGGCCACACCCAGCGCGGTTACTGTCGCAAACACCAGCCGGGGTTGCACCGGCAGTGGGAAACGAGGCGTATCCTCAGGTCTTCGTTCGACGCGGACCCGGGTCGTCGCGGCTGGGGCACGGCGTTGGGCAAGCTTCCAGGTGGCCGCCACCAGCACGAAGTTGGCCGCGTGGGCCGTGCCGCAAAGTGCACACCACTGACCCAGCAGCAGCATGACCCCCACGAAGCCCAGTGAAGCCAGCAGACCCGCCGTCGTCGCTACAAGGGTGGCCACGCGCGCCCAGGTCCGCGGCGTCAGTGCCTGCTTCCCGAGGAGCAGCAGCCAGAGCCCCGCGCTGCCGAAGTATGCCAGGCCGAGAAACGCGGCCGGAACCTCGATTTGACGACCGGCGATCGTCACCTCGCCGGCCGCCCACGAACTGGAAAGCACGTCCGCGCAGGTTCCGTCCGCCGTCGCGCTCGCCCCACACCAGGTTGTCGACGCTGCCGAAGACGCTGAGGCCGGGCCCCAGCCGCCCAGGTGTTCGCGCAGAAGTGTGCCACTCGCCCAGGCACCGCCGGCCGCGCCCGTCAGCGCCAGCAGCAGCAACCCGGTACCGATCCCGTCCCTAGTGTTGCCGGCCATCCTGTGCACTTCGGTCGCGTCCTTGCCGGGCGAGGGAGCACGTTGCGCCCGCCTCGCAGGTGTGTCGCCGTTCGCCTACGACCGCGCGTCGGTACGTTTGGCCTTCATTCGCTATTCCCTGTTCGCGTTTCGCTCTTCCTACCCGACGCACTTGTTGGTGAGGCACACCAGGGTTGGGCAACAACTCTCCTTCTGACCGGGCAGGTCACAGTCGTGACCGACCGCGTAGCAACTGTGGTTGCTGCCGGCCGCATACGCCTGGTGCGCGAAGAACGTCGTGACGACCGGCGCGACGAAGGCGAGCTTCAGCCCGCCGCGCATCACATCGCGCCGCGTGGGTCCCGGCGATCCGGAGGGCGTGTCGGTTCGGGCAGTTGCCCGGGGAGTACCGTCGTCTGTCAGGTGCGTACGGTTCATGTTACGATCCGCGCAGGGATGGTCCGCCGGCCCCACTCCGGGGGCCTGCGGCGACCACACCGATATATCGGAGCCTCCGCCCCGCCGATGAAGTTGGGCCCGCCGAGGCGTTCCGAGCCCCGCGCGGGGTCCTGCCAGTGCTGGGAGGAGGCGTCACACCGGCCCGGCAACACCCGATCGGGGGCCGAATGCCGCTGAGCACGCCGCGGAGTCTACAAGCGTATGAGCACCATCGGCCTCATCGGAACGGGCATCATGGGCACCCCCATCGGCACCAACCTGCTGCGGGCGGGGCATCAAATGTCCGTTTTCTCGCGGACCCGGAGCAAGGCCGAGCCCCTGCTGGCCGCCGGGGCGCGCTGGACGGAATCGCCCGCGGAGCTGGCTGCTAACGTTGACGTCATCCTGTCCATCGTCACCGACTCGCCCGACGTGGAGGCGGTCTACTTGGGTCCGACCGGGGTCTGCTCCGCCCTCACGCCCGGCACGCTCTGCATGGACATGACCACCTGTGCCCCGGAGACCGCCCGGCGGGTGGCGACCCAAGTGGAGCAGGCGGGCGGCAGGTTCCTGGACGCGCCCGTCTCCGGCGGCAGGACCGGTGCCGAGGCCGGAACCCTCTCCATCATGGTTGGGGGCGCGGCCGCCGACCTCGCCCGAGCGGAGCCCGTCTTACGCGCGATCGGCAAGACGATCGTCCACTGCGGACCGGTCGGAGCCGGGCAACTGACCAAGCTGTGCAACCAGATCATCTGCGGCCTGAACCTCCTGGCTGTGGCGGAGGCGTTGGTCTTCGCCCGCGGCGTCGGGCTGGACCCCAACGTCGTGCTGCAGGCGGTCTCGAAAGGGGCCGCCGGGTCCTGGGCGGTGGACAATCTCGGGCCCCGGATGCTCCGGCGCGACTTTGCCCCGATGTTCATGGTGGATTTGCAGCAGAAGGACCTGCGGATTGCGCTCGCCACGGCCTCGGCTGGTGGGGTGGCTCTGCCGGGAAGCACGCTCGTCAGCCAACTCCTGGCGGCCGCGCAGGCCGCCGGAGAGGGACGCGAAGGGACCCAGACAATCCTCAAGACACTTGAACGCCTCTCGGACCGAAACCGTTCGCCTGCCGGGATGCCACCTGGTGGCACGGCGGGGTGAAGGCACAAAAAACAACCGGCCTCGCACCCCCGGGTAACGGGAGCGTGATGCCGGCTGCCCTCTTCCCCTCCTCGATCTGCGTTTCGTCCCAGCGGGCGGAGCACGCCACTCTCGCCCGCCCCGCCGACCCCTCCCGGTCGGCGCACCGCGGATAGATGGTCTTTCCCCTCCCGCTTGATTGACTAGCGAAGAAGGGAACGTCGCCCAGTCCGCGCCAACCACCAAACGGTGTGCTCAAAATACCGCCACGCTCTTACCGTGTCAAGCAAATATTCCCTATCTTCTCGATTGAATTATCGTTAACCGCGTCGCTGAGACGGGACGGTGCAGTCGTCCCTTTCTCCCCATGTTTACTATGCTCATTTCTGTTTGGAAACATAGATAAGCCGAGAAAGATCGGACTCGGCGAAGTATGCTACAGCCGGAGGCCTGGAACCTGGGGATTGCGGAGGCGCTTGACGACCACGCCGAAAGCGGCGGGGCGCGAGATGGGGGCGCGGGGGCTGCCGGGTCTGCGTGTCAGTCGATCCTGGGGACGAGGCGTCCGCCGCGGTAGGTGCGACGAATCGCAACGTGCCGGGCACCGTCGATGATCAGTGGCACAAAGTCAGGCGTGCGGTGCGGCACGAGGTCGGGCGCGGAACCGGTACCCCAGTCGCCTGCCGTCTGGCAAACGACGGCTTGGCACGGCCGGGGGAGGCGGATGTCATCCCGCACCTCGACCGTGTCGTCGAGGAAGGTGAATTCGCGGTGGTAACTCGGGGCGGACCACCAGCCCACACCGGGTTGCCTCCCGGGCGGGTGTGCTCGACCGCGTCCGAGCGTCAGGACCGCTCGCAGCCCGCGGGTTGCCCGCCCGATCCAGCGCTCCAGGCGTGACCAGCGAGTGACGCGGGGCGAAGTGGCGCGGAGCGCTCCACGGACCGTGATCCGCGTGCCCGCAATCCGGCTGTCCGGCGTTCCAGGCGCCCAAGTTGGGCGGAGGATAGCGTGAGGAGCCACGACCGTCACCCCGGCATCTTCAAGGCGTGTACCCGTCTCGGGCCAAGTGACGGTGACGGCGCCCCCTTGGCGTCGGTTGACGACGGCGAAGTAGGACCGACGGCGGAAGATCGACAAGCCGGCCCGCACGAAGTGTGTCTCCGGTTCCGACGATGGCGGTGGCAACTCCTCAGGCAGGTCGGTCACCGCGTGCACGGCCGCCAGCGCGTGGGACGCCCCCAGATGCGCCGCGAGTTCCTCATCCCATCCGGGCAGCCGCCGGGCGGCGAAGTGCAGGCAGCGGCTTCGGGCGATGCGTGCCAGGGCGGCCGCGGCAGGGCAATCACGGGCGAGCAACTCGAAGCCGTAAGGGTTGGCGAAGACGCTGCCGCGGGAGTTGTAGCAGCCGCCGACGTTGCCGTCAGGATCGACGAAACAGGCCAGGAAACCGACGGCCCGGTTCAAGGGCTCGGCCAGTTCGTCCCAGCAGTACTCGACGTACAGGCGGGCCAGGGCGTCGATTGTCCGGCTCAGCCGACCCAGGTCGGCGCCACCACGTTCCGGAAACCAGCCTTCCGGGTTTTGCCGCTGAAGCAGCCGGGACAGGCGGGTGCGGGCCTCGCCGAAGAGCCGACCGTCGCGCAGCAACATACCGCCGTCGGCCAAGGCTTGCACGGCTGCCGCCTCGCGCCAGCAGGCCGCGGGTGGACGTTTGGCCAGCCACGGCAAGTGTCGCGCCATGTCACCAAGTAGCTCGGGGGTTTGATACGCCGGCGCGTCGGCCAGCAGGAGGATTAGCGCGCTTGCCTCGACCGCAGTCGCGCCGGGTGGCCGCAACCGCGCCCACGCCGGCCGACCGTCGCCCCCCAGTCCGAGTTGCCAACCCACCAACGCCGCCCGCACGCGAAAGGCAAGGTAGGCGTTGCCCGACTGGTCGGGGTCGATCTGCGTCAGCAGGCCCAGCCCCAGTGTGGCCGCCAGGTGGCGGTCCGTGGGGGCGGCCGCGGTCCTCGAAGAACCCTCGACCGCGGAAGCGTCGGGCAACCAAGGGGTGGCTTCGAGCAGTCGAAGCCAGCGTCCGGCACAGGCCCGCGCGACCTCGGCGTAAGCCGCGCCGGGGTGGGGGCGCTCAGTTGCCTCCGCCGGGCGGGCGGGCCTGGTTCGGTCGAGCAGCCCGGCGTCCGGTCGTTCGGGCGGTGCCGTACGGGCGGCGTGAGTTTCGCCGCCGCAGGGGGCCCCGGCGCTGCGGCTCGGTACGCAGGGGTTGATCGCCACCGTATTCAACGTCGAGCCTCCGGCCGGCATTGGGGACGCGTCCGGCAGCGACCTTGCACCGGGTTCCATCGTACCTGTCGAGCGTGGGTGCCATGCCCCCACCCGCCGCAGGCGGGGGTGGGCGTGCCGTTGCGCGGAAGAACATGCTTTCCCGCGACTGCTGTGGCGGGAAAGCATGGCACCCTCTCCGGACCGACACGCTGGATACGTACGTTCCACCGGAACCGGCACCGGGGCCGCGGCCACTACTACCTTCCATCGTCGTCTGGGCGGGCTGAGGTGAGGTGTGCGGGCGTGGCCGCCGGAGGGCCCCGCGCGGATAGCGCCGGGGGGAGGTGGCGTTACGGGACCGGGTCGTACCCGCCGGGCGTGAACGGGCGGCAGCGCAAGACCCGCCGCAGGGCCAGCCACGAGCCCCGTAGCAACCCGTGCCGGCGCAGGGCCTCGATGGCGTACTCACTGCACGTCGGGCAGAACTTGCACGTGCCGATCAGGAACGGCCGGATCATCCCCTGGTAGCCGCGGATGAGCAGCACGGCCAGCGTCACGGGCAGACGCAACAGGCTGCGGACGAGCCGCGTTCGAAGAGCGCCTAACGGAACCCCTCTCCCCCTCGGGGGAGAGGGTAGGGTGAGGGGGAATACTCCCGGGATCCGACCCTCTCCGCACTCCTCCCTGGAAGGGAGGGGGGTCATGTCAGGGACTTCAAGGCGTTGAGGAGATTCAGACTTCGTCAACACGCGATGCCCCACGAATCCAGAAGGCAGAAGGTAGAATTCAGAAGGCAGAGGGCGTGCGCAGCCCTTTCTGCATTCTGCCTTCATTCTGCATTCCCCCGCCCGCCCCTCTGCCGCGCGAAGCGAGCCCTTGCTCCCCGCCCCTCACGGCCGCGCGTTATTGTAGCACTCGAGCCATAACCCATAGTCGGCCAAGGTAGTACAGTGGTCGCCGTCGCGATCCGCCCGGGGATTGTAGTATCCCGACCCGTCGCCGTAACACGTGCCGAAGCTGTCACAAAACGCCAGGAAATCCGGATAGCTCAGGTCAGCATCGCCGTCCAAGTCGCAGGGACAACCCCACCGGGCCCAGTGGGCCGAGACGTTGTCGCCAGCGGTCCAGAAGTCCCCTCCGGTGACCAACTCGCCGTGGTAGACCGTCAGGGCATTCACCCCGGCGTCCACACCCGAGGCCAGCGGGTGCCAGACACTCCCGTCCCACCGCGCGATGTGGTTGGCGCTTACGCCTCCGGCCGCAGTGAACTCGCCGCCTGCAAACAGGTCTCCGTTGGGCAGTACCGTCAAGCCCTTGACGCGAGGGTAGCTCCCGCCGGTCATGCCGCTTCCAAGCGGGGCCCAGCCCGAACCGTCCCACCGGGCGATGTAGTCCGCGCTCTCCTCCCCGGCCATGGTGAAAGACCCACCGACGACCAGGTCTCCGTCGGGCAGCACCGTCAATGCGTGGACCGAGCCATTCACGCCGCCCTCGAGTGGGTACCAGGACGAGCCGTCCCAGCGTGCGATCCGGTTGGCGCTCACGCCTCCGGCCGTAGTGAAGTTGCCGCCGGCAACCAAGTTGCCGTTGACCAGCACCGTGGCGGCGTAGACGGCTTCGTCCATTCCATCCCCTAGCGGATGCCAAGCCGAGCCGTCCCAGGCCGCGATTCGGTTGCACATGACCCCGCCGGCGGTCGTGAAGTTGCCCCCCGCGATCAACTCGCCGTTGTGCACGGTCAGAGCGCTTACCACACCGTCCAGCCCCGCCCCAATCGCGGTCCACGCGTTTCCATCCCAGCGGGCAATGTAGTTCGCGTCGACGCCGCCAGCGGTAGTGAAGCAGCCGCCAGCGACCAGCTCACCACTGGGCAGCACGGTCAACGCCCAAACGGAAGAGCTCATTCCGGTCCCGAGCGGGCTCCAGGATGAACCGTCCCAGCGGGCAATGTAGTTCGCGGCTATGTCTCCAGCCCCCCTGAACAGACCGCCGGCGACGAGAGCGCCGTCAGGCAAGACCGCCAGAGCGTTGACGCGCCGCGTCATCCCATTTCCGAGCCGCCTCCAAGACAAGCCGTCCCAGCGGGCGATGTGCCAGCACTCCACTCCCCCGGAGGTTTGGAACTGCCCCCCAGCGGCCAGCTCGCCGCCGGTCAGGACTGTCAAGGCGTGTACGGGGTAGTCCACTCCGATCCCGACCGGGTGCCAGGAGGACCCGTCCCAGGACGCGATAGAGTTCGCACTCTCGTCCCCAGCCATTGTGAAGAAGCCGCCGACGACAAGAGTGCCATCGGGAGACACCGCCAACGCTGCGAGCCCGCCGTCCGTCCCGCTTCCCAGTGGGGTCCATGACGAGCCGTCCCAGCGGGCGACGTAGTTGGCGCTCCCATCACCAGCGGTAGTGAACAAGCCAGCGGCAACCAACTCACCAGTGGGCAGGATGCCCAGTGCATCAACTTCGTTGTTCGTCCCATTCCCCAACGGACTCCAGGAGGCGCCGTCCCAACGGGCAATGTGGTTCGCGTCTGCACCGCCGGCCCAAGTGAAGGAGCCAGCGGCGACGACGTCGCCGTCAGGCAGTACTGTCAGTGCGAAGACCGCACCATCGGTTCCGAGTCCGAGTGGTGCCCACGATGATCCGTCCCAGCGGGCGACGGATTGCACGCGCACGCCGCCCGCGTACGTGAATTCGCCCCCCACGATGAGGTTACCGTCGGGCAACACCGCCAGGGAATAGACGCGGCCAGTTGTTCCGCCTCCAAGCGGGTGCCAGGACACTCCATCCCAGCGGGCGACGTGGTTGCAAGTCACCCCACCGGCCGTGGTGAAGTACCCGCCGGCAATGAGGTCGCCGCAGCGTAGCACCGTCAACGCGTAGACGACGGAGTAACTTCCGCCACCCATTCCGCTGCCGAGTGGCGCCCAGGACACGCCGTCCCACATGGCAACTCTGTTGGCCACGACGTCGCCGGCAATCGAAAAAGTCCCTCCCGCGACCAGCACGGCCAACTGCGGGCCGGGGCCGTCCGGGTCCCACGACGTTATCGCGTACACGTTGCCGTCAGTTCCCGGAATGCCTTCACCCGGGAGCCACGTCGGTTCGCACGCTGCATGTGCTCGGGGCGCAACAGCCGTGAAGGTCAACAGCACCACTGCCGCGACTGTGGCGAGACTTCGCGGACGACACACGCCCAGCCGGTTCCAGTGGTCCATGTTCAGTGTTCCATCGCCTTGAGAAACGGTGTTCATGCCGCATATCGTAACGAGTTGTCGGGTCGCATGTCAACAGTTCCTGTTTGCTCATGCATGGGGTCAACTCTTGACAATTGATTCCGCTGAGAAAGTAAGGTCGCGTGTCGAGGCGATGATACTCGCGTGACTATGTAAACCTGCCGCGCCGGGTCGCGGTGGGCTCGTGTAATCAGGCGACGACTGCTGGCAGTCTCCTT
>JAKQDH010000047.1 GCA_029558835.1 Planctomycetota bacterium | reverse complement strand
CAGGCGGGTTCTTCGGCAGATACGCGGGCGGTAGGCCCGTGGCGGAGTACTCGGCCAGGATCTGTTTCAGCAGCGGTGGCAGTTCCTGTTCCGGAGGCTCCCGCTCGGCGGATTCCTTGTCGGCGAGTTCTTGCCCCTGCCCAGGGCCAGCGGACGCTGCCACTGGCCGCGGGGGGTGAGCACCTTCAGCGAACCGTGGTGGAAGTCCAGGTGCCAGAGGGAGCCGACGTACTCGGCTTCGTAGCTGCGGACCTCGCGGCGTTCGCGGCGTCGAACCGCCTGCTCTTCGCCGGGCCGGCCCTTGCGCGCCAGCCGCCGCTGGCGGACCAGGCCGTGCGCCTGCATGTACCGCCGCACCGTGGAATACGAGCGGAGCGGTCCCAGCGACGGATCGGCCTTCACGCGGGCGGCCAGATTGTCATAGTGCAGCTGGTACGTCCAGTGCTCGTAGTCGCCGTACTGGCGAAACAGCTGCTCGGCCAACGCCGGGGGCAGGGACACCCGGCCACAGTCCTTGCGCACGGCGCGTCGCAAGACGCGGACCGGGTCGTCCTTCTCGCCGCGGGCGGTGTAGTACCAGCGGGCAATGGTGACGGCCGAGAACTGGACCTCGCGTCCGCTCACAGGATGCGTCCAGGTCTTGGCGGCCAGGCCTTGAAGGGCTGCTTTCAGCTCTCCGTGGGCCGGAGGCGAACTCAACAGCGCGCCCACCACGGAAAAGCGGAAGCGGGCCCACAACGTGGGAGTCGAGCGATCGGAATCTTGAATCATCACAGGTCCTCGCGAAGGGGGTGAACCAACGACGTTGAGACCCACAATGATTCGGCCGCTGGAACCTTCCAGAGGCATCTTCTGCGGGGATTAGCCGCTCATCGCGAAACCTCCCTTTTCAGGCCCCCGGTAATCGTGATCGGCGAGACAAAAACCAGCAGTTGCCTCCAGTTCTCGCGGGAATTCGGATCGCCGTTCCGAAAGAAGGCCACCAGCAACGCCAGGGGAAGCGTGGCCAGTTCGGCCAGCAGCGCCAACTGCCCGCGTGCGACCTTCCAGAACGAAGTCTGCGGAAACTGGTCTCGCCAGAAGACCTGCCAGCGGGCGATGGTCCGCGCGTCGACGTCGCCGAACCACCGACGCAGCTCCTGAACTCGCCGCGGTGTCGGCCCTTGCCGCATGGCGGCGACCAAGATGATCACCGCTGCAAAGTACACCTTGCGGCCGAGAAAACGCACCGACGGCGGCGTGACCCGCTTGCGGCATCCCTCGCGACGACAGCAGAAGCTTAGCCGGTACGTGTACTCCCGAGGCAGACTCTTGGGACCGCCCCGCGGCTTCCGAGGGTAGTCGGCCCGATCCAGACGCCCGCCGCACGGACACCCTGCCTCGCAGGCCTCTGTGGCGAACTTCTTATCGATGGAGAATAGAAACACCCAGAAGCCGACACTCTGCAGCAACCGATGATCCATACTTGAGTACTCCACTGTT
>JAKQDH010000009.1 GCA_029558835.1 Planctomycetota bacterium | reverse complement strand
GTTTCGGTTGCAGTCGTCGCTTGCGCCATGGTAGATGTCGCAGATATCGGGAACATCGTTTCCGTTGCAGTCGAACCCCTCCCCCGGCGGCCCATCGTCGCACCAGTCGAGGCTTACAAACGAGATCGCGGCGAAACTGTGACTGATGCAGTCGTCAATATTCTCTGTTTCAATGTCAAGGTCGACGTGGTTGAGTCGCACGACCCACGACGCATCCCCATCGGCGTGATCGTAGAGGTTGAACACCGGCGAGGGTCCCAGCAGGCCCTGCCAGGCGTTCGGTATTGGGCCCGGGACGTCTACCGTGCCCGGAAACCCGTCCATGTCGACGCCATTCAGTCGGAAGGCGTCGTAGTCTTCATACGAAGACGGATCATCGAACCTCTGGTACGGCTGCCCGTCTAAAGCATTGAGGAAGAAATGGAACACCGAACCGATATAGGGCACGGACTCCGCAGCTTCATTGCGGAACTCAAGTGTGGCTCGCGCAAAGGGGTACTCCGGTTCCGTGGTCGTCAGCCCGGTGTACACATTTATGAGGCGCTTGGGCTCGGATGCGTGGCTATAGATCACGAGTAGCGTGATACCCTCGCCGAGCGCGACCGGGTCTTCCGGGGGAGGCGGGAAGTCGACGACACCCTCCACGGTATAGGTGCCGTTTCCGCCCTCCGCCTGTACGATGGAGGTCACGTCCGCGATGTATGCTACAGTGTACGCAAAACGCGGCTCTTCTTCGCGCAGTTGCCAGCACAGGTCGGGCGCGACACACCCAGCGGGTGCCCCCTGGACCGCCGAGCCGTTGAGCGTGAGGAGCGCCTGCAGCGGGTCCTCAGGGTCGTTGGTGAGAAAGGACCAGTTGATATACGCAGCGACGACTTCCGCGCCTTGCGGGAGTGAAGTGAGTGATAGCAGGACCGGATCCTCAACCAGTGGATCCTGCCCCTCCCCCACCCAAGTGCGCGTGCTCCATCCGCAGGCTGCGAAGCCGCCGTGAAGTGTGATCGCAACCGAGGGAGAGCCGCCCAACGGGTCCGCCGTGCGGGTGGTCTGCGCTTGCACGCGTGTGTGCGGCGCGCCCAGGAGAAAGGTAGACGAGGCGAAGACGTACGCGACAAGTCGCGACGCTTGGACTCCAGAGACTACGGTTGGACGACCTCTGCCGAGCGCGTAGGCGGGGTACCCGCGCTGCTTGCGAGGTCGGCGCATCGCAACGATGCCCGTTCCTAACACGAGCAACGCGAGCGTTCCCGGCTCAGGTACCGGAGCCAACCCGGAGCAGCCATTCGGGATCCCTGTGAAGCCGACGGGGTCGAGCGCACCGGTCTGAGCGTCGAGCGTGTACAGGGCGTAGGCTCCTGCGTTGCCTCCGTCGGCAACGTAGAGGGTGCCATCGGGCGCGACCGTCATGCCTGCCTTTGCGTCCAGTGGGGAGCTCAGGGGGGTGATTGCCAGCACGCCAGCGGTCCCTGGATCCAGCCTCACCAGCGTGTCGTGCGCGGTATCGAGCGCGAGGAGGTCGCCGGCGGCGTCGAAGACGAGAGCAGAGAGGTCGGCATCCTCGATCGGAACCTCTCCCACTAGGGTCATCCCGGCTGTGTTGGGGTCAACGATGTAAAGAAGTGTGCTCAAAGCGCCAGTCTGGGGGACGAGATAGAGCGTTCCAGTGGCCCGATCGACCGTGAGGTCACCCTCACTCCAGCCGCCGGGAGACGGCAAGCTCCCTATGAACCCCACTGTACCCGTAGGGATGTCGATTACTCCCAGCACTCCAGGTGCGCCGGTGCCGCCGATCCAGTACCCGTAAAGCTCTCCGCAGGGGGAGAGAGCAATCCCAGCAAGCCCGGTGTTATGCGTGGTGCGCGCATCGGTCGCCAGCCCGGTGGTCGGGTCGATGTTGTAGATCGTCCCGTCCCAGGATGCCCCGATCAGCATGTCCGCGCGGGCGCCGGGGGCGCCCGCCACCACCACAAGTGCTAGAAGTCCTGCCACTACCAGACGTGTCATACGGTCTCCTCCCCGTTCGAGTTGCCGAGCCGGGGCGCCACCCCACCCGCCGTGGGTTGGATACACGGCCCCCACACCCTCTCTGTCCTTAATGACGCGGAAATGTTGCGCGCGGCGAAAAAAAATCGCTGAAGCTCCTTCGAGAATCACCCTAGAGCGTGCCCGCCACCCCAAAGCCGCACCCAATCTTCTTGTGTCAGGCGCGAAAATCCAGTGCGACACAAACCTCCGGGCGTCCTGCGGACAGGTTCTGCGCGCTGAGGGCACACCTTCCGCGCCTGCGCGTCCGGGGCGGACTCTTGTCCGCAGATTCCGCAGAATCAGGGCTTTGTGGTGACAAGTAGCGTGGGAGAATTGCAGGTACGACGCCGGGCGTCGCTGAGTGAAGAGCAAAGCCGCGGGGCTCACCACGGAGGCGCGGAGGGCACGCCAAGGCAAGGGGGGTTGTGTCTCTGTCTGCTCCGTGCTCCCCGTGCCTCAGGGGTGAGGGCGGGCAGCGAGGTGCTCAACTCGGCCCCCTGCCCGGCGCAAACGCGTCGCTCCCGGGCTCGATCCTGGAATCTGAGCAATCTGAGTAATCTGCGGACAGGTTCTGCGCGCTGAGGGCACACCTTGCGCACCCGCGCGTCCGGGGCGGACTCTTGTCCGCAGATTACGCAGATTCCGCAGAATCAGGGCTTTGTGGTGACAAGTAGCGTGGGAGGATTGCAAGTGCGACGCCGGGCGTCGCTGAGTGAAGAGCAAAGCCGCGGGGTTCACCACGGAGGCGCGGAGGGCACGCCAAGGCAAGGGGGGTTGTGTCTCCGTCTGCTCCGTGCTCCCCGTACCTCAGGGGTGAGGGCGGGCAGCGAGGTGCTCAGAGGTATCGGTATCGGGGTCAACTCTGATACCATACCCGAGGTTAGTCACAGGCGCGCGCGGCGGGGTGGTGCTCGGCGGCGACGCGTTGTGGGAAAAGGTGGCACGCTTGATTCGCGCGCACGACGGCCAGGAGGAGATTCGCTGGGGACACCGCGTGGGACACGAGGTGGCACGGCATCTGATCATGCAGATGGTTGCCGAGGAGAAGGACCCGCGTGTGGGCCTGTGGCTGCGCGTTCGGCTGGGCGGAGAGCGGCCGGTGGATCTGGCCCGTTTGTTCGGCTACGCGGACGGCAGCGGCGTGGTGCGCGTCGTCCAGCGGCTCGACGCCTTGCGGAGCGTGACCGAGCCATGCAGTCGAAACTCGCGGCGCTGCGTCGGCAGCTTGAATTGTCAATTGTCACGAGTTGGCCCCAAACCCGAACCCGAGTTGACCCCGCCCCCGTTCCGGCAGGACATGCACCATCGCAACGGGATCGAAGGTACGCACAGCGAGTTGGTCCGCGCCTACGGGCTGCGGCGGGCCCGCTATCGCGGCCTGGCGGAAGTCCGCCTGCAGAACTATCTGATTGGGGCCGCGTGCAACGTCCGGCGGTGGTACCGTCGGCTGGTGTGGGAGACCAAGCAGGGCCTGCGTTTGCCGGGGTCGGTCGTCGCCACGCCGGCCGTGTAAACCGGCAAGGGGAGGCAGTCGCCCCGGTTGCAGTGGCGATCCGCACACTATTGCTGTAGAAAAGAAGACTGCCAGCAGTCGTCGCCTGATTACACGAGCCCACCGCTACTCGGCGCGGCAGGTTTACATAGTTACCCCAACACCGTCGCCTCGACGCGCGACCTTACTTTCTCAGCGGAATCAATTGTCAAGAGTTGACCCCAACCCCTCACCCACGACCTGGCGCGTGACCGTGTCTATCCGCACCACCGTTCCGCGATCCGAGCAAGCGACCTAGACATAACGCAGCACCGGGTTGCCTTGCCCTGCCCCATCCTGTATCTGTTCCCAAGTGTTGATCTGGAGCTGGTCGTTCGCTCCGTTCAGATTGATGAACGTTCCCTGCTCGAAGTCCGCCTGGGTTGTGTACGTCCAACTTTGGATCGCTTGCTGGGGGCACTCCGCTCCCCGCGCTGACGAACCCAGCAGGGCGACACACACCCCCAATGTCAGCGTCGTTGTTTGACGCTCGGCGTCAACGGGAGTAAGCCCGCGGCTCGCTGGCAACGGGTACCCGCTCAGCACGGACCAATGAGTACGGGGGTACCATCGACGCGCCCGCGCATATGCCGCTGGTCTCGCGGCGGCGCGGGCACAGGCGCGCGCTTCGTGGCGGCCATGACGTTGGGCGCCACGTGGCCCGGCGTCAGGGCGTACCCGTCCAGCCGGGCAACGTCCTCGTCCACAAAGCGACGCACGCCGGCACCTTCCATGAGGTAATCGTGGAAGATAATCAACCCGCCGGGAGCGACCAGCGGCGACCACAGCTCGAAGTCGCGCCGCACGCCCGCGTAGGAGTGATCGGCATCAATCAGCAAGACACGGACGGGCCCGCCGGGATAGTGGTGCACCATGTCCTGCGTTAACCCGCGCAGTGGTGTGACATAGTCTGACACTCCTGCCCGGGCGATGCGGGCCTGGAACGCGGGAAAGGTATCGCCGGCGTACTTGCCGACACTGGCGTAGGTGGTCTCCCCCTCGCGGGTACCGGCGAACGTGTCCACCGCGTAGACGTGGCCCGACCTGCGTATGTGGCAGGCAGTGGCCAGATAGGTGGTGGTCAGGCCCACCCACGAACCGAGTTCAACGACGTCGCCCGCGACCGGCCAGTCCACGGCCAGACGATACACGGCCAGCAGTTGCTCGGCCGGCATCATGCCGTCGCCGCACGACCAGTGCACTTGCGGCCACAGGCGCAGCAGACCGGCCAAAGCGTTCCGGTCCAGCTCGAGCGCCCGCGTCGGCAGAAAGTCACGCGGCAGCAGCCCCAACCCGCGCAAGCCGCGCGCCGCTTGCCGGGCCAATACCAGACCCCAGCGTGTACTGCACGCCCGGTAGTACAGGGAACCCGCGATCGACATACGCCTGCGCTCTCCCGCCGCGCGTGAGTGAGGTCCCTCTCGCTCCGTCCGGCGCGGGGCCCCCACGCGCTGCAACGCCGCCCGCCCCGCCTCGGGCACCATCGGCCGTCGAACGGGCGCGCGGCCCGCCTGCTTGCTTATCGGACAGTAAGCCGACCCCCTGTAGCCGTCCGGGCCGCCCGACTTGCGGCCCGGCCCCGCCTCATTCCAGTTGGTGGAAGGTCAGTTCGTCCGTGCGGAGGTCGAGCGTCGCCACCGTCCGGACGTGGGCACGGTGCAGTGCCCCGGGGTTGATGATGCGCGTCCGCCCCCAACGCACGTCCTGCCGCTGGTGGGTGTGCCCGTGAAAAACATAGTCCAGGTCCGGTCCGCACGCGCCGTCGTGGAAGCCGGGCTCATGCCCGTGCCAGACGGCGATGCGGCGCCCGTCCAGCTCGATGATCGTCGGGACGTCGGTTGGCGCCGGGAGGCCGACCGCGTGCAGGAAGGCGAGCGTGGCCGCGTCCGGCAGATCCACGTTGCCCCATACCAACGTGCACGGGCGACCGACGAGTTCCTCCAGCACGCCCATGCCGCCGACATCCCCGCAGTGAATGACGTGCTGCACCCCCAGGGTGTCAAAGAGCGCCAGCGCCCGGCGAACGGCGCTTGTCCGCCCATGAGTGTCGGAGAGGATACCAATGAGCATGGCAGGCACTTCTCCGCTGAGCCGTGAGGCCTCGCAAGTCGCGACGCTTTCCGCGGACGTGGGAGCGCTCCGTTTGCACTCCCACCGACGAGTGACTCGCCTCTCCCGCGGACCCTGTCAGTACAGCCGGCGCAGGATCGTGCCGGGGTAGTAGTAGCGCAGGATGTCGCCCGCGCGCTTGCCGGTCCGGGCCTGGCCTTCCATGCCCCATTGGCACAGACCCACGCCGTGCCCAAAGCCCCGACCGTTGGCAAACGTCACCACGCCGGTGTCCATCTGGATGTCGCAGAAGGCGCTGCGCACCACGCGCGCGCCGAGCGCGAGGCGGAAGCGCTCCGCGTCCATCTCGTAGGTTTGCCCGGCAGTAGCCGTCAGACGAATCCGCAGCAGCCGCCCGGCCTCATCGCGGGTCGCGGCCTCCACGGCCGCCAGCGGACGCAGGCGCTCCAGATCCGGCTCCCGCGCGCAGAGGCGTTGCTCCACGTCCGCGAGCGGCATGCTGACCGCACCCCAACGATACGTCTCGCCGGGCGCGATGCTGCAGTAGTCGCACGGAACGCCGCCACCCAAAACGGGTAGCGGCGCCGCTTCGCCGAAGACGTTGGCCGACTGCGTGACGCCGCCGCAGGCCGCACTGTAATACGTCGGGAACACCGCGGGGGTGTCGCCGGCCAGGTACGTGCACACGACGCCGCGCGTTGCGCGGGTGGCCAGAGTTGCCGCGCGCCCGGTCGCGTCAAAACGCAGACCCTGATACACCTGGGCCGCCTCGGTGCTGGTCACGTCGTACGGCGAGCTTGCCCGGCGCAGCATCTGATACCACGCGAACGTCCGGGCCGCGATGGCCTGCACGCGGTATGCCTCGCGGTGAAAGTCGGGCCAGACCTCGCCCGCCACCACGCAGGCCGTGTAGGTCTCCAGGTCCAGCGCATTCGTGACGCGCAACCGTTGCCCCGTGCCGTCGGGCTCCACCGTCAACCGGCCCGGACAGGCGATGCCGACCGACCATTGGCCGCTGCGCTCGATGGATACCCACACCCAATGGCCCGCCTGGGCCGTCAGTGTGACCGCACCGGCGTCCCACAGTTCGTCGCCGCAACGCAGCCCGCCCGTGGGATCGAACTGCACGATCGACCACTCGGCCGCGCTGAAGCTGCCCAACGGCCGGTCCTGGCCGTCCCGCACGGGTACCTCTCTGTCGGCGCGCAGGCGGATACGTTCCGCACCGGAGGCCAGCAGCACGCGTACGTCCCGGACGGCCGGGGCACCCTCCCACAGCGGCACCGGCTCCGGGCGTGGCCGGGCGTACAGATCAAGCACGTGGGTCAGGCCGAGGCCCAGCAACAGCATCAACACCGCGGTCGCTCCGCAACTTGCCAGCCAGCGTAGGAGATCAGGCCGCTGAATCGTCATCTTGATCTCCCGCGCGTGCCCGCGCCCTGCCGCCTCCGGCGCGCCCGCACCGGCGCCCCGGAGCGAGGCGACTGGGCTCCACTATGTCCCACGCGGGTGAAGCTGGCAACCCGCGAAAGGACGGGCGGGTGATCGGTGGGCAACGCCGCGGCCCCCTGGTGTCGGCGTGCCGGGCTTCTCCGCCTGTTTCCGCTCGCGGGGCTCAACCGGGTAGTGGATCACGGAGGCAATTGAGAACCACCCCGTCAACGTGCCCTCGGCGTTCCGCGTGCTCACTGTGCCGGCAGGGGCGGAGACACCCTCGGGGCCCGCACGTGGTACGCTACTGCGTCGGGCGGCGGCGGCGACGCACACGCCGTTCGGTTGTTTCTTCGCACCGTGCCCGCCCGCCGAACGCGTCCCCATCCCGGACTTTCGGACGATCCGCGGGGAGGCGATCAGGCGGCCCAGCCCTGACCTGCTCGACACGATCTACATCAGCCAGCAACAGCAGGAGTGGTATCGCGAATACGCCCGAGTCGCTGGGGAGCGGCCGTTCGCGCTGGTCGGCTCGGCCAAGCCGACGGACGACGCCGTGGCAGTCGCAGCCAGGATGCGCGACGCGCTGGCGTTCGACGTGGATGAGCGGCGGCAGATGTCGACCTGGACGGACGCCTTGCGCCGCTTCATCGAGCAGGCGGAGAACCTCGGTATTCTGGTCATGGTCAACGGCGTGGTGGGCAGCAACAACCGCCGCAAACTAGACCCCGCCGAGTTCCGCGGCTTCGCCCTCTGCGACCAGCTCGCGCCGCTGGTGTTCGTCAACGGCGCCGATACGAAGGCCGGGCAGATGTTCACCCTGGCCCACGAGATCGCGCATCTGTGGGTGGGCCAGTCTGCCCTCACGGATGTGGAGCCGCGGTCCAGACCGACGAATTCCCTCGAGAAATGGTGCAACAGCGTGGCGGCGGAGTTGCTGGTCCCCCTCGCCGTCTTCCGCCGGGGGTTCGATCCGGGCGCGGCGCTACAGGGCGAGCTGGATCGTCTGGCACGCCGCTTCAAGGTGAGCACGCTCGTCGTTCTGCGGCGCGTTCACGACGCCGGGGGGCTGGCGCGGGAATCGTTCCGGCGCGCGTACGACGGGGAGCTGCAACGCCTGACAAGCGTCCCGCGTACCGGCGGAGGCGACTTCTACCTCACCACCGCTGCTCGGGTCAGCAAGCGTTTCGCCCGCGCGGTGGTCAGCAGCACCTGGGAGGCCCGCGCGTCGTTCACAGAGGCGTCTCACCTGCTCAGCTTCAAGAAGATGTCCACCTTCCGCGAACTCGGGCAGAGCCAGGGGTGGTGAAGTAGTGGCTTACCTCCTCGATGCCGACGTGTTCGTCCGCGCCAAGAACCTGCATTATGGACTGGATTTCTGTCCAGTGTTCTGGAACTGGCTCATCCGGGAAAACCAAGCGGGCAAGGTCTACAGCATTGAGAAGGTGGGCGACGAGATCGAGGCCGTGCAGGATGAGCTGTCGGAGTGGGCCGCGACGCGCGGCGACGGTTTCTTCCTGCCACCGGACGAGGCGACGCTGCGCTCGTTTGCGGCGGTAACAGCCTGGGTGCAGGGCCAACACTACGACGCTTCGGCAATCAGCACTTTTCTCCAGAAGGCGGACTACTATCTGATGTCGCAGGCTCACGCCGGCAAGCACACCGTCGTGACACACGAAGTGCCCTCGGCGTCCACCTACAAGGTCAAGATTCCCGACATGTGCATCGGAATGCGAATCAAGTGCATGTCACCCTACGAGATGCTGCGGCATGAGTGTGCCCGGTTCGTGCTGGGGCGTGAGTACCCGGTGCCTCAGAACCTCATGCAAACACCATGACAGTCCGCTGCCCGGCGAACCTCGCTCTCGGTGACGAGGAGACCCCACGCGCCAGGCGAGATCATCTCGACGACCCCCGCGATCGCCGAAGGAAGCTGAAGTCCCACGTCAGCTCGGACCGGGTGTCGCCCCACATCGCCTCCAGATCGACGCCCCGCTCCGAGACACGCACAAGCCTGAGGCCCTTGCCGGAACCGAAGTAGCCTCCCTCCTCCGCAGTCAGCAGTTCCTGTGGTGGGGAGACACGAATGGTGGCTGTCCTGGCGCCGGGGTCGAAACCGACAAGTTCAATCCGCGTTCCGCACACGCGAGTGCCGTCCTTGGGCCGGGACAAATGGAGCGCGCACGAATCGTCGCTGAGCACTACCGTCCTCATGCAGCCGACGCCGCCCCATGACACCGCAAGTCCACTCAATGTCGCAAGCGCAGTGATCCGCCTGGCTAAGCTGGTCGACATCACTTCTTGTCCCATGTGGCAGACAGCATACCGGTAAACACGGTAAGCTCGCCCGAGGGGACGCCCAGGTGCTCTGCAACGGTCCGTCGGTCCCGCGGCCAACACGATACCGTCACCCTTCGAATGTCACCGATCCTGACGGAGTCCGAAAGACGCCGTCTCCGTTCGCTGGTGTGTGGCCGCCCTTCGAGCACAACGCCGTCTTCGGGGTAATAGAACGGAGTCCATGCGGACCAGGCGTAGAAACCATCCCTGAGTAACACGCGGCGCGCCACGGACTCGCCGGGCGCGAGGTTGACCAGACGCTGCGCCCAGTAGGCGCCGTCCCCCGACCGCGCCTCCCGCGCTTCGAGCCACTCGCAGGATACCTCCTCGCCCGCAGCGTTCTTCAGGTGAATCCACAGGGGAATCACCAGCTCGCGATCCACCGTAATCGGTACCACCCCGGAGTTGCTCAGCAGGATGACCAGTTCCGGCCTGTCGTCGGTGCCGGTGAGTTTAACGCCAAGTGTCGCGTCGGGGTGGCTTGGCTCGCGTGCCTCTTCCGCATGCGCGGCATCCGCCCGGAGTTCATGCTTCGCTTGGCGGCACGCTGATCCCATGACCGCCGGGGCAATGCCCAGACTCAGGCATGTTAGAGAGATCTGCACTCTCAGCAACACTCTTGGCTTCTCGACCGGCCCCGACGCACACTGCGTCACAGCGCGATACGCGGAGGCCTTCACTGGTTGGGCTACGGCTGCTCCTCTGGAGGTGTGTGATCGCTCGGGCCTCTCCGTACCTCGGTGGACTCCGGCTCCCACGGCGGTTGGCCATACACGAGCGGGCGCGGCTACACCTCCCGGCCTGGATTCCTGCATACGGGTCGCGGCGCGACAGAGGAACACGCGATCGCTCTGCGCGGGTTACCCGCGTCGAAACCCACCCGCGCCCAACGCGACGGCGGGCTGCTACTCCGTCGTCCGCAGGGACAGCCCGAACTGGGAGAGTTGCCGCTTCACTTCCGACAGCGAGGTCTGCCCGAAGTTCTTCATCGCGGTCAGTTCCGCTTCCTTGTGCTCGATGAGTTCACCGATGGTGGCCACCCCCAGGCGCTGGAGGCAGCGGCGGGCGCGCACCGACAGCTCCAGGTCGGCCACCGGGCGCATCAGCAGGGCCGGATCGTACCCGGCACGGCGCTCGACCGGCGCGGGCGGCAGCGGCGCGCCGATCCCCGGCACCGCCTGCCCCAGGCGCAGCCCCTTCTGGGACAGCATGGCCTTGATCTCATTGAGCGACGTCTCGCCGAAGTTCTTGTAGCTGAGCAGCTCCGCCTCGGTGATGCGCAGCAGGTCGCCCAGCGTCCGGATGCTCATCTGCTTGAGGCAGTTGCGGCTGCGCACGCTCAACTCGAAGTCCGTCACCGGCGTGTCGAGGACGGCGCTGCGCAGCTCGCGGTCGCGCTGCGTCTTCTCGTCGTAGTACATCGTGTACGAGGCCTTCACGGAACGCAGCGCCTGACGGGCCCGCGCGTGCTCCGGATACGTCGCCAGCACGCTCTCCAGGCACGTGCGCGCTTCGTCCAGCCGACCCTCTTCCTCGTAGAGGACGGCCAAGTTGATCAGGGCGCTGACCGGGGCCTGCTCCTGGGCGGCGCAACGTTCGTACAGCGCCAGGGCCTCTTCGTCGTTGCCCAGCCGGTCGTGCAGGACGGCCGCCCGGAACAACGCCTCCTGGTGGGCGGGCTCGGCCGCCAGGGCTTCATCGTAGCCGTCCAGTGCCGCCTCCCACTCGTGGCGCCGCTCGTGCAACAAGGCGCGCAGGAAG
Organism: Planctomycetota bacterium; assembly: GCA_029558835.1. GTDB lineage: Bacteria > Planctomycetota > Phycisphaerae > UBA1845 > UBA1845 > JAKQDH01. The sequence goes on along the minus strand of JAKQDH010000009.1, from coordinate 35,242 downwards.
AGGTGCTCGGCCTGCGACCCCGCGGTGGGCCCGGCCGACGCCAAGGCCTGCTCCGCCTCCTCCAATCCGCCTTCCCGAACCTTCTGCGCGATCTCTTCCAGCGTTGCGGACATAGCTTATGGTAATCCTTCGCAGCAGTATCTCTGGCCTGAATGACAATCAACTCGTACCCGGCTTCCGCGGGCAAGCCGCGTGCGACGGGACAGTCCTGCTCTTGGCGCCGACCTCCACCCTCCCCGCCGACAGGCCCCCGCCCGATACGCCCGGTAGCACCCCCCGATCGCGGAGTTTAGGGTTCGGCCCACCGGTTGCAAGTTAACCCCCGAGCGGCAGCCAGGCCACCGATCGCGCGACGGGCTCCGGGAACCCGTCCTGACCCCCGCCCCGAACACCATCGCCCCCCGAAGTCGGGCCGCGTCGGTGTCCCCAGCACCTCCGCCGAACGGGGAAACCGAGTGCCCAGGTGGGGTGGCCTGGCCAAGCGTAGCGCCGCCGTCAAGCCGCGGGCCGGCTCCCCTTGACGCCCAGCGTCAAAGGCGGCCCGCGCCGTGCCCGGGTACCCTGACTGGCGCACGGCTGCCCCAGGTCGTCTGGTCACCCTCCGCTGCGCTTCTGGAACGTCCGGAACGCCGGACACTCAGACGGCCTGCCGCAGCACACGTCCCGAATGTACTCGTAGTACACGTCCGGAGGGTATCCGTACTGCTTCCGCAGGGGGCACTTGAGCGCCACCCGCGGCTTGGACTTCTGCCCCGGCCCCAGAATCAGGGCCTGAAGATACACCTGGTTCTTGCCGGCAAAGCACTCCATCCGCTCGTTGAGCCGCTCCTGGAGCTGCGACACGTTGCCGGTTTCTTCCTCGCTCGCCAGACGCGGCAGCCGCCCCGCGCTGCTGCGCTCCCGGTCGCGGGCCTGCTCCAGAGCGTCGCTGATCGCCTGCTCCAGCGTGAGCTGTTCGACGGGGTACTCGAGGAACGCGGCCGCGCCCAGCTTCATGGCCGCGGGCTGCAGGACGCCCGCCCCGGCCGGCCCGACCAGCAGCACCGGCACTTTCCGACCATTCCGCCGCAGGTAGCGGAGCAAATCCAACGCCTCGGGCTTATGGTGATCGATCCCCGCGATCAGCAGGTCCGGCCCCATCCCCTCCAGGGCCCGGATGCCGCGGGCCATGTCGCCCACCGAGTGGACCTGGTGCCGCCCACCCGCCCGGGCTTCCAGGAACTTCCTCGCGTTGCCGTCGCTGTGAATGAGCAGAATCCGCGCCATCGTTGTGCCGGGCCGCAGCGTACTGAGCTTCCCGTGACTGGCGAAACCACTAATGATAAGCGTGTCAGTCTGTCAGGTCAAACCATAGGATTGCAGCGTGGACGCATTGCCATCAGTGCCGGGCACCTCGTGTGCGGCGCGGTCTCCCGTACAAGCAACAAACATAACCCATTTTAGCGTTCACAGAGGGTGCGCAACAAAGTGAATGGGAAGATGCCCGTGTCGTGCCCGTCCGACCAGGTCAACTGGAGGGCATACCGGCCGACAAGCTGGGCGCCGGTCACGCGAATGTCCGCCGACGGGTCCTTCTTCAGGACCGGCAGCGCGGTGGCGCTCTGGGCCTCGCGCTCCGTTCGGCACGCTGCGCAGGGGCAGTGACGGCGGAGCAGCGCCAGCGGCAGCTCGCTCTGCGTCCCATCCTGCCAGCGAATGTGGAGGCGCTGCGGGCCCAGTTGCACGCGGAGGTCGGCGGGGGCTGCGGCGGAGACAGGGGGACCGGGCGCCGGCGAACCGATCGTTCCTGGCTCCCTGGTTGCCTGGGGCGACTTCAGTGGATCACTGAGCATACAAGCGGACCTCCCCTTCCGCGATTTGCCGCCGGGCGATGCGCCAAAACGTCACGTCCACCGGTTCGCCTGTCCGCAACTCGCGGAGCAGGAGCCCGACCTGGTCCACGTCGCGGATGCGGTAGCGTCCCAGGTACACGATGATATCGCCGGGGCGCAGGTCCGCGCGCTCGGCCGCGCTGCCGGGCTCCACCCCCACCACGATGACGCCGCGACCCCCGATGAGCGCCAATTGCTGCGCCAGCTTGCCGGTGGCATCCTGAATCTGCAAGCCCAGCAGTTCGCGGGCCAGGCGCTGCCCGTCGGGCTTGGGTACTTCGACAAGCTGCACGCTGGTTTCCACGGGTTTCTCGTCGCGGACAAGCTGCAAGCCGACCTTGTCGCCCGCGTCGCGCTGGAGCATGTACACGTAGAAGTCCAGGCCGCGCGCGACGGAGTGCCCGTCGATGGCGCGCACGATGTCGCCCAGGCGAATGCCGGCGGCTGCGGCCGGGCTCCCGTCCCGCACTTCAATCACCCTGGGCGGCTCCGCCACGCTCACCTTGAGCCCCACCTGGACCTTCTTGACCTTCTCGGGTTCGAGGATCTCCGGCAGCATGTCGCGCAGTTGGGCGACCGGGATGGCGAAGCCGATGTTCTGGGCGTCGGTGCGCACGGCCGTGTTGATGCCGATCAACTCGCCGAGCACGTTGAGCAGCGGTCCGCCGGAGTTGCCAGGGTTGATGCTGGCGTCGGTCTGGATGACGTCGCGGTACACCATCTGTCCGCCTACCTGCAACTCGCGGTGCAGGGCGCTGATGACGCCGGTGGTGACCGTGTTCTGCAGGCCGACGGGGTTGCCGACCGCGATGGTCTGCTCCCCGATCATCAGGTCATCGCTGCGGCCCAGCTTGATGGGAACGAGCGGCCTGGGGGGGTCGATCTTGATGACCGCCAGATCACGCTCCACGTCGCGGCCGATGATGCGGGCCTCGTACTCCGAGCCGTCGGCGAACGCGGCGACGAGCTGGGCCCCGGCCGTCACCACATGGGCGTTGGTGGCGATGTAGCCGTCCTCGTGGACGACGCAGCCGCTGCCGATGCTGCGCTCCGGCGGGAAGAGAAACACGCCGCCGAAGAGGTCCCGCCCGTAGCGCTGCACCTTCTCCGTCGCGGAGATGTTGACGACGGAGTCGCGGGCGCGTTCATACGCCTCCACCACCGGCGTGCGCCGGCGGGCGAGGGTATCCGTTGCGGACGGCTCCTCACCGGTCGCCGCCGCGCCAGCCAGAATCCAACCGACAACCAGAACAACTCTGTACGACATCATTCTGCGTCCGCCCGACCGCGAATCTTCTCCCGACCCGGCAACGGGGAGGCAGGCATTGCGCCGCCCCGCCCCATGTACAGCTTTGACGTCGCCGAGGGGCGCAACCTGTCGAGGCTGGGGGCAACGCTCGGAGCGGAGCCGCGCCAGCCGACCGTATTGTATGGCGGGCTCGACCCACGGCGAGTGCTGACGCCCGTGACGCAGACAGGATTATGGCCAAGTGCGTTGGTCTGGGCGAAATGAGAGACTGACCGGACGATGGGGCGGGGTCGAGGGCCGGCGCAAAGTCGCACTTTGCGAATTGGCAGGACGGTGGGTGTTGGTGTAACATAATCGGACGAGGTGCAGTTCCGAGTTGCAGGAGGATTGGGCATGTCGCAACTTCCCCTGCTGAGCAGGTAGTAACCCGTTGAACAGCAGAGGGTTGCGCGCGGTTTGGGGTTTCCTTAGCGTGGCTACAGGGTCACGCGGGTGGACGCGGGCTCAGAGCTGCACGCCCAGCAGGTCGAGCAGAGGCTGCTGCTCCTCGTCGGGCGTCGTCTTCAGGAGGACCGCGGTGTCGTTGAAGATCACCGTTTCCTGGCGGATGCCTTTCAGCCGCTCCAGCACGCCCGCGAACGTCCAGCGACGCTCCGCACCCTCGCCGTCGGCCGCAAACAACGGCGCCAAACGCTGCCGCAGATGCCATTGCATGTAATACGCCAGCAGGCATAGGAAGACATGGGCCGCAATCCGTTCGTCCTTGTGGTGATACGTCGGGCGGACTTCCAACGCCACCGTCTTCAGTTGCCGAAACCCACGCTCCACCTCTCCCAACTGCCGGTAGGCCGCCACCGCCTGACTCTTGTCCAATACGCTCGCGGCCACGTCGGTACGCACCACGTAGCAACCGTCCAACGACTCCTCCACCGCCACCCGTTGCTCATCCAACACCCATTCGAGCTTCCCCTCGTGCACGCGCCAGGCAAGAAACTTGCCCACCTTCCAGCGGGCCAGGGCCTGGCCCACGGCGGCCCCCAACTCGGCCGGCGTCCGCCGCTTGCGACTGCGGGCCAGCTTCTCCAGAGCCTCCCGACTCTTGCCGATGAGGGCCACGCGTGTGCGGCCCTCTTTCTTGGCCGTCAAGGGGTTGCGGCAGAGCAGATAACGAATCCCCGGCGCGGCCGGGTCGTGCACCTCGGCGATTTCCCGCTCATCGAACAACCCCGGCTCGATCACCTTTCGCTGCACCAGTTGCAGAATCTGGGGATGGGTCAAGGCCGTCACGCTCCGCATGCCCGCGGCGCTCAACTCGGGCAGCCGCGCCGCCGTGAGCATCCCCCGGTCCCCGGCGAGAATCACGTCCTGCAAACCATAGTCCTGTTTCAACTCCGTAACCCGGTCGGCCAGCGTCTTCTGATCGTTGGTGTTGCCCCGATAGACGGCCACGCCCACCGGGCAGCCGTCACCATTGGTCAGCAAGCCGATGACGATCTGCTGGTGGCCGCGTTTGCCGTCCCGGTTGTAGCCCCAATCGACCAACCGGCTGCCCGCGTACTCGCCCTCGAAATAGGAACTGGTCACGTCGTACAGAATCAGGCAGCCGTGCTCCAGGTGCCGGCGGGCAAGGGCCTTCTGGATCGCCGCCTGGCGGGCCAAGAGTTCGTCCAGGGCCGCGTAGCAGTCGTCCACCTCCGGACGCCCGTCCCCCAGCCCGCACACCGACCACAAGGCCGTGTCCCGCCACAAGTTGGTCAACGCCAGCTTGGAGCCCTGATACACCACCCGTCCGACGATCATCGCCAGAACGTGACGCACCCAGGGCGGGCGTCGCGAGTAGAGCAGCTTGTCTAAGCCCAGGTCGAGGGCAGTTTGCAGGACCGCCCGGACCGCTCCGTACTCGCGCGAGTCCCGGACCTGCCAACCGTCTCCCGACGACAGGCGTGGGCAACCACGTTGCAGGAACTCGCGGAGGGCCTCCAGTTGCGGCAGGGTCAGCCCCGTCACCCGTCCGCGGGTGCGGTGGCAGACCTTGCCGTTGCGGCGGAAGCTCTCCCGCAGGAGGCCGTAGACGTAGGGGTTCTTGCGGCGGCGGTCGATGAGGATGTCGAGGTGCAAGGTGGTCCTCCCCGGCGGGCCCACGGTACGTGGCCACGCATTACCCCAAACATACTGCCGATCGCCGCGATGTCAAGCGGATATTCCGCAAATGTACATGTATACACTTGCAACCCCAAAACCCCGCCAACCCTCGCTGCCTTCAGTACTTAGCTCAAATCACCCAGGGAAAGTTGCGGCAAGAACAGCCCGCATGGTGCTGCGCTATCCTCGTGGGCGCGCGATTGCGCACGGTTGTTGAGCACTTCGACGGAGTCGGCTGGATGTCTGAATGGCGTCAGCGGTCCACCATTGACCTCCGCTTCCGTAGCTGCGTCTCCGCGGGGTGTCTCTGCGGACTATGGTCTCAGCGGGTTGATCGTCAGTCCCGTCGCCAGTTTCGGGTAGAAGAACGTACTCTTCTGCGGCATCAGGCCGCCGGCTTCGCTGACGGCGCGGAGGTGGGCCATGGGCGTGGGGTTGAGCAGCAGGCCCACGCCGGCCTCGTCGCGGGCGACCTGGCGCGTGTTCTCCGCCGACTTCGTATAGCGCACGTCCGGGGCGCGGCCCAAACGTTGCTTCAGCAGCTCGTCGATCAGGTAGCGGTGCAGGTACGCGGCATCAAGGTCGTACCAGGGCTCGACCTCGCCCTTTTGCAGCGTCTTGAGTTGCGGACGGTCGGTGAAGCGCAGCGCCACTTCCTTGCCGCTCTTGCCGTCGAAGAGCACGATATCCGCGTTGCCGGGCGAGGCGGCGGCCGCGGACCGTCCTCCGCACGCGCAGCAAGGGTCACGCCGCTCGACGAGCGCGGTGCCCGGCTTCCACGCCTCCAGTACCGTGGCAAGGTCCACGTGCGCGAGCGTCCGGTTGTACGCGATGATGAGGCTGCCGGGGTCATCCATGCTGCCCAACACCATCATGACGTAATGGGCCGGGTGATCGGGCGGCAGCGACTTGCCCGCCTGCTGCGTGCAGAACTCACGGTAGTTAAGAGCGGTGCCGTAGCGGTGATGCCCATCGGCAATGTAGACCTTCTTGTCCGCCAGGGTGTCCACCACCTGCCGAATCGTGCCCGCGTCGGTGACGATCCACATACGGTTGCCGACGCCGTCCAGGGTCGCGGTGACGTCGGGCCGGCGGGCCGCCGTCGCCGCAAACGTCCTGCCCACGCGGTCCTCCGGGTCATGATACAACCCGAAGACCGGCGAGATGTTGCACCGGGTGGCCTTCATCAGCGCGAGCCGATCCTCCTTCGGCCCCCCGAACGTCAACTCGTGTGGCAGGACGACGCCATCGGAAAACGGACGCAGTTCCAGGCGGGCGATGAACTTCTTGCGCGTGTACTGCCTGCCGGCACAGTCGAACGTCTGGTGGTACAGATACAGGGCGGGCGCGGGGTCGCGGATGAGCGTGCCGTCGGCCAGCCAGCTTTCCAGCCGTCGGGCGGCGGCGGCGTAGGCCTCCGGCGGCCCAGCCGACTTCGGAGGGATGTGCGGCAGGTCAATGGCCACGATGTTGCGGTCGCTGCGCGCCAGCAGGGCATCCTTGTCCGCCTGGTCGAGCACGTCGTAGGGCGGTGCGATCAACGCTGAGACATCGCCCCCGTTGCGTTTCTCGTCGTAGCGGACGGCCGCGAACGGTGCAATCCTGGCCATGTGCCTGTCCTCCAGTGAGCTTCCGTCTCCCCGCACGTTGCAGGGAATCCACCCAGGCGACAGGTTAGGGGCGCTGCGGCGCAGATGCAAGCGTGGGGCGCCGCGGCGTGGCGGCAGGGATGGGGGCGGTCAGGACAGCGTGGCTTGGGGTAGTCAGGCAAGCACGTCCAGGAGACGATCGACGGTGCCGTTGAGGCGTTCCAGGGTTTCGTAGGTGCCGTTCTGAATCTCCGCCCGGATGGCCGCTTGTCGGGCCTGCTGCAGACTACTGTCCACGGCAAGCTGTGGCCAATGCTGGGAGCCCCGCACTCCCTGGGCGGCGCGCGTCCCGACGCGCGCGCGGTTGCCGAGCTCCGCGGAGGTGCGCCCCGCGGGGGACAGCGGCGTGGAGAAATAATCACCGATGTTGATGATCATGGTTGCTCAATCCCGGCAGAGTCGCGTCACCGGCGTCCGCGTTCTCTTGTCTCGCACTCTGCCGCAGCCTTCGCAGCACTGCCGGGGGGCAGCTTCCTGAGGCCTGCCTGACCGGCATGGTGCTCCCCGGCGCGGACTTTCATCGCCCGGTTCACGCCTTCCTCCATGAATGGCCTGAAAGAACGCAGGGGGTGTGGCGCCTGGGGCCCGTTCCATCGGACCGCTTATCGGTCTGGTGCGCCGCCGTTCTCACTATCGTCCGTGGTCATCGACGAGCTTGAAGGAAACTGAGCGGCGGGCGTCCGAAAATCACAGGTTGACACAACATCTCGACGCCCGCGCGTGGTACATGCCCCACAGGTGGAGGAGTGGGCGGGGTGAACGCGCGGAATCCGCGTGACGGGCCCGCGCAGGCGGTTTGTTTTGCTTAGCTTAACGGTCTGCCAGCACTGGCAGTGCAGCTTCGCGAGCCTGCCGGCCGCAGGGCCGGTGGGCGGCTCCTCGCGGCCGGCGGGGTTGCCCCCCGGCGATCCCCTGGAGCAAACCGCTGAACCGGCTGATACTGCCCCGTGTGCCGGGCCGCTTGACTTCGCCCGACGCGGACCGGACGGTGCGGCAGGGAACTGCTTGTGGCTTCTATCTCCCCATTTCAAATACGCCCTCTCAATGCCGGGGATGCGGACTTCCCTGCCGCCCTGGGGATGGCCTTCGGTGGCGATCCTGAGGGGCGCGAGCAGGCGGCCGCCTGGGGCGAGGCGCGTGGTGTGGTGCCCGCAGCGGAGGTGGGGCACTTGCTGGGGGTCTACGGTGGGGGAGTGTTGCTCAGCGCATGTGCGGCCGTGCCGGTGCCCGGGCGGGTGGCGTTTGTGTGGTGTCGCGGGGCGGCGCGGCATGCACTGGCCGCGCGGGCGGCGGTTGCGGGTCTGGTGGCACTTCAGGAATCAGCGTGGCAGCGATCCATCAAGTTGCTGGAGGCCTTGCTCCCGCCGGGTGCGACGGCCTTGGGAACGCCGCTGACGGAGGCCGGGTTCGTCTTCTTGACGCGGCTGCTCTATCTGAGCCGGCCGGTCCCGGGGCGCCCGGCGCCGCGCCCACCGGCTGAGGATCTGGAGTGGGTGGAGTACACGCCGCAGAGGGAGCCGCTGTTCCAGCGAGCACTGGAACTCGCCTACCAGGGGAGCTTGGACTGCCCGCCGCTTGCGGGGGTGCGTACCGCGGCCGAGGTGCTTGCCGGTCAGCGTGCGGCCGCGGGGCATGACCCCAAGCTGTGGTGGACGGCGCTGCGCCAAACCGAGCCGGTGGGGGTGTTGCTGCTCAATGAACTGCGGGGGGTGCGGGCGCTGGAGATTGTGTACATCGGGGCAGCGCCGGCCGCGCGCGGCACCGGGGTGGCCGACGCGCTGCTGCGGCGGGCGGTGGAAGCGGGCGCGCAACGGAGTGCCACCAACTTGACACTTGCGGTGGATGGCGCGAACGCACCGGCGCGGCGCATGTACGCCCGCTGGGGGTTCACCCAGTTCGCCGCGCGCGACGCCTGGATTGCAACTCGCCCCGGCGCAGAAGGTTGACGACGGCCCCCGCGCGCGGGGGGCATTTATCCACCGTCGGCCGCGGCGCCGGCGCGTCCGCGGTGGGGAAAAAAAACTTTTGCGTGCTAACTGCTTGTCAGATGTGAAGTCGCAACTCGACGACGGCTGTGAGCGCGGGTGTTTTTTGTTGACCGGGGCGTGGGCGACGATTAGTTTAGGCGCATCGAGAGTAAGGTCAGTCACATCCTCCGGCGCGTGGGTGTGAACAGCATCCGGCTGACCGACCTAACGCAGCGGCTTACCAGAGGGAGAGGGCTGTGGTTCCTGTCCTTACCGAGGAGCTACCGGTGGTCACGTGCGCAGACGACGCGGTCGCCCGCTTGGCGGCGCGGATCGCGGAGAAGGTCGGACCGCAGCGGTACGGGGTGTGGTTCAAGAACGTCACCCGGTTCACGTTCGCGGACGGCTATCTGCGGGTAAGCGCTCCGAACCCGTTTATTGCGGAGTGGATTGAGCGGCATTTTGCCGAGGCGATCGGCGAGGCGGCGCGGGAGGTTGCCGGCCAGGAGTTCACGCTGAGTTTCACGGTGGAGCCGGCGCTGGCGAAGGGGCTGGGCAAGCGGCAACCTGACCGACAGGTCGACTACATCGCCAACAATCCGGAGCGGGTCGCCAGGCTGCATAAGCAGTTGGGCGGTCTGCCGGCGGGGCGGACGCTGCGCGGGAAGATGGAGGACTTCGTTGTCGGTCCGTGCAATCAGCTAGCCTATGCCGCGGCGCTCAGCGCCATCGAGCATCCCGGGGAACAATACAACCCGCTATTTGTGCACGGCGGGTGTGGGGTGGGCAAAACCCATCTGCTCCAGGGAATCGCCAACGCCTTACAGGAACGCGACCCGCGTTTCCGCTGTCGCTACGTGTCCGGCGAGGAGTTCACCAACGACTACGTGTACGCCATCAAGGCCAAGGAGCAGGAAGCATTCCGGGACCGTTATCGCAACCTCGACGTGCTGATCATCGACGACGTTCACTTCCTGGCCAACAAGCGGGGCACACAGGAGGAGTTCCTGCACACCTATCAGAGCGTCGAGGCGGCGGGCAAGCAGGTAGTGCTGGCTTCGGACGCCTCGCCGAAGATGATCGGGCACTTCTCCGAGTCGCTGGTGAGTCGCTTCGCCTCGGGGATGGTGGTGCGCATCGACGCGCCCGATGCCTCGACGCGGGCGGAAGTGCTCCGGCGGCGCGCCCGGCGGATGCAGGTCGAGGTCGGCGAAGCAGTCATTCAGCACATCGCGGCCAACGTTCGTTCCAATATGCGCGAGTTGGAAGGCGCGCTGCTGCGCGTGGTACATCAGGCGCGGCAGACGGGTGAGGCCCTGACCGTGGCGCTGGCGGAGCGGGCCTTGCGCGAGTTGGTGCGGCAGACGGCGCCGGTGGTCATGCTGGCGGACATCGAGAGCAGCGTGGCCATCTTCTTCGGGCTCAACCCGGCCGACCTGCACACGTCGCGGAAAACCCGGACGATTGCCCTGGCCCGGGCGATCACGATGTACCTGTCGCGCAAGCACACGACGATGAGTTACCCTGAGATCGGGCGCTTCATGGGCAACAAGAACCACTCCACGGTGATCCTGGCGAACCGGAGGATTTCGGGTCAGTTGCAGGCGAACTGCGTGGTGCGGTGGATGACTCCGGTGGGCCAGCGGCAGCAGAACCTCGCGGAGTTGATCCAGGAACTGGAGGAACAGTTCACGCGGAAAGGAGCGTAGGCGAGTTTTCGTTCACGTGCTGCCTGGCGCCATGCACTCAACCTCCCCGACGGCGTGCGTCCGGGGCACAGGGTGAGGCGGGGGGAGGGTCGAGATCGCACAAAGTACCCCCTCACCCGGCCCTCTCCCCCAGGGGAGAGGAGGGTCCCGACGGAAGCCGCGGGGAGGAGACAGGGGCCAGGCGAGCAATCCCCCGCGCCCAGGTGAGCAGCGGCTCAGGGGCGCGGGGGAATCCCACAATCCGACAGGCCCGGCCGAGGGGACGCCATACCGCGGGGTCGGTGGGGCCGAAGACCGCGATCGTGAGGACGCCGGTGATGCCGGCCACGTGTGTCATCCCGGCGTCGTGGCCGATGAAACAGTCGGCCAGCCGAACAGCTTCCGCGGCTTCGACCACCGACTCGAGGCGGACGAGCGGCGCGGTCGCCGCCAGCCGTTCCAGCGCGGCGGCACCGAGGCGGTCCGCTTCAGCCGGGCCTGTCATCCACCACACTGAATGCCCTGCTTCGCGCAGCAGGCCGACCACCGCTTCCCAGGCGTCGAGCGTACAGCACTTGTGCGCCGAACCGCTCCCCGGGTGACAGATAATGGCACGCTCGGTGGAAGTGAGCGCCTCGGGAGCGTGCTGCCGACGCGGCGGCGCCGGCCCGCCCGCTGGGCGCGGTATATACGCCTGTGCGGTCGCATCCACCGCAACATCCTGCGCTGTAAGGGCGGCCGCCCATTGCTGTGTGATGTGCCTGCCCGTTGCCTCGGTGACGGCGTCCGGCTTCGGATCGACAACCACCACGCGGTCGCCGACCGCCGCGCGCAGACGCCGCGACACTGTCTCCTCCGGTCCGCCGAGGAAGCTGATGACGCGGTCGAAGTCACGCAGGAACCGCAGCGTCTGCGGCCCGCAGACGGCCTCGGCGGCCGCGCTGTAGAACGGGTGCAGGCTGAGGCTTTCCAGATCGACCGCCCGGTCGATGAGCCCGTGCCCGGCCGCCCATGGGGCCAGCGGGGAGCGGGCCGCGAGGGTCACCCGAACGTCGGGGGCGGCCGACCGCAGGCCGGCGATGGCGTGCAGCGTCAGCGCACAATCCCCGAGGGCCCCGGCATGAAGAACAAGCAACCTCATATTGCGTCTCTGCGCCGGCCCTGGACTTGCGGGTGGCCGCGCCAGGGGTGAAGGTAAGGGAGGCGAGGATCCACACCCCAGGGCAGGAACATGCCTACCCGCGACGGCTGTCGCGGGTAGGCATGCCACCCGACAGACTGCTGCCCTCCGGCGCCTTGCCGTTTTCCGCCTGCTCGATCCAGCCGCCGCCGATTACGACGTCGCCGTCGTAGATAACGGCCGCCTGGCCCGGCGTGATGGCCGCCTGCGGCTCGTCGAACCAAACCCGGAATTGCCCTTGGCCGAGCAACTCCACGCTGGCCGGCGCTGCCCGGTGCAGGTACCGAATCTGCACTTCCCCGCGGAACGTTGCCGCCGGCGGATCGATCAGGAAGTTCGCCTGCGCCGCGCGCAACCCGCAACGCAGCAGTGCCGCCCGTGGCCCGAGTGTCACGGTATTGGCACCGACGTCGATGGCGGTCACGTACAGCGGCACGGGCGCGGAGATGCCCAGGCCGCGGCGCTGGCCGACCGTGTAATGGGGCAGGCCGCGGTGCCGGCCGAGCAGCTTGCCGGCCGGGTCACGCACTTCGCCGGGAACAAACGCCGCCGGGCGCCGCGCGGCCACCACGCGGGCGTAATCGTTGTCCGGCACGAAGCAGATTTCAACGGAATCCGGCTTATCGCGGTTCGGCAGGCCGTAGCGCGCCGCCAGGTCCCGCACCGCCGGCTTCTCCAGGCCGCCCACCGGCAGCAGGATGCGTCCCAGCGCCTTGCGGTCGATGGCGAACAGAACGTAGGACTGGTCCTTCGCGGGATCGACGCCCCGCCGCAGCACCGGTCCTTGCGGACGCCGCTCAATCTGGGCGTAGTGTCCGGTGGCCACGTACCGCGCGCCGATCGCGTCGGCGTAGCGGAGCAGCTTGCCGAACTTGAGTTGATCGTTGCACAGGATGCACGGATTGGGCGTGCGTCCGCGGGCGTATTCGTCGACGAAGTACTCGATGATCCGCTCGAAGTCCTCCTTGAAGTTGAGGGCATAGAACGGGATGCCGAGCATGCCGGCGACGTGACGCGCGTCGGCCGCGTCGGCGGCGCTGCAACAGCCCTGGTGGGTGTCGGCCGCGGGAGCCCGCCCGGGCGGGAACGCTTCCGCCACCGGTTCCGCGCCCACGCGCATGAACAGACCCGTCACGTCGAAGCCCTGCTCCACCAGCAGGCAGGCGGCGACGCTGGAGTCCACCCCGCCGCTCATGGCCACCACGACTTTCCCACGCTGCGCGTTCATGGTCCGCGGATTGTAGTCGCCCGCCGACCCTCCCCCCAAGTGTGGGGGCGGCGTCATCCCGAGCGAGCCGACCCCGCGCGCGAGTGGACGGGTTTCGGGCGAGGGGAGTCGCCCCGCATGGCTCGCCCGGCGGAACACTTGAACGAGCGCCGCTGGGGAGGTAGACTCCCCAGTGCAATGGACGCGGCGCGGCAAGCGCCGGGGCCGGGCGCTGCTCCCCACGCGAGCCAACACGTGGTGCGTGAGCGGATGGCCAAGAACCTACTTCCGCGGCCCGGGAGAATGCCATGAGATTTCCACGACGCTGGCGCGCGCTGCTGATGGTGGGCTGGTTGGCGGCAGCCGGAGGCGCTGCCATGCTGTACCGCCGCCAGTGGTTCGCCGATGCCACGCCGCTGCACACACTGGTGGACATCGTCGGCGCGGCCGTGGTCCTGCTGGGGTTGGCGCTGCGACTTTGGGCCGGGGCTCACATCCGGCCGTGGAAGGGCAAGCGCCTCGTGCAGACCGGCCCGTACGCGTGGTGCCGACATCCGCTGTACCTCGGCAGCCTGCTGGCGTTGCTGGGCGTCTGCACCATCGCCCAGAACACCCCGTTCGTCGTGGCGAGCATGCTGTGTTGCGTCGGCGCCTACGCGGTCAAGATCCGCATCGAGGAACGGAATCTGGCGGCGAGTTTCGGTGCCGAGTGGCAAGCCTATTGCGCGGGCACGCCCCGCCTGCTGCCCCGATTCTGGCAAGGCGGCAACTCGCTCGACCTCGTCGTCCGGTGGCGCGACGCTTGCGCGGAGATTCCCGGCGGTATCATGTTTGCCGCTCTGGCGCTCAGCGCAGAACTCGCCGAGGTATGGGCTCTGCCGTAACCGGCGGCGGGATAGGCAGGCACGCCTGAGCCTCCGCCTCCATGCCGACGTGCGCGAACAGATCCGTCACGTGATCGCGCTGCTCGACGAGCAGACAGGCGGCGACGCTGGAGTCCACCCCGCCGCTCAGGGCCACTACGACCTTCTCCCGCTGCGCTGGCATGGCATCGCTATTCTACGCAACCGCGCGGGGTAAGGCGACGGTGCGCGGGAGCGTCGGGCGCGAGCCCGGTGACACGGGACGCAATGACGCCCACGGACGCATGCCGGGGTGGGCCGTGTCCACGGGCTTGCGCCCGCGGGTCTGAGCACGTCAGCAGCGGACTTGCAGGCGCCGCGACGGGGGATTCCAATGGAGGGGCGCAGAGTCTCCTCCAGGGGGCGGAGAGCCTCCTGGTCTGCGGTGGTCACGGGAGGGAGGCAGCCGAATGGTCCCTTGGGCTGCAGCAGAAGCGGGGCGAGACGCAGTCGGGAGGTAGCGGGCATGAGCACCTGGATGTGGATCGTCCTGATCTCGTATCTCCTCGCCGCAGGCGCCCATGCGGTTCTTTGTGATGACCTGCCGAAGGCGTATCGCGGCCGAGGCTGCATGGGGCGGGCCTGGAAACGCAGGTTCCCCGACGCATCCGGCGCTGAGATTCGGCGCTTCTTGACGATCTTCATCGAGGCCTTCGGCTTCCGAGAGCAGCAGCGCCTGAAGTTCGCGCCGGACGACAAGCTGATGGGGGTCTACAGAGCGATGTACCCATGGTGGCGGGTCGGCGACTGCATAGAGACAGAAGTACTCCTTATGAACCTCGAAGACGAGTACAAGACTGAGTATCCCGAACAGTTGGTCTCGGGAAATGTCACACTCGGAGGTATCTTCGAGTACATGAGGGCAAACGGTCGCCCAGCGGACCATGGTTTGCACACTACCGACGGCGGGAGCCTCATCTAAGCGCTCAGGACAGCATCGGCGTCTGTGCGGCGTCGAGCCCGGAAGGGGGAAGCGCAATCTCGATGCGATCGTCAAAGACCAAGCCGCCCGCTGCTTCGCCCAGCCTGGCCGGTGTTCAACCGGACGCGCTGACGCCGGCCATGCGCCAGTACGTCGAGCAGAAGCGCCGCGTCGGCGATGCCATCCTGCTCTTCCGCATGGGCGACTTCTACGAGACCTTCTACGAAGACGCCGTGCTGTGCGCGAAGGTGCTGGGCCTGACGCTCACCTCACGCGACAAGGGCGCTAACCCGGTGCCGCTGGCGGGGGTTCCCCATCATGCCCTGGAGACGTACCTGCGCAAGCTGGTGGCGGCCGGCTACAAGGTCGCCATCTCCGAGCAGGTGGAAGACCCGAAAGAGGCCAAGGGCCTCGTACGCCGGGAGGTCACACGTATCGTCACGGCCGGCACCTTGACCGATGCCGGCATGCTCCCCGCGGCCGACGACAACCTGCTGGCGGCCCTGTGCTTTCACGGCAAGGAGGTCGGCTTGGCCGTGGTCGAGTTGGCCGGCGGACGCTTCGAGGTCGTCGAGGTCGAGGAAGCCAACCTGCGCGATGAGCTGGTGCGCCTGGCGCCGGCCGAGCTGCTCATCGACGAGGAACGGGAATCCCCCGCCCGCGCGTGGGCTGATCGCCTCGTGGAGCTGCTGCCCGTCAGCGTGACAACGCGCCCCGCCCACGAGTTCGCGGCCTATCAGGCGGAGCAGGTGCTGCTCAAGCACTTCGGCGTGGTCACGCTGGCCGGATTCGGCTTTGACGAGTTTACGCCGGGGCTGGCGGCGGCCGGGGCACTCGT
Organism: Planctomycetota bacterium; assembly: GCA_029558835.1. Taxonomy (GTDB): domain Bacteria; phylum Planctomycetota; class Phycisphaerae; order UBA1845; family UBA1845; genus JAKQDH01. The sequence continues at coordinate 19,627 of JAKQDH010000009.1, read as the reverse complement.
GCAGTACTTGCAGGAGACGCAGAAGACCTCACTGGGACACCTGGCTACGTTGCGTCGCCGTAGCGGCGCTGATTACCTGCAAGTGGACGCCAACTCCTGGCGGGCCCTGGAAGTTTCGCAGCCGCTGCGCGGCGAAGGACGAGCCGGGACGCTGCTGCACGCCATGGACCGGACGGTGCATCCCATCGGCGGCCGCAAGCTCCGCCATTGGCTCAGCTACCCCTTGACCAAGGCTGACGAGATCGTCGCGCGGCAGGACGCCGTGGCCTGTCTGCTGGAAGCTGATTCGACGCGCGGCCGCCTGCGTGCACTATTGAAGGAAATGGCCGACGTCGAACGCATCACCGCGCGCATCGCCCTGGCGCGGGCGAATCCGCGCGACCTGAAGGGTTTGGGCCGCACGCTGGAGACACTGCCCGCGGCCGGAAATCTACTGCGCGAAACGCAAGTGCAGTGGCTGAGCCGGGTCGCCGACGACATGCGGGGCCTGGAGGACCTGGCCGATCTGCTGCGCCGCGCCCTGCGTGATGATCCGCCGCTCGCCCTGCGGGAGGGCGGCATCATCGCCGACGGCTTCCACGCGGAGCTGGATCGACTGCACGCGCTGGGCCGCGATGGGCAACAATGGCTGGCGCAGTATCAGAAACAGCAGATCGAAGCCACCGGCCTGGCGTCGCTGAAGGTCGGCTACAACCGCGTCTTCGGCTACTACATCGAGGTGTCCAACGCCTTCAAGGGGCAGGTGCCGCCGACCTACGTCCGCAAGCAGACGGTCAAGAACGCCGAGCGTTACATCACGGACGAGCTGAAGCGCTTCGAGCAGGACGCGCTGACCGCCCAGGAGCGGGCCTGCGAACTGGAGTACGAGTTGTTCGAGCAGTTGCGCGTGCAGCTCGCCGGGCGCACCGCCGACCTGTTGCGGGTAGCGGACGCCGTCGGCCGGCTGGACGCCATTGCCGGCCTGGCCCAGCTTGCCCGCGAACGGCGTTACGTCCGGCCGGCCATCACCGACGACCCCGGCCGGCTGGACATCCAGGCCGGGCGCCACCCGGTACTGGAGCAGGTCCTGGCGGAACGCTTCGTCCCCAATGACACCCTGCAGGACCGCGAGCATGCCCGCGTTTTGGTAATTACCGGGCCGAACATGGCCGGCAAGAGCACGTATATCAGACAGGTGGCCCTGCTGGTGCTGCTGGCGCAGACGGGGTCGTTCGTCCCGGCGGAGGCGATGAGTTTCGCCCTGGCGGACCGCATCTTCGCCCGCGTGGGAGCCTCCGATGAGCTGATGCGCGGGCAATCGACGTTCATGGTGGAAATGACCGAGGCTGCCAATATCCTGCGCCACGCGACCGACGCCTCGCTGGTGGTCCTCGATGAGTTAGGGAGGGGAACGAGCACCTTCGACGGCCTGGCGCTGGCCTGGGCGATCACGGAGCACCTGACCAACGAGATCCGCTGCCGCACGCTGGTGGCGACGCATTATCACGAACTGACGGAGCTGGCGGAGTTGCTGCAGGGCGTGCGGAACCTGAACGTGGCCGTGCGCGAGGTGCAGGGGGCGGCCGGGCAGGAAGAGGCGATCGTGTTCCTGCATCGCATTGTGGAGGGCGGAGCGGACAAGAGCTACGGCGTGCACGTGGCGCGGCTGGCGGGGGTGCCGGTGCCCGTCGTGCGGCGCGGTCAGGAAATCCTGGCGGAGTTGCAGCGCGGTTTCTCGCGGGAGTCGCACACCCCGCAACTGGCCCGCCGGCGCACGCGGGAAGATAAGCAGTTGCCGCTGTTCCGTGACCCGGCCGAGGAACTCTATGAGGCCTTTCGCGCCGTGGACCCCGACCAGATGACGCCGCTGGACGCGCTGCGTCGCTTGAAGGAATGGCAGGAGCGCTTCGGCTCATGAGTGATTCCCCCGCCCCGGCGAACTTGAGTGCCCACCACAAGGCCCGCGCTCAGGAGGAGGCGCCTGCCGCGCGCGGGGAGACTCGCCGGCGACAGGCGCGCGGGTTGGGCGTCATACTGTGGCTGTGTACCGGATGCGGTTACCTCTACACGGCCTACGCTCTGTGGGGGCCTGCGGATTTGTTGCGCACAGAGCCGTCCTACCTGCGTTGGCAGTACGTGGCGTTCATGGCGCGGACGTTCTGGTTCCACGCGGGCCTGGTATTCCTGGGCTGCGCGGTGGCGGCGCTGCTGCTGCGCAGATCCCGGCTGGCGCTGGCAACCGTGCCGTTGCTGGTGGTGGCGCTGGGTCCCGTGGTGCCGCAGTACCTGCGCTGGCCGGCTGGTGACGGCGTGCCGCGGGATCTGCGCGTGATGAACGTCAATCTCTTCGCGGGCAACCGGCAGCGCGAGCGTCTGATCGACGAGATTCAGGCGGCCGACGCCGACGTGCTGATTCTGATCGAGTGCACCTCGGGCTGGCGTGCGCGGCTGTGGGAGGCCCTGGGGGCGGAGTATCCCCACACGCTGTTCGCGCCGCGCGACAGCGCGTTCGGGCTCGCGGTGTTCTCTCGCTTGCCCTTCATCGATGAACCCGACACGATCACGCGGGTCGGCGGCCGAGTGCCGGAGTTCCGGTTTGTCGTGGACTGTAAGGGGCGCAGGGTCGCCTGTCGGGCGGTGCACATTCTCCCGCCGAACCTGGCGTTTCTGCCCGCGCGGCACGCGCAGTCTGCGGACGTCTACCAGGACGTGCGGGACGATCTAACCGATGCGGGCCTGCCGCTGGTGGTAGCGGGGGATTTCAACTGGACGGAGCGGTCGGCCATGCACCGGCGGTTTCGGGCGTTGGGGTTGACGGACGCGCACGAGGCGGCCGGCTTCGGACTGGGCGACACCTGGCCGGTGGCCGGCTGGCTGCGCTATGTGCCCGGCGTGCGCATCGATCACGTCTACGTCGGTAACGGCGTCCGCGTGGTAGGCTGTCGCACCGGAACCGGCGCCGGCTCCGACCATCGCCCGGTGGTGGTTGACCTGGCGCTCGACGCGAAGCACTGAGCCGCGGGTGCAAGCCCGCGGACACGGACCACGCTGGTGTACGTACGCCGCCGTCGTGGCGCTCCGTGTCACCGGGCTCGCGCCCGGTGCTCTGACAGAATATCCGCAACACGGGTCGGATCGGATCCGCGGCACGGGTCGGATCAGAGCCGCGGGCGCAAGCCCGCGGACACGGACAACGCTGGTGCACGTACGCCGCCGTCGTGGCGCGCCATGTCACCGGGCTCGCGCCCGGTGCTCTGAAGTGGGGGCTCGCGCCGTCCGGGATCACCCCGCGAGTCAAGAGCCGGCGGCCTCCACTCTACGGAGAACTTCGGTCAACGTCGTGCCGATGGAGTCGCGGATGATGAGGTCCGCCAGATCGTCGAGGGCGGTCTCGGTGCGGTTAATGATGACCAGCAGAGCGCCGGCGTGTTTGGCGAGGCGCGGCATGGAGGCGGCCGGCTCGACGGTGAGCGAGGAACCGAGGGCGAGGAAGACGTCGGACTCCTGCGCCAGCTCGGCCGCCTCCTCCATCTCGCGGATGGGCATCGGCTGGCCGAAGAGGATGGTGCGGGCCTTGATGGGGCCGCCGCACTGGTCGCACTCGGGTGCTTCGTCGCCGCCGCGGACCAGGTCGAGCACCCACTCGGGCGGCCACTCCTTCCCGCAGCGCAGGCACGCCATCTTGCGCGCCGTGCCGTGCAGCTCGATGACGCGCGTGCTGCCGGCGTCCTGGTGCAGGCCGTCGATGTTCTGGGTGATGACCGCCTTGACGTGACCAAGCTCCTCCAGCTTGGCGAGGGCCAGGTGCCCGGGGTTCGGCCGGGCCCCCCCGAACTCCTTGTACAGCTCGAGCCGCATCCGCCAGTATTCCTTGCGCGCCTCGCGGGAGCGGAGGAAGTCGTCATAGTCGACCATTGGAAACCGGCTCCAGATACCGCCCGGACTGCGGAAATCGGCGATGCCGCTCTCCGTGCTCATCCCCGCCCCAGAGAAGGCCACACCTGCTTTCGCTCCGCTCAGCCAGCCTGCCAGTTGCTCGATGGCGTTCATGGGGGACTATCATAGCGGCCCCGATGCCCCCCGTCCGCGCCCCCGTCGCCCGCGCGCCGATCCCGGTGGGCGATCGACTCGACAAGACGGGCGCGTTCGTGTGGATCGTGCTCCGTTGACCGTCGGGGGCTTCCGATAACTGCGCGGTCGCTTCGGCCGGGCCATGGCGACTTGCCCGCCGGTAGGACGAATCCTACATCCTACGTAGAGAGAACACGCGCAGGGTCCGGAAGAAACAAACGGGGCACTTGCGCGCGGGTCGTAACGAGCTGGGAGCGCATGGCCAAGCGTAGCGTACTCTTAGCCTGCCCGGACGACGTCGAACGGCGGCTGCTTGCCTGCCTGCTGAGCGGCGAAGGATTCGACGTGCGCGAGGCCGTCTCGGTCCGGCAGACCGTCGAGCAGGTACACCTGCTCCTCTTCGATCTGATTGTATTGGACACGAACCTGTGGCAAGCGGCCGACATGCCCGCGTTGGGGAGCCTCAAGCCGCCTCAGGGGACGAGCGGGCCGAAGGTGCTGCTGCTGGGTCAGCCGCGCACGGCCGGGGAAGTGCGGCGCGGGTTTGAAGCAGGCGCGTCCGGCTGGGCGTATCGGAAGCAGTTCGATGTCCTAGCGTTCCTGGGGCAGGTGCGCAAGGCGGTGGGGTTAGCGGAGGGTGGGGGCAGCGCCAAGACCGGCCGAGCGACGTGCGCGTCGGCTACCGCCCCCGGGCAAACCCTCGCTAGTAAGCAGACCTGCGTGAGTGGACAGGCCCGCGCCGGTGTGCCGACGCCCCAGGCCACGGTACGCCCGGGAACTTCCGGAGCAGGGCGGGCGTCGGTAACCCCGCCGTCGCAGGTCGTGCGGGCAGCCCCGGCCGCGAGGTCCGTCCCTCCGCTGTCCCGGCCACCCAGCAGCAGTGCCGAGACCATGTCGCCGGAGCAGATCGCCGCGGAGATGTCCAAGCTGGGGCCGGATGCTCTGGACCAGGTGTTGGGGCGCATCGGGCAGATCCCCGTGTTTGAGTTCAGCGTGACGGAGGCGGTCACGACGACCTGCACCAAGGGGAACGCGCCGGACCACATCCGCAACCTCGTGCAGCGTGACCCGATGTTGACGCTGGCGCTGCTGGCCCTGGCGAGGAACGCGGGTGCCAGCGCGACGACCTCCGCCGAGGCGATTGCCCACCTGGGCGCCAAGGACTTCTACCGCATGGCCGAAGGGCTGCCGGCGTTGCGCGTGGTTCCGGGAGGGAGCTGGGACGAGGGTGCCTTCTGGGTGCACAGTCTGGCCGCCGCCCACATCGCCGAGTGGCTGTCACGGCACTTGCGTATCGGAGTGGCCGACGAGGCCTTCACCGCGGGGCTGCTGCACGACATCGGGCGCGCCGTCCTCGCCCACTGTTTCCCCTGGCAGGACCAGGCGTTGCGGGCCGCCGGGCGGTCCTGCGGCTCCCTCGACGGTCAGTGGGAACGGCGGGTGAGCGGAGTGGATCACGGCGAACTGGGCGCCCGGGTGCTCAAGCAGTTCGGTCTGCCGGAGTTGCTGCAGGATGTCGTTCGGTCCCACCATGCGGGCACGGCCGGACGGCAGACCCTGAAGATATCGTGCCGGGTGCTGGCGTTGCTCGTGCAGGCGGCCGACCAGATCGCCAGCACGCTGTTCCCGGGTGACACGCTGCTGACACCGCTGGCGGCGCTGGAGGACGAGTTCATCACGGCGGTCGAGCACGCCGGACTGTCCGTGCCCGAGATGTGGGACGCCGCCCGCAAGATTGTCGCGGAACTCGCCACCGAAATGGTGCTGATGTTCGCCAAGGAGACCGACCACTTGTACTTCGCGGGGCACAAGCCGCTGTCCCGCGTCGTGTACTGCGTCCCACGTGCTCCGGAACTGGACATCGTGCGGACATTCCTGGAGATTCGCAGCGAGCAGGTCGAGACCTTGCGCCGGGTCGGCGACAAGCTGCCCGTGGACGGCAGTCCGCTGGTGGTGAATCTGATGCGGTTGCCGGAAGTACCCCGGCAGGTGGAGGTTCTGACCTCGCTGATGGCGTCCGGTTCCATGGAGGCGCGGCGCGGGATCGTGCTGTTGCCGCCGGGTGAAGTGGCGGCCCCGCTCCAGAAACTAGCTCCCGCTGAATGCCGGCTGTCAGCGTCCCCATCCCATCCGGCCGTGTGGGTGCCCTGGCTGGCAACGCCTTGCCCGCAGCAGGCCGAGCCGGCAGCTGCGCCGAGTGGCGCCCCGGCGGCCAAGTCGGGCCCGCATCGCCCGCGGAAAACGGTTACGGCGTAACCGCAACGTCGATGCGGATGTCGTGCCGCGGCAACTCGTCAAGGTACTGCTGCGCGGGCAGGGTGGTCTCCAGCGGTCGGGCGCCGGGCGGTACGAGACTGCGGGCCTGCATGTGGGCGACGAGCGCAGCCGGGAAGGCCGTGGTACGCTCCATCGCGGCGAAACCCGTGCGTTCGTCGTGACGGTCGAAGAGGTCGTATTGCCGCCGACAGGGACGCCCGTGGTGTCGCCCGATCACCGTGCAACGCAGCACGACCACATCCTGCACTTCCGGGAACGCCAGGCGGGTTTCCAGCAGACGACGCAGCAGCATCCGGGGTTCGAGGGTGGCGCCGTCGGGCAGGGTGATGCGTTCCTCGAAACAGCCCAACGCGAACAAGGCGCGCACGATGGCGAAGTGGCCGGGGTAGCGCACGGTCTTGTAGTCGTAGGCTTCCAGGTGTCCGAGGAACGTCTCCGCGCAGGTGCTGCTGCCTCCTGACGTGACGGCCGCCTCGCACTTGCCCACCGGAGGGGGAAACGCGATTTCCTCCTGTTCCGTCAGGGCGGGCACCTGTAGAGGGCGCCCGTCGCGCAGAAACTCACCGTAGCCGCTGTACTCATTGAGCAGCCCATCGAAGTTGAACACCAGCTTGTAGCCGAGGGGGCCGACGGGCGTCTGCGGCAAGCCGCCGCAGCGCACGCGCACGCGCTGGGGCTCGTCCATGGCAGCCACGCCGTGCGCCGCGAGCGTGTTTCCCAGCCCCGGGGCCAGGCCGCAATCGGGGACAATAACGCCCGCCGCTTCCGCCCGGGCATGGCGGGCAAGCTGGTGCCGGACGACCTGCGTGTTGCCGCCCAAGTCGCAGAAGCATGCGCCGGCGGCGATGGCGAGGTCCGTCAACGCCGCGTTGAACCGATAAGGTACCGCGGAAAGGACGACGGTCGCTCCGCGGACAACGGTTGCCACTTGGTCCGGCTCGGCCACGTCACAACGGAGGGCCCGAATTGGGCAGCGCGCCGCGGGCAGCAGTTCCGCGAGGCGGGCGGCGCCGCGCTCGGCGGTCGTGGCGTCCACGTCGGCGAGGACCAGCTCGTCGGCCTCGCCGTTGGCGATCAGGTCATAGGCCAGCGCGACGCCCTGGCGGCCCGCGCCCAGTATTGCATAGCGATAGCCCACCGCTGTACTCCTCTGTTGGGGCGCCCGCGATGACCCGGGCGAACCCGCTTGCGTGGCCCCCTGCAACCGGGGAGTCGGCGGCCGAGAGCGTGCGGCATGCCCACGCCCCGCGTTGCCCTGCCGCTCCCCGGGCGACTGCCGCGGCAGCATGCCGGCGCCTGCGGCTTGGGCATGCCACCCCGGACGGGCTTGGGCACGCCACCCCGGACGGGCTGGCGCATGCCACCCGATGGCATGTTCTCCGCGACGCCCTCGGCCCGGCCTACCAGAAGCGCCAATCCTGGGCGTAGTACACGTAGACGTAGAGCGCCAGATTCGTCACGCCGTGCATGACCATGCAGCAGGCCAGGCTCCTCTTCCAGTAGAACACCGCATTGTAGACCATCCAGCAGAGGATGCCGACCTCCCACTGCGGCTGATGCTGGATGCCCGACAGCAACGCCGTGGCCAGGAACGAGAAGAGCGTGAACTTGCCCAGCGGCACCTCCTCGAAGCGATGCCAGTTGACCAAGGCGCGGAGGAGAAAGCCCCGCCAGAACAGCTCCTCGACGATCGGCACGACCACGGCCGCCCCGCCGATGCGAATGAGCAGAAACGCCCACAGCGCCAGCGGTCCCGCGAAGTGCTCGACCGGCACGAAGTAATCACGCGGATTGCAGTCGAAGCACGCGTGGGCGCGGTACCAGGCGAAGCCCGGGAACCGGTGTTCGATGCCCAGGATGCCCAGGAGCGCACACGGCCGGTCCGCGGGCGAGCAGCCCGCGAACAGGTGGTGTACCTCCACCCACCCGACAGCCACCAGCACACCCAGCGGCACCGCGAGATGCAGGTGCGGGCGGCCCAGCGGCGGGAAGTGGCGGCGGAACAGCCAGGCGACGTAGAGGCCGCCGCCGCACCGGGCGGCGTACGTGTACGTGCGCCAGCCCGGACCGAGCACCTGATCCAACGTCATCAGCACCAGAAAGGCCAGGAAGGGCGCCACCAGCGGCGCGTGCGGGTAGGCGCGCACGAACCGGTCGATCCAGTGGTTGTCGTCCGTGACCGATCGCGGGTCGGGTTGCATGAGGCACTCGCGCAGCGGGGGTTTTTACGGCGACGCAGTCGGCGGCCGCGCGGTTCGGGCGGCGCTCACCTCGCGCACGGTTCGTATGGCCCGGTCCAGCCCGGCGTCGGAAACGTCCAGGTGCGTCACCGCACGCACCCGCTGCGGGGCAATGGCCAGCATCCAGACGGCATGCTCGCGCAACCTGGCGACGAAGTCCCGGGCCGTGCCCGCCCCGGGATCGAGTTCGAAGATCACAATGTTGCTTTCGACGGTCGGCGGGTCCAGCCGCACGCCGGGCAACTCAGCCAGTGCGGTCGCCAGGCGCTCGGCGCGGGCGTGGTCTTCCGCCAAGCGTGGAATGTGGTGTTCGAGCGCGTACAACGCCCCGGCGGCGATGATGCCCGCCTGCCGCATGCCGCCGCCGAACATCTTGCGGAAACGGTGGGCGCGCTGGATGGCCGCGACGCTGCCGGCCAGCGCCGAGCCGATCGGCGCACCCAGGCCTTTGGAAAAGCACACCGAGACCGTATCGAAGTGCCGGGCGTAATCGGCGGGGGCGTGGCCCGTCCTGATGCAGGCATTCCAGAGGCGTGCCCCGTCCAGGTGCAGCTTCAGCCCCAGGTCGCGGGCCGTGGCGCACACCTCGGCAACGTCCGCGAGGGGCCAGACGGAGCCGCCTCCCCGATTGTGCGTGTTCTCGATCAAGACCAGCGCGCTGTGGGCCAGGTGTGAGTCCGGGGCCCGCACGGCCGCCCGCACCGCGTCACCGTCGAACATGCCCCGGGCCCCGGCGAGCAAGCGCATCGAGCAGCCGCTCAGGGCGGCCGGGCCCCCGGTTTCGTAGTGGTAGATGTGGCTGTCAGCTTGCGCGATGATTTCGTCGCCCGGCTGGGCGTGGACGCGGATGGCAATCTCGTTGGCCATCGTGCCGGACGGCACGAACAGCGCGGCCGCCTTGCCCAGCGCCGCGGCGACGCGTTCTTGGAGAAGGTTGACGGTGGGGTCGTCTCCGAACACGTCATCGCCGACCGGCGCCTCGGCCATGGCCCGGCGCATCGCGGGCGTGGGTCGGGTGACCGTGTCACTGCGCAAGTCGACAACTGCGGGGTCGGGCCCGTGCACGCGGCAGTCTCCTTCCTGCTTGTCCGGGTCGCCGCCGCCGGCTTTGGCGCGGCGGATTCCAGCGAGCGCACTGTAGCGGCCGCCGACGACGTTTCCAGACGCCGGCTGCACGCGGAGCACGAGGGTGGGTAGGTCCGCCGGGCCGCAATATGGCACCAAAATGCTCCCATATCGTTTGTTCCGGTGGGTTGGGGCGGCGTGCTTGGGCAGCGGACGCCGGGTGGAGATGCGGTGGACCGAGAATCCAGCTCGGGAGGATGTTTGCTGGTCGGGGACCCCGGCGTGTGCAAGTGGCATCGGATGGCACCTATATCCTTGTCGCGCGGGGCCCAGGAGTGGGTTGAATGCAGCCTCCGTGTCCTAATGCCAGTGCGAATGCCGCTGTGGGCTACCGCAGGCTGCGGGAAGCGTCAGGCCGGTCCCGTGTGGTTTGGACACGGACCGGGCGACGGCTCGCCCTGGGATCGGCGAGAGGGACACGTCAGGACGGAAGGGGGAGGTACGTCCGGATGTGGGGCCGGGTCGGTTCAGGGTCCGGAGTGGCGTGGCGACCGGTGGGGGGGCAAGCGTTGGCTTGAATAGCAGGGGTGGTTCGGATATAAGTAGTAGTTGCGAACTGGGGGAAACTGGGGGCCGCTGGCGAGGCCGGGGGTGAGGGTGAGGCGCCAAGATTCGCGTGTTCTCAGAGCCGCCTCGCCGGCGCGATCGGCGCCTGGTTCATGCCTCTGCGCTGCCTTCGCGGAAGAAGGGGTGCCCTAGCGCCCCGCCTGCCAGGTACATCGAACTGAGGTTGAAATGACCTCGGCTTGCCTCGCCTGCGTGGGGAGATACTTGGGGCGTGCAGAGCGCGACAGGCGTGCATTAGGGGACGGTCGGACTGCGTGCCGGGGCGTGGCCGCCGGCGAAGGCCGATCGGAAGAACGGGGTGTTGGACGTTCCCGCCGTTGCACGTGGTTAACAGGAGGTTCCATTGATGAAGCTGAACGTCGCTTGCCGTATGGGGGCGTGGGTTGTGGTTGGTTGCTGCCTGCTCGGAGTGCCCGCTACGGCGGCTTACGGCGCGTGGGTGGTGCCGAGCGTGCACGGCGGTGCGCAGGTGGAGGAGGATGGGCTGGCGGCGTCGCCGCAGACGACCGTGGTACAGATCGACGACTTCGGGCTGCGCGCGCGGGTGGATCTCAGTGGGGTGGGTCTGGTGCCGCGGGAGACACCGGCCGGCGCGTTTGTGGAAGTGAGCTGGCCGGACGCGTCGGTCCTCGGCGCGGTGGGGAGCCCGGCGCTGCCGGTGGTGCGGCACTTGATCGTCGCGCCGGCGGAAGGTCCGGTGACGGTGGGCGTGGAAGCCGGCGTGCCGGTTGTCCTGGACCTGGACGCAGTGGCGGACGGTCTGGGGGTGCTGCCGGTGCAACCTCCCATCGAGAAGATTCCGGGCGCGCGGGAGGCAGCGGAGTTCGTGTGGGACGAGGGGGCCTACGCGGTGGATGCGGAACTGCCGAGCGCGCGGGCGGTCATTGAGGAGCTGGGCGTGGTACGGGGGCGCCGGCTCTTTCTGCTGGAGGTGCGTCCGGTCGCGTACAACCCGGTGGCGCAGACGCTGACGGTATGGCCGAGCCTCGAGGTGGACGTGCAGTTCGGGGCGGCGGTGCGTGGGGAGGAGGAGCTGTCCTGCCTGCCCGGTTTGCAGCACGTGGCGCTCAACCCCGCTCACTTGGGTGGCGAACCGCGCGGCACCGGCAATTACCTGATCATCGTGGCCGACGTGTATCAGTCAGCCATTGCGTCCTTCGCCACCGCCAAGGCCAACCAGGGCTTCACGGTGAGCACGTACGCGGTGCCGGCGGGGACGACGAACACGGCCATCAAGTCGTACATTCAGAGCCTGTGGGGTGGTTCTTCGGCCCCGGCCTACATCCTGCTGGTCGGCGATACGGACCGCATCCCTTACTGGACAGGCGGCGGTGCCGGCACGCCGGCTACGGACCTGCCCTACGGCTGCATGGACGGCTCGAGCGACTGGTACCCGGACATCGCAGTTGGGCGGTTCCCGGTGCGGAGCACGACGGCCGTGGCGAACGTGGTCGCCAAGACACTCTCCGTGGCGGACTATAATTTCGCCGACCCGGATTATGTGTTGCGGGCGGTGTTCATGGCCTCGAGTGACAACTACACCGTCAGCGAGGGCACCCACAACTACGTCATCAGCAACTACTTGATTCCCGCGGGGTTCTACTGCCAGAAGCTCTATTGCCACACGTATGGGGCGACGACCCAGCAGGTGCGCGACGCGTTCAACAACGGGCGTCTGTACGGCGTCTACAGCGGGCACGGCAGCGAAACCTCCTGGGGTGACGGTCCGGCGTTCTACCAGAGCGACGTCAACGGCCTGACGAACGCGAACCTCTATACGTTTATTTCCAGCTTCTCCTGCCTGACCGGGTCGTTCCACGTCACCGAGTGCTTCACGGAGACCTGGGTTCTGGCGCCGAACAAGGGGGCAGTGACGGCCGTCGGTTCGTCGGTAAACAGTTACTGGACCGAGGACGACGTGTTGGAGAAGAAGCTGTTCCAGGTCATCTATGCGGACGGTATCCGCGAGATCGGCCCGTGCTGGAACGCCGCCAAGATGCGTTACCTAACGGAGATGGGGTCGGGCTCGACGACGCGTCGGTACTTTGAGATGTACAACCTGATGGGTGACCCGGGATTGTCCATCCCGGAGCCCGTTCCGCCCAGCGGGATGCAGGTGACACCGACGACCGAGCTGAATGCCGCCGGTCCTTATGGGGGGCCGTTTGCGCCCAGCAGCATAGTGTATACGGTGACGAACATCGGCAACACGGGGTTGGACTACGCGGTCACGAAGAGCGCGGACTGGCTGTCGGTGAGCACGAGCGGGGGTTATCTCGCCGCGCACGCGACCGTGCAGGTGACGGTCGCCCTCGCCGCGGGTGCCAGCAGTCTGCCCTACGGGTCTTATGCCGACGCCGTGGCGTTCACCAACCTCACGACGCACGAGGGCGACGCCCTCCGCAACGTCACGCTGAAGGTCGGCCAGGCCGCCCTCCAGTACCAGTGGACGATGGACAGCAACCCGGGCTGGAGCACGGAGGGACAGTGGGCGTTCGGTCAGCCGCTGGGCGGCGGCAGCCACAACCTCGATCCGACGGCCGGCAAGACCGGGGTCAACGTCTACGGGTACAACCTGGCCGGCGACTATGCCAATTTCATGGCAGGGACGGAGTATCTGACTACCGCGGCGATCAACTGCGCGCGTCTGGCTGAGGTCGAGCTGCGTTTCTGGCGGCGGCTGGGGGTGGAGCGGCAGCCGTTCGATGGAGCGATCGTTGAGATCTCGACAGATGGCTCCCAGTGGACCCGACTCTGGCAGAACGGCACGACCACGATCAGCGAGGCAGCTTGGTCGCAGCAGACGTTCGATCTCTCCGCGTATGCCGACGGCCGGCCCGCCGTGTACCTCCGCTGGGGCATGGGACCCACCGACGGAACGGTTACCTACCCCGGCTGGAATATCGATGACGTGGAGATCTGGGGCGCGTACACCGGCCCGGCCGTGATCAGCCTGGTTTCCAGCGAGCCCCCGGATGGGGCGATTGACGCACGGCAACCGCTGAGTCCGGCGACGCTGGAGCAGCAGGGCTGGCAGACGGTGACGATGGTGTTCGACGGGAGTGCGGACGGCCTGACTCCGACCGACTTCGCGGTGACGGAGGTGTGTTACGCGGGCAACTGCGATGGGGTGGCGCCGGAGGTGGCTGGCGTGGCGTCCGCAGGGGCGTCGGCCACGGTTACCCTGAATCGGCCGCTCGACCCCAAAGCCTGGACCATCATTGCCCTCACCGGCGGAGCGCCGACGGATCGCGTCCGGTTGGGTTTCCTGCCGGGCGATGCCGACGGCAGCCGGACGGCCAACGCCGGCGACGTGGTCCAGGTGATCAACCATATTAACCAGGCACAGGGGGGTGGCACGCCGGCGCTGTATCAGAGCGACATTAACCGGTCGGGGGCGGTCAACGTGACCGACATGCTGACGTTGATCAACCTGCTGAACGGCGTGGCACCGTACGCGGAGGCGTATTTCGGCGCGCAGCTTCCTTCGCTGCCGTAGGCAGGGAGCGGAGCGACGTACGAATGGACTGCGGGTTGGGCCGGCGGCCCACCGATTGGTCAAACGGGATGGTGAGGCATCAGTAAAGGTGGCGTTGGCCACCCCAAAGGGCCCCTTGAGGAGAAGGTTCGATGAACGCGTGGAACGAGGCGAGGTTGGTCGGGCGCACAGGGCAGGCACGACTGGGGGCAGTGACCCTGGTCGTGGTGGCGATGCTGGCCGGCGTGGCGGTCGCGGGCAACGATAGCGATGCTCGGGCCATCAACGTGCAGGTCTTGCAGAACACCCCGGAGCGAGTGGTCTTGCAGTATCAGCTCGGGGAGTTCGACACGGTGCCGGTGGCCGTCGATGGCCAGCGGTACCACCAGGTGTTGCTGGGACGCGAGGCCCAGCGACTGGAGGCCGGCGCCCCGGACGTGCCGTGGGTGTGCCGGAGCATCGTGATTCCGGACGCGGCGGACATGGAGGTGAACGTGCTGGAGGCAAGCCACTATGATGTGGTGCCCTTCGACGTCGCCCCGTCCAAAGGCAATCTGCTGCGTACCGTGAATCCGGACGACGTGCCCTACGTGTTGGGTGACGAGTACACAGAGGATGCCTTCTATCCTGAGGTACTGGCCGCCTTGCGCGAGCCGTACATCCTACGCGATGTCCGCGGCGTGGTCGTGGAGCTCAATCCCTTCCAGTACAACCCGGTGACCAGAACGTTGCGGGTGTACACGGACGTGACGCTGGAAGTCGTGGCGACCGGCCGCGCGGGGACTAACGTGCTCACCCATCGCCCCGCGGAACTGAGCCTGGCGTTTCATCAACTGTACGGTCGCCACTTTCTGAACTACGCGCCTTCGTCCCGCTACGTGCCGCTGGACGAGGAAGGGCAGATGCTCATCATTGCCCATGATGTCTGGATCCCCAATGTCCAGCCGCTGGCGGCCCATAAGACGGCGCACGGCGTGGCCACGACGATCGTCGGCGTGTCGACGATTGGAAACAACGCCACCAGCATCAAGAACTACATTCAGAACGTTTACAACACCTCCGATCTGGCGTTTGTGCTGCTGGTCGGCGATTCCGCCCAGGTGGCGACGCCGTCCGCTTCCGGCGGGGCGGCCGACCCGACGTACGGTCTGCTGGCTGGGAGCGACAGCTATCCGGACGCCATGATCGGGCGCTTCTCGGCGGAGAGTGCGGCCCACGTCGATACGCAGGTACTGCGGACGATCGAATACGAAACCATGAACGTCCGCGACACCGCGTGGTTCTGGCGCGGCTGCGGCATCGCCTCCAACCAGGGGCCTGGGCACTTCGGCGAGTATGATAACCAGCACATGGACTTTATCCGCGCCGACCTGCTGGCGTACGGATATACGTCGGTGGACCAGATTTATGATCCCTCGGGTACGGCGGCCATGGTGAGCAATGCCTTGAATGCCGGGCGGGGGATCGTCAATTACTGCGGTCACGGCAGCACGACCTCGTGGGGGTCCACGGGCTTCTCCAACTCGAACGTGGCGGCGCTGCAGAACGACAACATGCTGCCCTTCATTTGCAGCGTGGCCTGCGTGAACGGGCAGTTCAACGGCTACACCTGCTTCGGCGAGGCTTGGCTGCGATCCACGCGCAACGGCGAGCCGATCGGCGCGATCGGGGCGTACATGTCGTCGATCAACCAGTCCTGGAACCCGCCCATGGATGCCCAGGACGAGTTTGTGGACATGTACGTAGCGGAGAGTTACGCCCGGCTGGGCACGCTGCTGTTCGCCGGCTCGTGTCGCATGATCGACCTGAACGGCTCGGGCGGGGTGAGCATGTTCAATACGTGGCATCTGTTCGGAGACCCGTCGCTGGTCGTCCTCAACCTGGGCCCGACACCGCCGTCGGCTGCCAGCAACGGCTTCACCATCCCCTGGAACACGAGCCTGACCGTCGGCCTCGAAGCGGGCGACGACGGTCTCCCCAATCCACCGGGAGCGCTGACCTACATCATTACTGCCCTCCCGGCGCGCGGCACTCTGAGTGATCCGGGCGCGGGGGTGATCCAGAACGTACCGTATGCCCTCGTGGGTGGAGGGAATCAGGTGGTCTATCAGCCCCACGTGAATCAGTTCGGGGCCGACAGCTTCCAGTTCAAGGCAAACGACGGTGGTACGCCGCCGGAAGGCGGCGACTCGAACACCGCCACGATTTCGATCGAGATCGTGTTGCCGGACGTCGAGAAGGTCTTCGACTTCCCCCTCAACAGCGATCCGGGCTGGAGCACCGAGGGCGACTGGGCATTCGGGGTGCCGATGGGTGGCGGCTCGCACAACTGCGATCCGACAGCCGGATACACCGGCAGCAACGTATACGGCTACAACCTCAGCGGCGACTATGCGAGTTTCATGTCCAGCGTGCAGTATCTGACTGCCGGACCCCTCAACTGCAGCAACAAGATTGCCACCGAGCTGCGCTTCCGGCGCTGGCTGGGTGTGGAGCGCCAGCCGTTTGACCGGGCCACGCTGGAAGCGTCCAACGACGGCGTGAACTGGGTGCTGCTGTGGGGCAACGGGACCACCACGATCAGTGAGTCGTCCTGGTCGCTGCACACCTTCGACATCTCTGCGGTCGCGGACAACCAGCCCACCGTCTACATCCGCTGGGGCATGGGGCCCACCGACGGCACGATTACCTACCCCGGCTGGAACATTGATGACGTCGAGATCTGGGCGGCGTTCTCGCTGCCCCCGCCGCTGCACATCCTGGCGAGCAATCCGCCGGACGGGGCCATTGACGCCCGTCGCCCGACCAATCCGGGCACCCTGGGTCCGCAGGGGTGGGACCAGATCGAGGTGACCTTCGACGGGGCGGCCGGCGCGGTGGATTCCAGCAAGTTCGTCCTGCAGGAGGTGTGCCTCGCGGGCAACTGCGACGGGGTGGCCCCGGCGGTGTCCGCCGTCGCCGTCGTCGGCAACACGGCTACGCTGACGCTGAACCGGCCGATCGACCCGAAGGCGTGGACAAAGATCACCTTCACGGACGGCGATGCCGGCGATGTGATCCGGTTGGGCTTCCTGCCCGGTGACGCGGATGGGAGCGGGACGGCCAACGCCAACGACGTGGTGGCCGTGGTGAACAACATCAACCTGGCATTGGGCGGCGGGAGCCCGCCGGTGTACCACTCCGACATCGACCGTTCCGGCACGGTGGGGGTCAGCGACATGTTGACCCTGATCAACGTGCTGAACGGCGCGGCGCCGTTCGAGGTTTACTTTGGGAAGAACCTGCCCCCCATGCCCTAGGATGGTGGGAGTCGGGGGCTGACAGACCCCGGCCGCCGGTGCCCCCGCGGAACCGACGCGGGGGCGCCGCGGCGGGGGCGGACAGAGAGCGGACTGAACCGGCCGGCGTCAAGTGAGCCTCGCTGGCCACGACACGGGCGGCGTGCGGGGGGGTATACCCGGCGCGCCGCCCGAACCCGTGGGTGTAGGGCTGTGTTCGCGCCTGCCGGTGGTGTTTGTTATCGAGAAACGAGGGGGCAAGCCCGCCCGGCATCGGGGGCCGGGAGCAACGCCCAGCAGAAACGGAGAGGAGATGGGTCATGCAGCGGCCGAGACTGTGCTTGAGCCTGTGGGGGGTTGCGGTGCTATCGGTTTTGATCCCGGCGATGACTGCGCTGGGCAATGGCCTCTGGTTGGTGGCGAGTCCGGATGGTGAGTTAACGCGTCAGGAAGTGGCGCCGGCGGATCCGGCAACGGTGGTCGTGGACACCTCGGACGCGACCGGGTTGACGGCCACCTTCCTGATGGCGAACCTGCCGCTGCAGCCGCGGAAGACGGCGAACGGGGAGTTCGTATCTCTCGCGTGGGAGGATGCCGCTCTGGCCGGCGAGATAGGCTCGCCGGCGTTGCCCGTGGTGCGGCGGTTGCTAGTCGCACCGCTGGGCGCCAGCGTTGAGGTCGAGGCCCACGCGGGGGCGCCGTTGAGTCTTACGGCCGAGGCACTCGGCGTCGGGCTCCTGGTGGAACCCCGCCAGGCCCCCATTCCGAAGCTACCCGGGGCGCTCGAGAACGCCCCGTTTGCGTTTGATGAGGTCGTGTATGCCACCGACGCATACCTGCTCCCGGAACGAGCGACGCTCACGGAAGCGGGTATCTGGCGCGGGCAGCGCCTCGTGCTGCTGGAGGTTCGCCCCGTTGCCTACAATCCGGCGCGGCAGGAACTTCTCTTCTGGGACAGCGTTACGGTGCACATCGACTTCGCGGGTGCTTCCGAGCCCCCGGTGACCGTGGCCCCGTTTCCCCACCTGGCCGCACGCGTGCTGAACCCTGAGCTGCTGCCTGACCCGGTCGGTCGTGGCACCGGCAACTACCTCATCGTGGTGGCTCAGGCGTATGCGTCGGACATTGCGGGCTTCGCCGGTGCCAAGGCCGCCCAGGGCTTCTCGGTGAGCACCTACACCGTCCCCGCGGGGACCCCCAATACCGCCATCAAGGCCTACATTCAAAGTCTGTGGGGCGGCTCCTCGGCGCCCAAGTATGTCCTGCTGGTCGGTGACACCGATACGATCCCGCACTGGACGGGCGGAGGTGCCGGCACGCCGGCCACCGACCTGCCCTACGTCTGTATGGACGGGTCTTCCGACTGGTATCCGGACATCGCCATCGGCCGCTTCTCCGTGCGCAGCTCCGCGCACGTCCAGGCCATTGTGGATAAGACCCTCTACTATGAAAACGGTCCGCTCGTCGATCCCGGCTATCTGAAGCGGGCCGTCTTCATGGCCTCCGAGGATAACTACACGGTCAGCGAGGGCACGCACAACTGGGTCATCAGCACCTACATGATTCCCAACGGGTACTCGTACGACCGCTTGTACTGCCATACCTACAGCGCGACCACGCAGCAGGTCCGTAACGCGTTTAACAACGGGCGTTTCTTCGGCATTTACAGCGGTCACGGCGCGGAAACCTACTGGGCCGACGGCCCCTACTTCACACAGAGTGACGTCAACGCCCTGACTAATGTCGGCATGTATTCGTATGTCATGAGCTTCGCGTGTGTGACCGGGACGTACACGGTCAACGAGTGCTTCTGTGAAACCTGGAGCCGGGCCGCCAACAAGGCGGGCGTTACCATCTACGGCTCCTCAGTGAACAGCTACTGGACCGAGGACGACGTCCTGGAGAGACGCCATTTCGACTCCATCTTCGACCTCGACGATGACGTCGCCCCGGAGGTAGGCCCGGTCTGGATCGACACGCAACTGCGCTATCTGGCGCAGATGGGGAATGGCTCGACGACGCGGCGCTATTTTGAAATGTACAATCTGCTCGGCGACCCGAGTCTGCGCTTCCCGGGCAACTGCTCCGACGCCGGCACGATCACTCTGGACCGCGGCTTGTACGCCTGTCAAGGGACGGCCACGATTACCGTGGGCGACTGCGGCCTTAACCTCAGCGATCAGACTGTGGACAGTGTGACCATCACGGTCGCCTCGACTTCCGAGCCGACCGGCGAGAACCTGACTTTGTATGAGACCGATCCGGCATCGGCGGAGTTCTCCGGCACGCTGGTCCTGAGCACCACCAACGCCCCCGGGGTCCTCTGGGTGGCGGCCGGGGACACCATCACCGCTACGTACGTGGACGCGGACGACGGCGCGGGTAACTACAACGTCGTGGTCACCGACACGGCCGTCGTGGACTGCACGCCGCCGATCATCGGCAACGTGCAGGTCACCAACATCGAACCGCACGCCGCCACGGTGGCCTTCACCGCCAACGAGCCGGTGCGGGGGACGGTCTACTACGGGTTGTCCTGCGGCAACCTCAACCACACGGCCGTGGGCAGCGGCTACAGCACCGCGGCCAGCGTTGCCCTCAGCGGCCTCAAT
>JAKQDH010000188.1 GCA_029558835.1 Planctomycetota bacterium | reverse complement strand
GAGGGCATCTTCGACTCCTTGCTTCAACTCCGCCAAGAAGGACGTGGGGAGATTGTCGAACTTGGCTTTCTTGTAGACGATCAACAACCAAATGGTTTCGGTGTTCGCGTTGAAGTAGATGACCCTGCCACCGCCGCGTTTTCCTTGTCCCGCAGATGTCCAACGCACCTTACGGCAGCCGCCACTTCCCCGGATGACGTCACCGGCTTCTGGATTGGCCGCGATCCAGTTGATGAACTCAACGCGCTCGACTTCCGACCAGACTTCACTGGCATAGCGTTGGAAGATAGCGGTTTCAGCAACTGTTCTCACCCGCGCAATGTACGTCAATGACGTATATTGCGCAAGCGGTGAAGGCGGATTTGTCGAGAGGAAGTGCCGGCCACAACTGGAATCCGGATGCCCAGAGTGAAGACAGTGGGCCGTGCAAAATGGCGATCAGCGCAGACCGAGTACTTGTCGAAGGCCGATGACCAGTCCCAGATCGGTTACCCGCCGTTCGCGTTGGAGGAAATTTCTCAGCCGCTATGTCTCCTGATTGCCGAATGTGTGAGTTCGCGTTGAACGCCCCCACCCACTACCGTTGGTTGAACGCCCGAACATAGCGCACTTAACTTGTCCCACTCGGCGCGCCCCTGATTCCGGGCACCGGTGCGATGTGCAAAGCTTCGCCCTGCCGCCGCGATTCCATGGCGGCGCCCCGGCATCCCGCACGGACCGCAAGCATGACCACACTGACCCCCGCCCAGCGCCGCGCCACCTGCGTCCACGAAGCCGGCCACGCGGTGGCGTTCGCGCTGGGCGGCGTGTCGGTCTATCGGCTGGAAGTGGCGGACGAAGGCGCCGAGGCCTGGCGCACCGACATCCGCAACGGACGCATGTGCACCGGCCTGTGGGGACTGTGCGAGAAGGCGGACCTGGTGCTGCCGCGGCAATTCCTGCGCTGGCTGATGAACGAGGGCTGCCTGCACCCGGACGGCCGGGGCCACCCGCAGTTGTTGCAGCGCCCCGAGGGGCGGGCGCAGGTGGAAGGCTTCAGCGCGCGGCTGCAGCGCGAGATCCGCGCGCAGATGGTGGGCCTGATGGCCGGGCCGGCGGCCGAGCAAATGTTCACGGGCGAGGCGGTGCGCCTGTGCCCGGCGGGCGAGTTCGATGAAGTGCGGCAGGCGGAGGATCTGTCCTGGCTGCTGCCGGCGCGCGATGCGTTCGACCACGCGGCCGCGCTGACGGAGCGCACCTTGCAGCGGCTGGATGTATGGGCCGCGGTCGAGCGCGTGGCGTACGAACTCGAGCGCGCGGGCACGCTCACCCAGGGCCTGCGCGGGCTGCTGCCCGCCGCCCTGCCCGACTGGCCGCCCGGCGGCGCAGCGGTTTA
>JAKQDH010000176.1 GCA_029558835.1 Planctomycetota bacterium | reverse complement strand
GAACAGAAAGCTGAGGTCGATCTCCTGGCATTCGCCGAGATTCACCGCCTCGCCGTCCTTGCCCGATTTCTGGATCATCGTCCGGGTGGACTGGGAGATGAATTTCTCCATGGTCCCCTTTTCCCGCTTGAGCGCGTCCTTTTCCTTCAGCTCCGCCGCCATGTTGTTCAGGACGTCGGCCAGCTGACCCACCTCGTCGCGGCCCGCCAGCGCGATACGCGCGTCGTAATCGCCGTCGCCGATGGCGAGCGCCGCCGCCTGAACCCGGCGCAGGCGCCGGACCACGCCGCGAATGTAGCCGGAGAACAGAAGCAGCCCCGCTCCGCCGGCGATCGCCGCCGCGGCCACGAACAGCGACAGCCAGCGAACGGGCAGCGGCCCGATCCGCTCCAGCTCCGCCGCCGACTGCCGCGCGGCCGGGGTCTCGGCCCAGTAGATCACCGCGGCCGCGCCCGCCAGCAGCGCCAGCAGCAGCAGCGCCAGGAGCGCTGTCAGGCGGGCGTTCAGGCCGAAAACCACGCGCCGCACGCCCTTGGCGTCACGCTTCCGCCCCCCGAACGGGTGGGCGATGAGATCGAGCACGCGATGACGGGAT
The DNA here is from genome assembly GCA_029558835.1 of Planctomycetota bacterium. Classification (GTDB taxonomy): domain Bacteria; phylum Planctomycetota; class Phycisphaerae; order UBA1845; family UBA1845; genus JAKQDH01. Next base: position 15,784 of record JAKQDH010000176.1, on the reverse strand, counting down.
GGATGCTGGGTCCGTTTGTTGGCCACGGCCTCAAGATAAACCGGTTCGCCGGGTAAATCCAGCGCGAACGGTCCGGCCGTCGGGATCGCGGTCCCGGAGGGAGACGCCGGCGGGCCGCCCGTGGCGGGGTCAGCGGGAAATGCCCATGAGCCGGCGGTACGGCCACTGGGTCTTCCGGGGAAAGTACAGCCCCACCCAGAATCCGGCGTGCCAGCATGCCAGGCCCGGGACCGCCAGGGCCAGGAGCACCGGCGTCCGCCAGCCCGGGTTGGGCCGGGCCGTGCTCATCCGCCAGGCGAGTCCGGCCCAGGAGTAGGCCAGCAGGGCCGGCGCGAGGAACGGGACGTAGCGCACGGCCGCCTTTTGGAGACCGGGGTACAGGCGGCGGGTGCGCCCGCTGCCGAAGCCGAGCTGATACAGGTGGCGCAGCACGTCGGGCAGCCGCTCCTTGTTGCGGTGGGCGGCGACGAGCTCCGGCTCGAACCGCGCCGGGAGCCCCGCGCGGGTGACGTGGGCGGAGAATACGATGTCTTCGGCGAGGATGAAATCGGGCGCGTAGGGCGGGAGGGCGGCGAGGTGCTCCCGCGGGATCAGCAGCTGGAACGACGGCAGGAACTGGCGGTGGCCGGGCCGGCCGGACGGGACGAACCGCGAGAACTCCGCCCAGTACTGCAGCGTGCCCGCCCACGAACGGGGCGTCCCGTTGGCCATCACTCCGGAGACCACAGCCGGGGCCTCGTCGAGCAGCCGCGCCAGCACGCGTCCCCAGCCCGGTCCGGGAACGCAGTCGGCGTCGAGAAACAGGATGCGGTCGCCGCGGGCCGCGGCGGCGCCTGTATTGCGCGCGGCCCCGCAGGAGAGCCGCTCCGCCCGCTCCACCACCCGGACCGTCGGGTAGGGCCGGGCGGCGGCGGTCGCGTCGCCGCGGGCGGCGCCGTCCGCCACGACGATCTCGTGGGCAACCCCGGCCAGTTCGCGGTGAAGCGCGGCCAACACGTCCCCCAGCGTCCGGCCGCTGCGGTAGGACGGGATGACGACGCTGACACGTGGCGGCGCTACATCGGGTGAATGCTGTTCGTCCATCCGGGTGCTTCCGTCATCTTTATATCGCATGAATCGCCGGTGCCGGTCCCGCCTTCACTATACCGGATCGCGGGGCCGTTGGCCAGCGCAAGAGGCCGGCGCGGCCGACCGATGCGAAATCAGTTGAACCGCCGGCTGAAAATGGATAATGTATTCTGTTCCACCGATTCCACGACGTTCACGTCCGGGATCAAGAAGGAGGCCACATGAACCTGTTGCGTGCCATCATGCCGGGGCTCGTTGTCCTGCTGGCGTTGGGATCCGGCGCCCCGGGCCAGGGTGATGCGCCGGCGACGGCCACGGGGACGCCCAAGGTCGTGTTCGCGCAGCCCGTCCACAATTTCGGCGAGCTCAAGCCGAACGCCGAAGTCACCCACGAGTTCGCCTTCACCAACGCCGGCGGCGCCACCCTCGAAATCATCCGGGTGCAGTCCACCTGCGGATGCACGGCGGTCACGCCGAGCAAGAAACTGCTGGCGCCGGGCGAGTCGTCGGTCATCAAGGTCACCTACCATGCCGGGCGGACCGCGGGCATGTCCGAAAAGAAGATCATGGTGTTCTCGAACGACCCGGAACAGCCGGAATCGGTGCTCACGATCCGGGCGGCGATCAAGACCGATCTGGAATTCAACCCGTCCTACATCCGGTTCGACAACATCCTGATCGACCAGGCGGCCGAAGCGTCCGTATTTTTTATGGCCAAGAATCCCGACGCCTTCAAGCTGACCGATCTGAAGGCCGACGACCCGTTCCTCCGCTGCGACTGGCGGCGGACCGACGACGGCCGCTTCGAGCTCAAGGTGGCCTTCGTGCCGGAGCAGGTCAAGGCCGACCACCGCGGCTATCTCAATTCCACCGTCCGGGCCAAGACCAACAGCGAGAGTTTTCCGGTCATCCAGCTTCCGGTCTACATCAAGTTCCAGGAGGAGTTCGCCGTCGTTCCGACCCGGCTCATGATGTACGGGCTGAAGGCGGGCACTGAAGCCACCCGCGACGTCATCGTCAAAAGCAACAAGGGCGTCGCGTTCCAGATCACCGCCGCCGAGTCCAGCAATCCGTTCGTCCGGGCCGAGGTGGTTCGCAACGGCGAGGTGGCCAATGTGGTGAAGATCGTCATCGACGCCAAGGCACCGGCCGGGCTGTGCAACGCCACGGTCATCGTCCGGATGGGCGCCCGGCAGCTGGCTGTTCCGGTGCGGGCCCGGATCGGCGACACGGCCGCCACCCCGGCGCCGACCGGCGCAGCCGGAGGCCGCTGATGCGCCGCTGGCTGCTCCTCTGCGTCATAGCCGGCCTGTCTCTGGCCCACGCGGCGGCCGGAGCGCCGCGGATCGAGGCGATGAACAGCATCCTGGAGCTCGGCACGGTGCGTCCGGGTTCGGAAACTCCGGGCCGTTTCGTCATCCTGAACACCGGCGACGCCCCCCTGCACATCCTCAATGTGACGTCGCACTGCGGCTGCACCGTGGCCGCACTGGCGGCCAAGACCATCCCGCCCGGCGGTCAGGTTCATCTGTCGGTGACATTCACCGCGGGGAGCGGGCCGGAGCAGGTCTCCAAGCACATCGATCTCACCACCGACGATCCGGTCACGCCGAAGCTCACGCTCTTTGTCCAGGCCACTGTCAAAGGAGATCTCGAATGGAGCCCCCGGACGCTCAACCTGGACTGGCCGGTACCGAAGGATTTCGAGGGCCGGATCGTGTTCCGGGCCGCGGACGGCATCGCGCCGCGCCGGGTGTATGACCCGACCGGATTTCTCCAGACCGAATGGCGCGCGCTCCCGGGGGAGGGGTGGGAGGTCGTGTTCCGGCTTTCGGACGGCGCAGAGTTCCGCGGCGTCACCACGCTGTGCGTGGAGTCGAACAGCCGCGATTTCCCTCTGGCCAAGGTACCGATCTACTTCCAGAAAGCGTCGCTGCTGCGGCTGACTCCGGGGCGGACCAGCTTCTGGGTCCGCGAGGGCGAGACGGCGCCGGTCCGCCGGATCACCATCGCCCGCAAGGACGGCCGGCCGCTGAAGGTGATGCGGGTGGAGCCGTCGCGGGACTACCTGATCGTGACGGTGGTCCAGGCGGCGGGTGAGGCCGTTGCCATCGAGGTCACGCTCAAGGGCGGCTTGAGCGTGGGACCGTGTGACGGGTTTCTGCACATCGTCACCGACGCCGAAGAATTCTGGATGAACATCCCCTGCAAGGTTGTGCGGCCCTGATGAAATCCGGCAAGCGAGGCGGATCCGAACGCAAGCGGCGGACGGCCGGCCCGGCGCCGCAACCCGCGGCTGACCGGGTTCCGCCTCCGGTCCGAACGAGCGGGTGGGCGGCGCTCATCGTCCTGGCGGGGGTGCTGTTGTTCGTGCCGAGCCTGGAGTACGAGTTCGTCTTCGACGATTTCACCCTGGTCCGGGACAACGAGGCGATTCAGTCGCTGGAACAGGCTGCCCGGGCGACGGTGCAGGGAGTCGCCTACCGCCCGCTGCGCACGCTGAGCTACGCGCTGGACCACGCCGTGGGGGGGATGGACCCGTTCGTGTTTCATCTGTCCAATCTGGCCTGGTTCGCGCTCCTGCTGGCGGCGGCCTGGCTGGTGCTCCGCGCGGCGGGCCTGGGCGACGCCGCGGCGCTGGCCCTGTTCGCGGCCCATCCGGTCCACGTGGACGCGGTGACCTACATCTCCGGGCGCCGCGATCTGCTGTCGGCGCTGTTCATCCTGCTGGCCTTCTGGGCCTACCTGCAGTTTCGACGGACCCGTCGCGCCTGGTGGTGGGCGGTGGTGCTGACAAGCTTCCTGCTGGCGTTCATGGCCAAGGAGCTGGGCATCGTGGTGCCGGCGCTGATCTTCCTCTACGAGTGGGCGGAGGAGACGGCGGCGGCCGAAGGCGGCCCATGGCGGCGGTTGGGACAAGGCATCGGTCGCACGCTGCGCAACGGGTGGTGGTACTGGCTCCCGGTCACGCTGTTGGGCGCCGGCCTGGTCGTCTACAAGGTTTTCCTGACCGCCACCAGCGGCAAGGTGGGCTGGTGGGGCGGCAGCTTCGTCACCAACCTGCTGACGGTGGCGAAGGTGCTGGCCTACGACCTCTGGCTGATGGTCCTGCCGATCACCCTGCGGGCCGATTACTCCTACGACGGATTTCCCATCGCCTACACCTGGGCCGATCCGCTCGGCCTGGCCGCGGCGGCGCTCGTCGTGGCGCTCATCGCCGCGCTGGTTTGGCTTGTCGCCGCCGGGCGCCGCCAGACGGCGTTCTGGGGGCTCTGGTTCTTCGTCGCCGTCCTGCCCATGGCCCATCTCGTGCCCCACCATGAGCTGCTGGCCGAGCACTACCTCCTGCTGCCGTCGCTCGGCGCCTGCGCGCTGGGCGGGCTCGGGCTGGTCTGGCTTCACGGGCGGAGCCGCCGGCTGGCGTGGGTCGTCGGCGGCGTGGTGATGGCCTTCTTCGTGACGGTGCTGTTGACGCACAGCCCGGTATACCGCGACAACGTCACGCTGTTCGCCGATACGGTGGCGAAGGCGCCCCGGTGCGTCCGCGCCAACCGCGTGCTGGCCGAGCACCATTTCAACCGGGGCGAGTACGACCGGGCGGTGCCCTACCTGGAGCGGATCCTGGCGGTGCCCCCGCTCTTCGAGCGGGAGCGGGCCGGCGCCGAGGAGCGGCGCCGGCTGACCCGGGTGATGAAGAAGCGCGGCGGCGAATACGTCAACCGGGAGGTGGGCATGTACATGACCACCTATCGCCAACTGGGGCACATCTACGAGACCCGCGGCGAGCACCAGCGGGCCATCGACCTGTTCCTCGACGGCAGCCGGCTGGGGGCGCTGGAAGACATGTTCTACAACGACCTGGGCAACCTGTACGCCCGCACCGGCCGATGGGACGACGCCGCCCGCTGGTTCCGGCGTGCGGTGGCGGACGACCCGGAGAACTACATGGCCTGGTCCAACCTGGCCGCCGTCCACGCCGAGCGGGGACGGCTCGACGAGAGCCGGGATTGTCTCGAACGGGCGCTCCGCATCCGCCCGGATTTCGCCCAGGCCTGGTACAACCTGGCGCTGCTCCTGAACCATCAGGGCGCGCCCGCCGAGCGGGTCGCCGGGCATCTGGCGCGGGCGCTGGAGCTGGGCCTGCCATCCCCCGACAAGGAGAACGCCGAGGCTCTCCTGATGCGCTTGCGGACGCCTTGATGCAGGCACTGACGGATTGTCCGTGAAAATTTGTGAAATTCGTCACAAAAAGCGAATATTTGAACAGAAAAACTGCCGTCTCAGCCAAAAACCCTGTTGACAGGCCTCGGGTATTTCATTAATATGGCGCTGTCTGTCACTCATATCCCCGGACGGAGATAAAATTTCTTAGCAACTTTTTTCTTCACGATCACTCTATACTGTGACATTATGCGCGCAGAACACCTGGAAAATAGACAAACCGTTTTTTTTCAAAACTTTATTAATCTCAACCGATGGAGGTTTGCTCAATGAAACATTTGAAGCTCTTCGCGACCCTCTCCATCATCTCTCTGCTGGCCGTGTGGTCCATGGCGACCATCGAAGTCCAGACCACGGTTCCGCTGGTTGACCCCAACGGATCCCGAGAGATCGTTGGAACCTTCCGGATGGTCTTCTCCGCTCCGGAATTCGGTGATCCCCTTTCAGCCGACACGACCTACTACACCCTGGTCCGCATCCACATGGCCAACGGTGTCAAGCTGGTCAACATCGGCGGCCGGACCATGGCCCAGGTGGCGGCCAACCCGATCCCGGTGGCGTGGGAAGTCGATTTCGGCGCCCCGTACGTCACCAAGGACTACACCGCCATCCGCATCTTCCGGTTCACCGGCGACTACCTGGACCTGCTGTTCAACAAGAACATGTTTGTGAACGATGGCTGGCTCCTGACCACCGCGCATCGGTTGCGCTGCACCATCGGCACCCCGGTCTGCCAGACCCCCACCGTCGCGCCGATCAACCACAGCTTCGAGTTCCTGCCGGTGGCGTGGCAGGTGGACTGCGACCTGGACGGCACCGCTGACGAGCTGTACCAGGTTGACACCCGCCTCTGCTGCGACTTCTCGGTCACGACCCAGGACTTCATGCCCATCGGTAATGACTTCTGGAAGGTCGGTATGACCGCGTACCTGTCCGACATCGCGGGCAACCTTGGACCCACCTACAGCGTGAACTTCCAGCCCGCCGACCCGTCCCTGGCCCAGAAGGGCGTGCCCGGCCAGACCTGCACCATCGAACAGTACTGGCCCTGCAAGTACGATCCGTGCGTGTTTGAGACTTGGGTTTCCGGTTGCAACGAGGCCCCCGAAGTGCACGTGTGCCCCACGCCGCCTCCTCCGGACCAGGATTTCACGCCCGGCCCTTGCACCAGCTCCACCACCTGGATCAATGAGATCTACAACATTCAGTTTGGCCAAGGACACTGGTTCAGCATCGTGGAAGACTGCCCTGCCGGACTGTATGCCTACGCTCCGAGCGGCACTCTCGTCCTCTCCATGCAGAATCCCTCCCCCGCTTGCGCCGGCATGAATCCGATCTTCACGGGTAACCCGGTGGCCTTCCTGTTCGATCCCTTTGAGCTCGTTAACGGCTACTATATTCTTCCGGGCGTGATCTCCGACGGCGGCAAGACCCTCACCTTCACCCTGCCCGCCCCCGCCGTCTGGACCACCTTCGATCCCACCTACGGTGAATACTGCATCCTGGTGGACCTCGACGAGGTCCAGATCAACACCTGCTGCCTGCTCAACCTCATGACCGATGACGTCATCACCCTGTCGGTGAAGGCCGAGTACACGCCGTACGGTTACAACTGCGGCTACAAGCCCGCGCCCATCACCTTCGACATCGCCTACGTCTACGGCTGCATCGAGCCGGATCCCGAGCCGGTGGAGTACGAACTGTATCTGTGGTTCCCCTTCCTGGCTCCGGTGAACAACCCCGACGTCAACTGGTGGTGCGGTGTGGCGATCACCAACTATGCCGCTCAGGCCACCGAAGACGGCATCTTCTGGATGTGGGAAGAGGATGGCGACGAGTACTCCATCATCCTGCCGCCGCTGGGTGCGCACGAGATGTGGCTCCGCAACCTCTCGGATCCGGATTTCCAGGCGGCCGAGTTGAGCCCCGGCTTCTCTGACGATCTCTGGGGCGACGAGGCGATGAGCGGCCTGGTGATCTACACGGTCGTCGACGTTGATTACGCGCCCAACTATATGGGCGGCTTCGTGGATGACGGCGCCATCGCCGGCATCGATGCGTTCGTCCTGATGGGCGACTACGAGCAGGCCTACGGCTACACTGCTCGCCACGTGGACGGTGCCCAGATCTGGAACGATGCGCCTGGCCGCGCGCCGGGCTGGGCCAAGAAAGGCACCAAGTAGTCAGTTTGCTGGAAAAAGAGGAGGCACCAGCCTCCTCTTTTTTTGATTCCACCGGGTAGCATTCCAGTGAAATGCTACCCGTTTTTTTATGAGGCGACCATGAGGCGAGTGGCCAGCGGTGTGTTATGGATATGTTTCGCAGGGTGGATGATCGGCGCAGCCGCCCAGGACGCGGCGCCCCCGCCGGCGACGACGCCGGATACGCCGGAAGCCCGGGTCAAGGCACAGGTGGAGACTTTTTGGGCCGCCAAGAAGGGACGGCAACTGGATGTCTGTTACAACATGCTCACCCGGGCCGGCCGGGAGGAAATGACGATGGTCGATTATATCCGCCGCAACAACACCCGGATACTCGGCTACACCATCGACAAGGTTCAGATTGATCCGAATGATCCCAAGCGGGCCCTGGTGGAGATCCGGTGTGACATTCATGTGATGGGGCGCAAGATGAGCAATCTCCGGAACCGCCAACAGTGGTTGTTGGAGGAGGACGTGTGGCGCTGCATCCATGCCAGCCGCTCTCCGTTTGACCGCAGCGCGGCCGAGGCCGCCGAGGCGGCTTCCGCGCCCAGGAGCGACAGCACCGACGCCGAACTCCAGAAGCAGCGGGAGGCGATCAACCGGATCCGGCAGAAATACGGTCAGAGCCCGTCACTGACCGAGGCCGTGAGCAGCAGTCCCGAGGCGGTGGTGCCGGCAGCCGGACAACCGGTCGAAACGGCCAAGACCGACAGCGCCGCCGCGCCGGGCCAGCAGACCGCCGACGGAAAGACCAAACCCGCAGCGGAAGACAAGACCAAGACCGCCGCCGGTGCCGCCGCCGACAAGGCAAAGCCCGCGCCGGCGACGAAGAGCGAGACGTCCGCCGACAAACAGAAGAAAGATCCGCCGCCGGGTATTTAGCTTACGCCATTCCGGTTCCCGGCGCATCTGTATATCTGGCCGACCCGTCCGTCCGGAGGAACGCCGGCCCCACAATGCGAGGATTAGGTGAAACATTCGATTCATACAGCGCTTGTCAGCCTGATGCTGGGCATGGTTCTGGCCGGCGGCGCCGTTCCATGTGCCGCGGCCACAGCCGGCCCGGCCTGGGAGGTGGAGACGGTCTACCACCCGCGGCTGCCCGGTGCGGCCACGATCACCGCGCAGTGGCGGTTCGAGGTGGTGGCGCGGGACGCCGACCCGGCGGGCGAGTGGTGGCATGTCCGGGTGAGAAGCGGTGACGGCCAATTCCCGACCGAGGCCGACTTTCGGCTCCAGCCGGCTACGGGGCAGCTGGGCTCGGTGCACGTCCGGGAGTATTTCCGGGACGAATGGCATGAATATCCAGTGCTGCAGGAGGAACCCACCGGTGTGTTCCTGATGCCGTTCAGCCTCATCCCTCTGGACTATGTGGGGCGCGCTGAAGTCGCCGGCAAAGCCGCCGCGCGGGAGAGCCGGCGAACCGTGAGTTGGGACGCCCCGCTGGCTGCTCGGCAGGCAGTGCGGCGGCATTTGGAGATCGCCGCCGGTGCTCCCGACGCCGTCACTTCGGCGACCGGGGATGCGGGGGAAGGCCACGCTGTGTCCGCTCCCTGGCTGACGTACCGGATCACCGATTCCCTGGCGCCGGGAGACGAGCGAAGCATGACCTGGGATCGCGACCTGCCCTGGTGGCTGGAATGCCGCTCCCCGGGGCGGACTTCCCGCCTGGTCGCCTGGTATCCCCGAGGAATGCCCCATGCGGAATAAGCCTACCCTGACGCTTGTGATGGTTATGATCGGCGCGGGCGTCCTGCTGGCGGGTTCCGATTCCGCCCAACTTCCCTACCAGGCCTGGAACGGCCATTGGTGGCCGTATGTCGACGCCGCCATGGCGACCGGTCGGGCGAACAAACCGTATGGGAGCCCCTACAATGACTGGGAGGGATTTTTTGCGCCCTTTGACAAATACAGCCTGGCGCTGAACGAGGCCCCGCGGTGGGATCTCTGGGCCTGGGAGCTGCAGTGGCACGGGACGCCGGAAAACCCGGAGGTGCCGAACTGGGCCGATTGGTACGGCCATTGCAACGGCTGGGCGGCCGCGTCGGTTATGGAAGTTGAGCCGAACGTGCCGGGGGAGTACAACGGAATCTACTTCCGGGTGGGGGACAAGAAGGCGTTGCTCACCGAGGCCCATCAGGGCGACGGCTCCCGCGTGTTTCCTGAAAATCCGAACGTGGAGCCCATCTCGGCGGTCCTCTTCCACGTGACGCTGGTGGAATACCTGAAAAACCTGGCCAAGCCCCTGATCATCGAAACCAGCCTGGGACCCGAGGTCTGGAATTCCCCCTGTTTCGGATATGAGATGACCTGGACCGACGTCGGCAGCACGCGGCAGGTGACCACCATCGTCTACCTCGGACGGGGTTCGGAGCCACCTGACACCACCTCCACGACCATCCGGAGACTGACCTACGAATACGACCTCGAAATGGACGGCGAGGTGATCACGGGCGGTACCTGGCGGTCGGAGAATCCGCCGCACTTCGTCTGGGAGGTGACGACCCGGGGCGCCGCCAATCCCTATCTGGACTATGATCGCGCCCGCCTGCTCACGGACTCGGTTCTGCCGGCCTCACCCACCGACGACGCCGCGGAGAACAACGATACCCGCCAGACTGCGGCCCGGGTGCTTGACCCCGTCTTCTTCGGACGGCTGCTCGACCCGGATTATTTCCGGCTGCCCGTTGAGGCCGGGGAAACGGTGGATGTGGCCGTCCACCTGGAAAAACTGGACAAGCCGGCCACCGCAACGCTGACCGACAGCGCGGGCACCGCCGTGGGCACCGTGGAGCCCGTCAGCAATTACCTGGTCTTTCATGCCGGCAAGCAGTACGAGGACCGCGACCTGTACCTGGGCTTGATTCCAACCGTTCCGCAGACCAACTTTCGGAATTACGGTTTTGAGGTCACCCGGGATAGTTTGTCGTACTTCATGCCGCATCTGGCCAATGCCGACGGCTGGACCACCCGGATGACCCTGGTGAATCAGGAAACCGAGCCGGCCGAAGTGTTCTTTCACTTCTACCGAAACGCCGAGGGCGGCTACGACAAGCAGCACTACACCTCCACCCTGACCACGCTGGAGGGGGGCGGATACCGGATGGGCTTGCTGGAGGATTTTTTCCCCGACATCACGCCGGACAACGAACGCTGGCTCAGGATCCGGTCCGACCGCCTGCTCTCAGGCGCCTTCCTGTTCTCGAACACGGCGTACGGCGGCAATCTGGCCGCCGTGCCGCTGGTGGCCGCCGGCGCCCGCAAGCTGTTCTTCAACCACCTGGCCGTGGACGCCACGTGGTGGACCGGCATCAGCATCGCCAATCCCGACATCACCCATCCCGCCCAGGTGAGCCTGCAGCCGTACCGCAGCGACGGCGAGGCGGTGGGCGAACCGCTGGAACTGAACATCCTGCCCGGCTGCCGGTACATCAACATGCTGGGAACGGCGTTCCCGCCCGAGACGCTGGCGGAGGCCGGCTGGATCGAGATCGATGCCGACCGGGAGGTCGCCGGTTTCGAACTGTTCGGAACCAACGACCTGAGCCTCTTCGAGGGGGTGCCCCTCCAAGTCGAGGGGCAGACGACCCTCAGCACCGCCTATATTCCCGCCGAGAGCGGCTGGTGGACCGGAATTTCCATCGTCAATCCCAACCCGGCCAACACCGAGGTGCGGATCACCGCCTACAACGCCAGCGGCATCAACGCGTACGCGTCGGACCCCGATTTCCAGTACTATGCCGTGACGCTCACCAGCCGACAGAAATTCGTCGCCCTGGTGGACCAGATATTCCCAAATCCGCCGCTGGGGCCCGTCGTGTGGCTGAAGATCGCAACCGTGCCGGCCCGGCCGGTGACGGGCTTCGTGTTGTACGGCAATTTCAGCCTGGGCATATTGTGCGGCTACCCACTGGTGGGCGAGAGCGAGTTGCGCAGCCAGGGTATCGTCCCGTGGCTGGACGGCACCCGCCTCATCGCCAGCAACGCCGTCGGATCAAACACCACCGCTGTGACCATCGCGGCTTGCGATGCCGGTGGCGCGACGTTGGGCACCGTGTCATCGGGGGCCATCTCCATCCGCACCATCAAGCGGCTGGATCCGGCCGAACTGTTCGGCGGGACCGTGCCGGCGGGAACGGCTTTCCTGCGCTGGACGTCCAGTAAAAACATCCACCTCTGGCAGGAGATCCTTCAGAACGGGCAGGGCACGGTGGTCATACCGTTGGACTATGAATGATCATGTTGATTAATTTGATTTTAGCGTGTGCCGTGCTATGATCAACCTGAGAGACGCCTCAACGGGTGCGGGTTGTGCCCGTGCGTTCTCAGGTATTCGTTTGGCCGCTTGTTTGAGGCTATATTATAAGGAATGTGATTCGGTGATCCGTGTCACGTCCAAGTGTGAGCGTTTTGTTACAATTTGTTCTTGAAAAGTTGCAGGAGGCGTGAATGAACAAGCCATCCTTTATTTTATTCATCGGCGTCATACTCATCGCCGTGGCGGGACCGGGATTCCTTTCAGCCCAGAGTCCCATCAACGGGAACACCCGGCTCTACTTCGGCGATGCGAACGGGGACGGGGCCCTCGACCTGATCATCGGGGAAATGGATCTCCTCCGGGTTTATTTAAATGAAGGAACGCCGGGCAGTCCGGAATTCGGGGCCGTTTTCTATGAGATGCCCGTGGACGACTCGTTCAACCGCACCTGCGGCGCCTTCTGCGACATCGACCTGGACGGCGACCTGGATCTGTTCTTCGGCAACGAGCGCGGTTTCGTGGGCTACCGGCGTAATACGGGCACGGCCGCCAGCCCCGACTGGTCCGAGGTCGTTTACGCGGCCACCAGTTTGGGCACATCCTTCGCCGGCGTCAATTTCACCTACGGGGTCTGGGTGCTGAGTTTCGTGGATTTCGACGGAGACGGCGACCGGGACATGGTCATGAATGACTCGCTCGGCCAGATAATCTACTACAAGAACATGGATCGGGAATCAGATGGCTGGGTGGACGGCCAGGGGGCTACCTTTGTCAGGATAACCAAGAACCTGCCGACGACGAGCTGCGGGGGGGACTCCCCCAAGCACCACTGGTGCGACGTGGACGGCGACGGTGACTTCGACCTGCCGGTGGGCACCAAGTACTCGGGGATGGCGTTGTACCGGAACAACGGCTCGCCGTCCAATTACAGCAGTTTCTCCGGCTACCTGAGCTGGCCGTACAGTATGCCTCCCGGCACGCTAGTCAGTCCGTTCATGGAAGATTTCGACAACGACGGCTTCCTGGATCTGTACTATTCCACCCAGGCGGGCGATTTTGCCTACATCTCCGCGGCCACGCGATCCGGTCCCAACGACACCGACCCCGCGCCACCGAACCTGGGGGCCTCCAACCTGACGGTGTATGACGTTGAATCCAACGCCATCATCCTGAGCTGGCCCGTAGTGTTCGATAACTCCGACACCAGCTACCGGTCGGGAGTGAAATTCTACTCCCTCCACCGGTCCACGGCGGGGGCGGGGTTCACGCCCGACGCGTCCAACCGGATCTGGAAGCATTACCAGTCGGGCCACTTTCCCGACTTCTGCCCCGGATTCGGACCCGGCGGCGACAAGTTCAAGATCGAGGGCGACGTCTATTACTTCTGGGACGCGGGCCTGGCCGGCGGGAACACCTACTACTACAAGCTGGTGGTGGAGGACTATGCCGGCAATTCGGCGGGCACCGACGCGGCCGATTACACTCTGACGCCGCCCGAGTACGACGGCGTGACCGTCACTCTGACGCCCACGATGTCCACCCATCAATTCACGCTGATCGTCACCACGGTGGACCAGTACGGGAATCCCTTCGCCATCAGCCCCAATCCCACGAACGGCGAGCCCAACGTCACCTTTGCGGTCTATGAAAATGGGGAACCGGCCGATTACCTGCTCTACGATCTGGACGCCCAGGAGAACTTCAACAGCGATACCTTCCAAAATGTCAGCACCCGGACGTACCATGTCACGTACCGCCCGTCCGAGAGCTGTATCAGCTTCCAGGTGTATGTGAGCGCCACGCATCACGTGCCGGGGTACACTCCCGTCACACGGACCGCCAACACCAACACGGTGACCATCGATCGCGCCGCGCCCCCCTTGCCGGGCAACCTGCGGGCGCCGTCGTACGAGATCACCATGACGTCGATCAACGTCCGGTGGAACGCCGCCGTCGACGCGTGCACGGGCACGGCTTATTACAAGGTGTACGGCAAGAAGGCGACTGATCCGAGCTACACCCTGCTGGCCTCGCCGAGCGGACTTCTCTTCAGCCACTCCAATCTGCAGATCGGCACCGAGTACAGGTACTATGTCACCGCGGTCGATGCCGTCGATTTTGAATCGCCGGTCAATCCCGAAGTGGACTTCATTTCGGCCACCACCCTGAGCGACATCGAGCCGCCCACCGTGCCCACGGGGTTGACGGCGGTCTACGATGCCGGATACACGTACATCACCCTCTCCTGGAACCTGTCCTACGACGCGCTGTCCGGCGTTGCGTATTACGAAGTCCAGAAGAAGCTGGGCGACGGCGGCCTGTGGAACACCTTCCAGTTGGTGACCCATCCCAACGCCTCCCTGATCGACTACCAGAGCTATCCCGGCTACAAGATCTACTACCGGGTGCGGGCGGTGGATCTGTTCGACAACGCCTCGGGCTGGAGCGCGGAAGCCATCGCCGACCGCAACGCGGACACGACGCCGCCCACCGTGCCCCAGATCCTGACCAGCCAGGCTCTCTCCAGCTCGTCCATCGTGATCACCTGGAGCGCTTCTTCGGATAGCGGCAGCGGTCTCAAGCTATACCGGGTTTACCGGGACTACGGCCCCACGCCCATCGCCGAAACCACTTCCCAGACCTACACCAACACCGGTCTGAGCCCCAACACGACGTACGCCTACCAGGTGAGCGCGGTGGACAACGCGAACAACGAGTCGGCCAAGTCGACCGCCGTCAGCGTGCAGACGCCCCCGCCGGAAAACCAGCCCAACCCGCCGAACAACCCGCGGTACACCGAACGCTACACCGACAGCCTCGTGCTGGCTTGGGATCCGCCGACGCCCAACGGCACGACCATCTTGAACTACCGCGTGTACCGGCACACCTCCATGGATTCGCCTCCGGCCGCGGGCACCATTGTCGCCATCGTGACCGGCACCACCGCCACCGTGACCGGCCTCACGCACAGCACCACCTATTACTTCACCGTGACGGCACTCTCCACCGCGTCGGTCGAGTCCAATCACAGCGAGCGGATCTCGGTGAGCACCAAGACCATTCTGCCCACCGCGCCGACCAACCTTCGGGCCCCGGCGGTGGGCGGGACCTATATCGAGCTGGCCTGGGATGCATCCACGCCGCCTCCCGGTTCCACCATCACCCAGTACGACCTGGCCAAAGTCGTCGTCAACCCGTGGGGCGAATCCTATTTTTGGATCTACAACGGTTCGCAACTCACGTATCGGTACGAAGGGCTCTCGCCGAATACCGAATACAAATTCAAGGTGCGGGCGCGTGACAGCGCCGGTCGTCTCTCCGAGATGTCCACGCCGGTGCTGGCGATCATGACCCCCCAGGATGATCCGACGCCGCCGCCCATCCCCGCCAACCTGGCGGCCAATCCGCTGAGCTCCATCAGCATCCGGGTTTCGTGGGACGCGGTGGTGGATACAGGCGGCAGCGGCCTGGCCGGCTACGAGTTGTTCATGGACGGCGACAAGCTGACAACCACCACGTCCACCTATCATGTTGTCGAAAACCTGCAGCCCGCCACCATCTACAGCTTCCAGGTCCAGGCAGCGGACAAGGCCGGCAATCTGTCGGGCCTGAGCCCCGCCGTCCAGGCGGCCACGTTCGGGCTCACCGACGACCTGATGTGCGCCCACGTCACCAGCACCGCCGATTGGAAGACGCGCTTCACCCTGATCAACATCGGGGACGAAGCCAAACCGGTGCTATTCTACGCCTTCAACGCGGACGGCGAGCTGCTGGAAACCCATGAAGCCGACCCCCTGGCGCCCCAGGCGGCCCTGGACGTGGATGCCGACGCGGTGTTCGCGCCGGAAACGCTGGCGCAGGACATCTGGGTGAAGATTTCCAGCGAATCCAAGCTCCGCGGCGTGCTCACCTTCGGGACGCGCGACGACGAGTCGCTGGTGACCATCCCCATGTTCGCCCGCGGCGCGGCTGACCTGATCTTCCCGTATGTCGTCACGACGGACATCTGGTACACCGGCATCACCCTGATCAA
>JAKQDH010000106.1 GCA_029558835.1 Planctomycetota bacterium | reverse complement strand
GCGTGCCCGCCAGCCGCGCCTCGTTGTGTTCCTGCGTGATGGCGACGGTCATGGCATCGGCTCCGGCCTGAGGTTGTCCGCGATCACCGCGCGGTACAGCTGCTGGTAGTCGGTGCTGATCACCGTGTAGCGCTGTTGGGGATCGATGCGCTCGAAGCGGTACGTGCCGTCAGCCTGAGACCACGTGCTCGCCACCAGGGCGTGGGTGTTTTCGCTGTAGAGCAGCACCTCACGCACCAATGGCTGGTCGGGCTGGCCCTTCTCCTTGACGGTTCCGGTGATCTGACCGTTGCCGCCGAAATGGATGTTGCGGCGACCACTGGCCACGCCTCGGTACTGGCGCGGGTGGCTGCCCGGCTGGTTCCACTGCTCGGAGTTCGGGCTGTTCAGGCGATGCAAAGCTGCGGCGTGAACACCGACCGGCGGTCCGGCGAGCGCAACGCGGCAGGCGGCTTCCAGCGCGCGCAAGTCGGCAAGGCTTGCGGCACCCGACCACAGCCCGGCCGCGAAGAACCGCTCGCTGCCGCCGATGTTGTATTCGTTGCCATCGGCGTAGTAGCCGATGCCGCCCACGCTGTCCGCGACCCACGAGCGCGCGAACGCCGCGCCCGCCCAGTCGTCGTTGATGTAGACGCGCGCACTGGCCGGGCTGACCACCAGCGCCATGAATTTCGGCGTGCCCCACGCGGGCCCGCTGCCCACCTGACCGCCGCTGCCATTGGCGTACTGGTAGATCACGCCGTTGGACTCCTGATCCAGAAAGTAGCTGTTGCTGTCGCCGAGGGTCTTGTAGAACACCAGCCCTCGGCTGACGTGCATCACGAAGCCCGCCAGCACGAAGTCGCCGGACAAGGACATCGGCGTGGCCAACGGCCAGGGCTTGTCCTGGCCGTACAGCCCGTACAGCGGGAATGGCGTGGCCACGCCACCCTGCACGGTGATGGCATTGCTGCCCACCTGATCCTGCAGTTGCCCGCCCGAGAAGTGCAGCGCATCCCACGCCGCGACCGGCGTCAAGGACGCCACGCTGTCCCACCAGCTCACGGCTTATCTCCACGGCCCGGTGATGTCGAAGGCGATCTGCGCGCCTTCGGCTTCCGAGCTGTACTGCGTCCTGACCAGCAGGAATTTCCTGCCCGTCTGGCCGACGACGT
Source organism: Planctomycetota bacterium (assembly GCA_029558835.1). Classification (GTDB taxonomy): domain Bacteria; phylum Planctomycetota; class Phycisphaerae; order UBA1845; family UBA1845; genus JAKQDH01. The sequence goes on along the minus strand of JAKQDH010000106.1, from coordinate 2,189 downwards.
TGTCGACGATGGTCTGATCCGAGTACGGACGATCCTGCGGCATCCACAGCATTCCGGGCATCAGGCCGCGCATATGACCCGACTCCTCGCGCACGTAGGTCGGCAGCAGCCACAGGCTGTAGTCCGGGCCGTTCGGAAACGGCATCGGCCCGCGTCCGCAGACCTGCTGGCCGTTGTTGGTGTTCAGGGATGTCAGCCCGAAGCGCACTGGGTTGCCGAGCTGGGTGTGGTTGCGCAGCAGCACCTTGCCTGCGAAGTCCAGCGAATGGGTGAGCCCGTAGCCGTTGTACTGGCCGGGATAGCTGGAATGCTGGTTGCTATTGCTCCAGTAGATGTCATCGGCGCACAGCACCGTGGCGTAGTTGTCGGCGGGCTTGAAGCTTGTGATGTCGCCGAAGCAGTAGCCGTTGCGCCCGTACCAGCCGTACCCGGCGGCATTGGTGACGAACAGGTAGAACAGGCGGTCATCGCCGATCAGCACCCAGTTGCGGTTGCCGCCACCACCATCGCCCGTGTTGTCGTAGCCACCCTGGCGTGCGTGGTACCACTTGTGCCAACCCCACTGGTTGGCCTGCACTTGCTTCCAGTTCTGCGTCGGGTTGTTCGGGTCGAACGGAGCCTGCGCACCGACGATGGTGTCGATGTCCGACAGGCCTTCGACGATGCCGACGTTGGCCCATTTCGCCCAGGTCGTCGTGTAGCCGGGCGTCTTGAGGCTGTCGTCGATCAGCAGCAGGTTTTGCGGTGACTGCGGGTTCTGGCTGCGGTACGCCGCCTTGTTCGTTCCCGCGAACGCCTTCTCCCAGCCCAGCGGCGCAACCTTGGCCGACAGGCTGGTGGCGCTGGTCGCGGGCGACACGGGCGTGCCGATCACCGCATAGGTGAAGCTGGTCGCGGTGGCGGCGATCACCCTCACCTCACCGTTGTACTCGGGCTGGTCGGCTCCGGCGATCTCGACTACCTGCTCGGGCCGGTAGGCGTGGCCCGCGCTGATGGTGGCGGTAGCCACGCCATCGGCGATGGTAAGCGTGTCGATGGCCTTCAAGGCGAAGCCGTTGACGAGGCAGGCATCGAGCATCGTCACCAGATCGCCCCAGTTGTTGCTGATCTGCGGCGCGCCGGTCATGCCGCTGTTGAAGTATTTGACGGTGAGGTCAGCCATTGCATTGATTCCTTATGGTCAAGGGGTGTCGACGTCGCCGCGAATCAGCAACGTGAAGTGGTCGTCGGGCACGGATTCCGGCCCCTGCTGGACGGTGCGCACCACCCACACCGGAAACTGCGCGCCGATGGTGTTGAAGCGCAGCACATTGCCGGTGGCCCAGCCGTTACCCCAGCCGAGCGCGGGCAGGCGGAAGTACGGCACCCCGGTTGCGGGATTGATGGGTGCGCAGTCGGCGCTGGTGTTGCCGGTAGCAATCACGCCGACGTTCTCGCCGATGACCTCAAACGAGGTGCTGTTGGTCATGCGTACCACCCAGCGCTCGGTGAGCGCCCCGCGATTGGTGACCGTGATCGGGTACTGGGTGTGGTTGAACGTGGCGGTGGCAGCGCTGCCGATCAGTTCATCCGACCAGCTGCCGTTCCAGGTGCTCTGATCGAACACGAGGTTCACGCGGGCGAACAGGTCACCGGCCACCAGCGCGCTGGAAACGAAACTGCCGGAGACGGGATCGCCAGGGCTTGCCAGCGGATAGGCGTGCGTCAGGGGCCGCGTGAAGCTGATCTCACCGTTGATCTGCACATCGCGCACCACGGCCATGTCCTCGATGCGGTGCTCGATGGTCACGGGCTGGCTGTAGCCGGTCACGTCGGTGAAGGTGACCGTGCCTGCTTCGAGATCAGTAACGTAGCCTGTGTGGATCACCACGCCGTTGTGGCCGACCACGCGCACGCGCGAAAGACGCACCCGCGCGCAATCGATGGTCTGGCCGTTGCTGACCGAGGCGGTGATGCGACCGGTGTGGCCGACGACGGCAAAGCCTCCTGGACGGAAGATCGGCACACGCCCGTCGCTGGGCAGGCGTACCGGGTCGATGCCCAGCAACGCCGCATCCAGGGGCAGATAGCTGTAGGCCACGGCGCTGTAGCGCAGGCTGGAGGCCGCGACCGGCTCTGGCCGGAAGATCTTGCCGTCTGGCCGCACGTTTTCAAGATCGAACCAGGGCTCAGCCTCATTGCCCGCCGCC
>JAKQDH010000099.1 GCA_029558835.1 Planctomycetota bacterium | reverse complement strand
CTTTCGGTATCTAGTCATATAACTAGATACCACCAGGCCCGGAAGCTGTCAAGAGGCGTTCCCGCTCCACTCTCCCTCGGTCATTCCGCCAAGTTCGCTTGCGAACCCGCCCAGATTACTATGAAATGGCCAAACACCAGGACCCCTCTCCCTTGCAGGGAGAGGGGTAGGGGTGAGGGTCGAAGCTGCGACCCGCTACGCAGCAACGCTTTGTCCGGGCAGCCGTGAAACGCGAAGCAGCAGCCCTCACCCTGCCCTCTCCCAATGGGAGAGGGATCACAGCGGCGGCTCAGCGTTCCGCCGGCGGCTCAGAGTTGCGCCGGCGGCTCGGAGCTGCCCTGCCAGGTAACGCCTCTCCCTTGGGGGCGTCACTGAACCCCTCTCCCTTGCAGGGAGAGGGGTAGGGGTGAGGGTTGCTCAGCGCCGCATGCCGCAACACCAGCGTGTTCTCGATCGCCGTCAGCACCCGCTCGATCCCGCCCAGCACTTCGTCATTCGTGAACCGGATCACCTCGATTCCCATACGCCGCAGGAACTCCTCCCGCCTCACGTCACCCGTGGCCGTCGTGTCGTGACTGTGACCATCGAGTTCAATGATGAGCTGGCACTCGGCGCAGAAGAAATCGGCGACGTACGGGCCCAGCACATGCTGCCGCCGGAACTTAAACGCACCGAAACGTCGCCCCCGCAGGTGTCCCCATAGGAGACGCTCGGGGAACGTCGCGTCGTGCCGAAGGCGACGGGCGCGGCTGGTCATCTCTGGCAGGATGCGATGTTTCATGCGGGTCTTCGCCATCAGAACCCTCACCCCTGCCCCTCTCCCTTGAAGGGAGAGGGGTCTGCGCCGGGTGCCTGCGGACACTGCACGCGGACCGGCGCCGGACGCGGATTAGCGCCCGGCCCTTCTGACCCCTCTCCCCCGTTTGGGGGAGAGGGTAGGGTGAGCGGGGGTGCCGTTGCGCTCCAACCCTCACCCCTACCCCTCTCCCTTGCAGGGCGAGGGGTTCGCACACCGGCCGGCACGGGCGACGCTACAGGCCCTTCTCCCGGCCGACGTCCGTGTCGCCCTTGCTCAGTTCGTGGTGCAGCCAGGTGCGGGCGAACTGCCAGTCGAAATCCACCATGCGCGGGCTCACCTCCAGGATGGCCGCGATTTCGTCGCCGCTCAAGCCGGCGAAGTAGCGCAGCTTGACCACCTGGGCCGGGCGCGGGGCAGCCGCCTCTAACCGCGTGAGCGCATCATGCACGTCGAGCACCTCGGCCGGGTCGCGGTCGAGCCAGGCCGGCTCGCAGTCGAGTCGGCCCGGTTCACCGTCGAGCCGGGCCGGCTCGCGTCCGCGGCCGCGCTTGGCCGCCTTGCGCTTACGTGCGTAATCCACGCAGATGCGGCGCATGGCCTCGGCGGCCGCGGTGAAAAAGTGCCCGCGGTGCGTCCAGGACGGCTCCTTCCCGCCGGTCAGCCGCAGATAGGCCTCATTGACCAAGGCCGTCGTCTGCAGGGTGTGCCCGCTTAGCTCGCGACCCATCTGCGCGTGGGCCAACCGATGAAGCTCGTCGTAGACGATACCCCAGAGCCGCTGCCGGGCGGCCTCATCGCCCTCGCCGACGGCCGCCAGAAGCTGCGTGAGGCGGTTGGATACCTCGTCGGGCATAGGACGTCACCTCGAAAGTGGCCCAAACAGTGTACTGACTCCGCTGGTCATGTCAAGGTGATGTTTACAGTTGCGCTTCATGTGGGTACCGAGAATACGCCAACACTACTCCGCTGCGCTGTTCTTGTCCGCTTTGCGCACGTACGAACGGAACGGACCCAACAGGACAAGAAGCGGTTCTCATGGTCGGGACCTACCGCAACCAAGCCGAGCGTCGAGCCCGGAGACGCTCTGTGCCGAAAGGCACCGCGAACCTCCCGGGCACAGGAGAGCATGAAATGTGTTTTCGGAGTATAGGCATGATCGCGCACGACGGAACTGCGAGTGGGAAGTGTAAGGAAGAGCCAGCACTTTCTAGAAGATCAGTGGGTCAACTGGGGGTCGTGGCCGTAGTCTGGGTGTGTGTTCTCGTGAATCCTGCGCACGCAGCGATCACGAACTACAGCGGCGACGAGCTTGGCTTCGAGGCAGCCATCGCCGGTCTGTCTTGGTCGTGGGTGGACTTCGAAGACGGACGGGTCGCCCTCGGAGACCCGATTGACAACCAGTACGCAGCGGAGAACATCCTGTTCTCTTCGCCGTTTGGAATCACGGCCAATTCTAATGGTGCGGGAACGCCCGCGCTCGGTACCCTCTGTGCCGATGTCGGGCGTGACGATGACTACAGCGAATGGGCTTTCACGCTTCCAGATCCCGTTTGGGGCGTGTCGTTCGTTATGCTGGATGTCAATAACAGTGGGGGCTACACGGACATCTCCGTGTTCGATCCTGACGGGAATATGGTGGGCTCGTTCACGCAGTCCAAAACAGACACGCCGACCGATCCCTTTGACGCTTACGACTACATCGCGCTGGTCTCGGATTCTCGCAACATCGGCAGGATCGAGTTCCGCGCAGGGGCGCTAGACGCACAGGATGCTCGGGGGTTCGACAACGTGAAGATCGTTCCGGAGCCCGCTGCTCTGGCGCTGTTGCTGTTCGGAGGTACCGTGGTCTCAATACGCAGGCGACGCGGGATGCGACCCAAGTAGCGTCCGTTGCGGCGGCGGAAGGCAACAGGCAGGCGGGTTGCCTTCGGGCAAGCACTCTGTCCTGCCGACAGAAGGGCGGGCGTTCGATCGCCCCGCGCGTCCCCAGCGGCGCGCGGGGTGTCTTTGTATCCTGGGCCCCGAGAGAGGCCGCAGCGGAATGGAAAAGAGAGGGGGGGGCTTCAAACCCCAGGGTTGCCACCCTGGGCTACGGACTTTGACCCCTCCGGGGTCAGGCGATGCGCGATTGCCGCGTCCGCCAACCGTACGCGGCACCGAAGGTAGTACCGCGGGCTACACACCTTCGCTCAATTGTGCGGCTCCTACAGTGCTCGCTTCATTCGTCGTTCGCACTCGGCCATTCCCGCCCGTGCCCCCTCGCTCCCGCTCAGGCTCGGATAGTGGTGCCGCCGTCCTTCATTCACTATTCGCTATTCCGCATCCGCTCCCTTACGGTCGCGGTTCGGATCGGCGATCCCCCGTCTGCTCCCTCTTGCCTCTTGCCTTGTTCCTTCGCTATTCGGAATTCGCTATTCCTTTAAGCTCCCGGATGCGGTCGCGGAGGCGGGCGGCGCGTTCGAATTCGAGGGCCTCGGCGGCCGCGAGCATTTCCTGTTCGAGTTGGGCGATCAGCTCCGTCTGGTCGAGTTCGGCTTCCGACAGCCGGACGGCCTCGGCCGCCAGCTTGTGGGCGTTAACCTGTTGCGTGAGCGTCTGGCGGATGGCCTTGGCCACCGTCTCCGGCGTGATGCGGTGCTCCTCGTTGTAGGCGAGTTGGATGGCTCGGCGGCGGTTCGTTTCGTCGATGGCACGCTGCATGCTCGGCGTAACGCGGTCGGCGTACAGTTTCACCTCGGCATTCACGTTGCGGGCGGTGCGGCCGATCATCTGGATGAGCGAGGTCTCGCTGCGCAGGAAGCCCTCGCGGTCGGCGTCCATGATACACACCAGAGATACCTCAGGTAAATCCAGCCCCTCACGCAGCAGGTTCACGCCCACCAGCACGTCGAACTTGCCCTCGCGCAGCTCGCGCAGGATGTCCACGCGCTCCAGCGTGTCGATGTCAGAATGCAGGTACCGGCCGCGCACACCTTCACGCTGAATGTATTGTGAAAGCTCCTCGGCCAGACGCTTCGTGAGCGTGGTCACCAGCACGCGCTCGCCGGCGGCCGCCCGCACCGCGATGCGCTCCAGCAAATCGGGCACCTGACCCCGCGCGGGCAGCACTTCGATGGCCGGGTCCACCAGGCCGGTCGGGCGGATGATCTGCTCAACGATCTCGCCTTCGCAGAGATGCAGCTCATACGGCCCCGGCGTGGCGGAAACTAAGAGTACCTGATGCCACAGACCCTCGAACTCCTCGAAGCGCAGCGGCCGATTGTCCAGGCAGCTCGGCAGCCGGAAGCCGTGCTCGACCAGCGTCTCCTTGCGGGCCCGGTCGCCATTGTACATCGCCCGAAGCTGCGGGACGGTCGCGTGCGACTCATCGAGAATGAGGAAGAAATCCTGCGGAAAGTAGTCGATGAGCGTGAACGGCCGGGCGCCCGCCGCGGTGCCGTTGAGATGACGTGAGTAGTTCTCAATGCCGGAGCAGTAGCCGACCTCGCGCAGCATCTCCACGTCGTACTTCGTCCGCGCCAGCAGCCGCTGCGCCTCCAGGAGCTTCCCCTGCCGGCGCAGCTCGAGCACGCGGGCGTCGAGCTCGGCCAGGATGGAAGTCGTGGCCGCGGCCACCCGCTCCTCCGGCATGACATAATGCACGGCCGGGTAGAGGAACACCTGCTCCGGTGCGCCGAGTGCCTCACCCGTCAAGGGGTTGATCATCTCGATCTTCTCGAGCTCGTCGCCGAACAGGCTGATGCGGTAGGCGAACTGTTCATACGCCGGTTGGATCTCGACGACGTCGCCGCGGACGCGGAACTTGCCGCGCGTGAAGTCCAGGTCGTTGCGTTCATACTGTAGATCAACGAAGCGCCGCAGCAGATCGTCGCGTTCGAGCGTCTGCCCGACACGCAGCGTGATGACGCTGGCCTTGTAGTCCTCCGGCGAGCCGAGGCCGAAGATGCAGGAGACGCTGGCGACGATCACCACGTCCTGGCGCGAGACCAGCGAGCTGGTCGCGCTGAGGCGCAGCCGGTCGAGGTCATCGTTGCGGGAGGCGTCCTTCTCGATGTAAATGTCGCGCTGCGGGATGTAGGCCTCGGGCTGGTAGTAGTCGTAATAGCTGACGAAGTACTCAACGGCGTTGCGGGGGAACAGCTCGCGGAACTCCTCGTAGAGCTGGGCCGCCAGGGTCTTGTTGTGCGAGATAATGAGCGTCGGGCGGTTCAGGCTCGCCACGACGTGGGCCATCGTGAACGTCTTGCCGGAGCCGGTAACGCCGAGCAGGCACTGGTACTTGCGCTCGTCGTGGAACGCGCGGCACAGCTTCTCGATGGCGGCCGGCTGGTCGCCGTGCGGCTGAAACGGGCTGACGAGTGCAAAGCGTTCCACGGTCGCTCCTTTGCGGCGCCGCGAAGGACGAAGGCGCACACGGCGGGGCGTGCGTACCGGCGCCCAAGTGCCCGCCCGGCGCACCCGGCAGCCGCGGCGGTGCGGAAACCCTCGTTCTGCCAGGCCCGGGAGGGGCTGAAGTCAGGGGCCTGGGATGTCAGCCCCCGCCACGCGGCCGCCTTAACTGCGCTTCTTGGCCCCGGCGGGTAGCAGGGGCGCGCACCCCGCCGCAGCCCGCGTGTCCGTCTGCCACCCCGGCGGGACCGAATAACGCCCGCTGCACGCGGGTTCGACGGAGTCACGCCCCGGGCTGCCCGTTGGAGCCCCCCTCCTGCTTCGCCCTAGCGTGGACGATCAGGCCAACTGTTCCCAGGCAATGCCCACGCGTCTGAGGGCATAGCCCAGTTCGCGCCGGTAGTCGCCGTAGGCGAGCATCCAGTGGAAACCGGGCATCCGCTCGGCAAGGAGGGCATCAGCACACGTGTAGCGCACGTCAATCTGCGACCGACAGATGTCCAGGAACGGGTTGTCCTCGATGGTGCCCTTCAGGCCGACCCAGCGCTCGGCCTTGAAGTCCGGTACGATCATGGTCACTGCCTGTCCGTTGCGCATCTCGACCTTGGGGGCGGCGCCGTAGTCGGACTCGAAGTGGGTGAGGATGCGGGCCGGCTCGGGCGTCTTGCCGTCCATGCGTCGTGGCGCGGTGCAGTGGGCGAGCGTAATCAGGCCGTCGTGCGGGTAGGTAGGGTCTTGCAGGAACACGGGCTTACCCGCGACGCCGGCCAGCAGCAGGCCTGACGGAATGACCACGAAATCGGACTCGCAGAACGCGAGATACCCGGCGTCGTTGAGAAGGCTGAGCGTCAGGCAGGCCGTGGTTTGCGCCTTGGGCATGATGGTGCTCATGCAGTCGTTGATCGTGAGGGCGCCACAGTCGGCCTGTTGCATCAGGCGGCGCAGGATCTCCTCCAGCAAGAACGCGTTATCCACGAACGCGCGCTCGGTTTCGAGCGCCGTGCCGGGCAGGCGGAGGTACTCGGTCGCCCGGCGCCGAGCGCGTTCTACGGCCGCCTCGTCGCCGCGGGCGGTCTCAATGAGCCTGCCCAGTTCGTCATACGAAACGGTGCGGATGTCCAGTCCCCAGCGCTGTTGGACGAGATTGGGGACCACGCCGGGCGGTTGCGACCAAGCGGATGGCCCACCCACGGCCACGATGCGGCTGCCGACGGTGTTCTGCAGCCCGCACAGGGCGCGCAGCCGCCAGCACAGCTCCTCCTGGCTGTCCACCACCACGTCCTGGAAGTGGACGTGCTCGAGTTGTAACTCGTCGGTGTGCTGGCGCAGGTAGCGCGGCGTGATGATCTCGTACCACAAGTACACCGGCCCGGAGCGGTGGCGGACGAAGAAGATCATCGGCTTCCCCGTCCGGCCGAGCGCGTCGAAGATGTCCATCCAGCCGCCGGCGGCATAGACCAGCAGAGCATCGGCCGCGCTCAGGTCCGCCAGTTGAGCGACCTCTTCGGCCGACTGGACCTTGCCTACCGGCAGGATCCCGACCGGGAAATCTGCGGCGCGGCTCAGGGCATCCAGTTCCGCCCCGATGCGCGCGACCTCGCCGGCGACGTCCTTCTCCGTCTGGAGGCCACCCCAGGAGCGCCAGCTCGTCTGCGGCTGCCGCTGGGGAATGCCGTATGCGAGGATGGGCTTGACCCGCAGTGGCCGGCGTGCGGGCGGCGCGGGCAGTTCCTCGGCGCTGCTCGCCAGGGCCGACCAAGACAGGCCGTGCAGAGCAACCGCGCCGACGGCCAGACTGCCTGTGCCGATGAACTCGCGGCGCGATAGCCCGGCGGCCGCTTGGCCACCCTGGTGGGGGCGGGGACAACAGTGTGGCCTGAAGCCGCCGGAGTGCGAAGCGGTAGATTCGGTCATGGGAGTGTCCTCTCGCGGAGCCTGCGGATGTCCTGGACGCATGCGGGCAAGGGTACCCACCCGCTTCCCGCAGGGCAAACGCCGGCGGATATGGTGCGTGGGTGGTGAGGCCCGGGTGGCGCGCTCGCCCTGGGTTCGCGGCGGGTTTGCCGCTACAATGAACGTGGGGCAGGCCGCCCCGGCGGGCGGCGGAGATGCCGTGTACCGGCGGGCAAGAAGATGGCCACTACCGGCTTGGTTCAGTTTAGACGATTTCGCTACCACGACACCGGCCCGGGGCACCCGGAGCGGTCCGAGCGACTCGTGCGCCTGGAGCAGGAGTTCGCCGGCAATGGTCTGGCGGCCGCGTGCCAGCCGGTGGAGGTGCTGGAAATCGACCTGGGGTTGGTGCTGAAGGTCCACGCGTTTGACTACGTGGACCGCATCCGCCTCGCCTGCCAGCAGGGCATGCCCTTCATCGACACACCCGACAGTGCCATCTGCCCGGAGAGCTACGTGATCGCGGTACTGGCCGCGGGCTCCGTGATCAGCGCGGTCAATGATGTGATGACCGGGGCGGTCAAGAACGCGTTCTGTCTCGTGCGCCCGCCGGGCCATCACGCCGAGCGGGACCGGTCGATGGGCTTCTGCCTGCTCAACAACGTGGCCATTGCCGCCCATCACTTGTTTGGGCACTACGGGCTGGAGCGGGTACTGATCCTGGACTGGGACGTGCATCATGGCAACGGGACGCAGCACGCGTTCGAGGCCGACCCGCGCGTCCTCTACGTGAGTCTGCACGGCCATCCGCACACCCTGTATCCGGGGACGGGTTTCGAGGAGGAAGTGGGCGTTGGCCCCGGCGAGGGGTACACGGTCAACTGTCCGCTGGGGCCGGGGGCGGGCGACGCGGAGTACCGCCGGGCGTTCACCGAGCGGATCATGCCGGCCGTCGAGAAGTACGAGCCGCAGTTCGTGCTGCTGTCCGCTGGTTTTGACGCCCACCGGCTCGACCCGCTGGCGCCAATGTTGTTGGAGACCGAGTCCTTCGGCTGGATGACCGAGCTGATGTTGGATGTCGCGCGGCGTTACGCCGGCGGGCGGCTGGTCAGCGTCCTGGAAGGCGGCTATCACCTGGACGCCCTGGCCGAGTCGGCCGGGCTCCACGTGAAGCGCTTGCTCGAAGCGTAACGGAGAACCTGGGGCGGCGATGCGGAGGATCGTGCTCTCGTCGGACGCTCCTGCCCGACTCCATACGACGGGGAACCGACAACCGGGACGGGGTGGCATGGCCAAGCGCAGCGCCGCCATGCCACAGGTAGTGTCACGCGGTGCGTTCGAGAAGGGTGCATGGCGGCGCCCGCCTGCGGCAGGCTTGGGCATGCCACCCCTAACGGGTTCCTATTCGAGCGGTCCCCTTTGGTCAGGAACTGGTAACCATGACAGACGCAACATGGCATCGGCGGCACGCGAGCCGGGCGCCTGCCCGGCCGTCCGGATACCGTATCGTGTTGGCGGGCGTGTTGTGGCTGCCCGTGCTGGTGGCGGCCGCCCCGCCGACGGTCAACGGGACGCTGGAAACGATCGAAGGTGTGCGAGTCCTGAAGTTGTGGGGCAGCCCGTTCGAGCAGGGCTTTGCACATGGGTATCTGCTCGGCGAGGACGCCTTACCTTTGATGCAGGCGGTGTTGGGCGAGCTGAAGCTGCTGGGCAACCCCGCGGTCTATGAGGCGTTGCACCAGCGCGTCGCCCAGCAGTTTCTGTTTGAGCCGGACCGGCTCGCCGAATTGGAGGGAATGCTCGCGGGGGTGCGCGCGGTGCGCGGGGCACGCGGCACCCGCCTCGAAGTTCTGGGCCGCGACCTGGACGTGCAGGACCTGCAAGTGCTCAACGCGGTCGCCGACTTGAACCAGATGATGTGTTCGAGTTTCTCCGTCTGGGGCGACTTGGGACCGGAGGGAGAGACGCTCACCGCGCGCAACCTTGATTTCCCGCTGCATTCACTGGCGAACCAACACGTGCTCATCGTGTACCTGGAGCCGGGCAAGGAACGGCGGCGCTGGGTGTCGCTTGCGTGGCCCAGCCTGATCGGGGCGTATACGGCGATGAATGAGGACGGGGTGACCATCAGCATTCACGATGCGCCGGGACTGCCACCGGAGGGCCCCGGTCCGTTCGTGCCCCGATCGTTCGTGCTGCGCGAAGCCCTGGAACGCGCCTCGGCCGACCACGCGTTCGAGGTCGTGCAGCGGGTGCTCGAGGAACGCCCGGTGCGGGGCGGGAACAACGTCCACGCCAGCGTCCCGTATCGCGGCCAGGACGCGGTGGCCGCCGTGCTTGAGTATGACGGTCAGCGCGGGCAGGCGAAGGGCGTATCCGTCCGTCGTCCGGGCGTGGCGACGGACCTTGTTCCGCCCACAGCCCTGGTGTGCACGAATCATTATCGCCTGCGCGGCCCGGCACGTTCGTGCGGGCGCTATGAGTTCCTCAGCGCCGCTTTGACCGAGGCCGCCGCCCGGCAGGAGCACATCACCGTGGACCGGGCCCGCACGCTGCTGGCGGGGGTGGCCATGCGCGGCGGGGTCCTGACGCTGCAAAGCGTCGTCTTTCTGCCCAATCGAGGGGAGATACACGTAGGGCTGGCCACCGTCGGGGAACCCGCCCCCGGCCCAGCGCTGGCGCGCCTGAGTCTGCAAGACCTTTGGCGGCGCTGACCGCGCGCGAGGGACGCCTCCGCGGTCTTGCGCAGCTCACGAACCGTTGCTTGGCACTCCGTCCGCCGCGCCCGCGCACCCCGGTGACGACTGAAGTCCGATAAGTCGCACACGTTTGACGGGTAAGCAAGCGGGGAGTCGATTCTCCGAAGCTGGTTTCCGATAAGAACTTGCGCGCCGGCCGGCCCGCGCCGGGCAGCGCTCGTCGTGCGCGGCGATAGGGGTCTGCGCAGCGCCTGACAGAACTGCTCTCCTCCGTCGGGGGAGAGCGTAGGCTGAGGGGGGAACGCTGCTGGAACGTGACCCTCCCCAAAACCCTCTCTGGAAGGGGGGCGGCGTTGGGGACTGTCAGTCTCAGGACGGAGCAGCGCATGCGCGATCTTCGGAGCCATCCGCCGGCCGACAACACACGGGGGACCTTCGGTTCGCGCCGGTGGCGCACCTGCGGGCTGCTGTTGGTCGGCACGGCGGTGGCGCTCACCACGGCCCTTGTCGCGCGCCCGCAGCCCAGCCGGGCCGCGCGGCAGACGGTCGAGGCGTTTCACGCCGTCCCTGCCCTGCCGGCGAAAGGCCCCAACGTGCTGATCCTCTGCATCGACGCGCTGCGGCCGGACCACACCAGCCTCCACGGCTACCCGCGGGACACGACGCCGCAACTTAAGCGGTTCTTCGGCGGCGCCACCGTGTTTGAGCGCGCCTACGCCCCGGCCGCCATCACGACGCCCAGCGTGATCGGCATGCTCAGCGGGCGTTATCCGCAGAACCACGCCGTGCGTCTGCTCTGCCAGAAGGTGCCCGACACCACCATTCTGCTCTCCGATCACCTGCGGCGCAGCGGCTACCAGACGGCGGCCGTCGTTTCGAATGCCGTGCTCTCGGACGCCGCCTGCGGCTTGGCGGCGCGCTTTGACCACTACGACGATCGCGTGGACGAAGTGGAGGCCAATCGTCCGCACATGTTCGAGCGGCGGGCCGCCCGTACCACCGACGCCGCGTTGGACTGGCTGCGAAACCACTGCGACGCGGACCGTCCTCACCTGCTTTACCTCCACTACATCGACCCGCATGGGCCGTACACGCCGCCGGCCGAATGTCCCGCAAGATACACGCACGACACGCCCCGCATGATCGACATGACCGGGCGCGGCGGGGGCATTCACCCCGAGGGCGAACTCGACGGACTGGACCTGGTCGACCGCTACGACGAGGAGATCGCCTACGCCGATCAGGAAGCCGGCAGGCTGCTCAGTGAGTATCAGCAGCTCGGGTATCTCGAAGATGCCCTGGTCATTCTGTGCGCGGACCACGGCGAAGCGATGATGGAGCACGACCACTGGTTTGCGCATGGGATGTACGTTTACGAGGAGATCATCCGCATTCCGTTGGCCATCAGGTATCAGGGCATGCCCGCCGGACGGATCGCGGCGCCGGTATCGCTGATCGACGTGGCCCCGACGGTGCTGGCGGCCGTCGGCCTCCCCTTGCCGGCGGACCTTGATGGCCGGTCGCTGCTGGCGCCCCCGCTCAGTCGTCCGCTCCTGTCGGAGGCCCGCGGCAACTCCGGGTTGACCCACAACAACTCGCACAACGGCAATCTCTGGCGCTGTCTGATCCACGACCACCGCAAGATCACCGCCCGCATCGGACGCAGCGGCCCGATTCGCGAACAGCACCTTTACGATCTCCGTACCGATCCCCTGGAGCTTGCCCCGCAGCCCGTGGCCGAGGGGGATCGCTTGTTTGCGGCCCTGCGTGGCTTCATCGAAGCAGACCCGGACCCCGCGGGGATTCCGCGCGAACTGGCCTGGGGCGATCTGCCCGCCCCGAACGTGGCCCCGACGGTGGACCAGCGTACGCTGGAGGCGCTGCGCTCGTTGGGGTACATCCAGTAGGAAGGTCCCCGGCGGACGGGCAGTGAGACTATCTCACGTGCCCGCACGGACGCGCCGATGACAACAGGTCAGGCGTGCGCGCGGGCGCCGGCTGGCCCGATAACCGCGCCTTGGAGGGCGGCCGAACATCGCCGCCCTTTCGAGTGGGCGGACAGCCCGACGCCGGTTGAGGTGGGACATGTCCCCAACACCGCAGCGTTGCCATCGTGGCTTGACCATCGTCGAAGCCGTGATGTCCACGGTCATCCTCGCGTTTGCGGTGACGGCCGTGGCGGCGGCACTGTTCGCCGGCACGCAGCAGGCGTATGAGGCGGTGGACGTGCGCCTGGCGAACGAGGCGGCCCAGGCGCTGCTCGAGGAGATTCTGGCGAAGCCGTACAACGATCCGCAGGGTGCCTCGGCCCTGGGCCCGGAGGCGGGGGAGACCTCGCGGACGCTGTTCGACAACGTGGACGACTATCACAACTACAGCGAGGCGGTCGGCACCCTGAAGGACGCGACCGGTACCGCGTACCCGGCTCCGTACGCGAAGTTCAGCCGCTCCGTCACGGTCGCGGCCACCAGCCTGCAGCCGACGGGGTTCACCACTGCGGTCAGCGGCCTGACGGTCACTGTCACGGTGACCTCGGGGCCGCGGGTAATGGCCCGGCTGGTGCGCTTCGTGCCGGCGCCGGCGTCGTGATGGGGCGATTGGACGAGATGCTTACCCAATCTCAAATCTCAGATTTCACACGCGGGGCGCCGCCCGCACCCCCACTGCCGGCACGCAGGGGACCGGTACACGGCGAGCCGGCGTGCAGGGGGCTGGTATACGGCGGGCCGACGTGCGGGGGGCAGGAGTATGGATTCCCTGCGCGTCGATCAGGGAGGCGTGGTGGGCGCGGGCGCCGGCCGGCGTTCACGCTGGTGGAGCTGTTGGTCGCCCTGACGATCACGGTCGTCATCGGGGCGGCCGTGGCGTCCATGTTGTTTACCACCGCGCGGGCGACCGAAACGCGCACTGACGTTCGTCGGGCCGTGGTGCACAGTCAACAGCTTGACGCTCGCCTGCGCGCGAAGGTCCTGAGTGCGGGCGCGTTCCTGGGGACGGATGCGACGCACCTGCTGTTGTGGCTCCGCGACGACAACGACAATCAGCTCGTCAACCTCGGCGAACTGGGGCTGCTGGAGTTTGACACCGGCACGAAGCAGTTGCGCTTCTATGCCGCGGTCTGGCCCGCGGGCTGGAGCCAGGCGCAGATTGCCACCGCCAACGTGACCTACTCCACGGGCACCAATTACCTCCAGCAGGCGCTGGCGGCCCGGGGCGCGGCGTACTTCCCGCAGCAGGTCTGGTCGCGACAGGTGGGTGCGCTGAGCATTACCCTGGACAAGGCTGACCCGCTGCTCGCCAGGTTGGCCACGTTGCGCATGACCATGGCCGTGGGAGACCTGGCCGAGCCGCTCATCGTGGCGGCGGCGCTGCGGGCTCCCCAGACGGTGGGAGGAAGCTGATGAGGGGGTGGCAGGCGAAGCACTTGACGTGGGGTCGGGACCGTCGGGTCGCGTTCACGTTTGTCGAACTGATGATCGTCCTGGTGATCCTGGCGATCGTGGCCGCCTTGGCCCTGCCGATGACGGGGACCACCGCGGCCACCCAGTTGATCGGCGCCGCCCGCCTGCTGATGGCCGACCTCGAGTTCGCCCAGCACGAGTCCATCAGCCACCCGGATGATCCCTGCCTGCTCAAGGTCGACAAGGCCAACAACCGCTACTGGATCGCCAAAGTTTCCGCCCCGGACACCCCGGTCGCCGATCCGGCCGGCAACGGCCAGTTCCTGGTGGTCTTCGGCAGCGGGCGGGCGAGCACGCTGGCCGGCGTTACCATCCAGAGCTACAGCCTCGGCGGCGACACGGAGCTGCGCTTCGACGGTTTCGGGCTGCCCGACCAGACCGCTGCGGCCACCGTTGTACTGGCCGGTGGCGGCGCCGCCTTGACAATTACCATAGATCCCGTCAGCGGCGAAATCACCGCCCAGTAGTGCCCGCCGCGCGCCTCCGCGGACGGACCACGGGCGAGATCGGAACGGCAAGCAATAGCCCGCAGACACCGACGGCACCAACCCCACCGGCACCAGCCGCGTCAAGTCTGCCCCGCCGCGTCTTCCCACCCTGCGTCGCCGGGCTCGTACCTGAGGTTCGGCTTCGCCCGGCTCACATCCAGTACCCCTCCGCACGGCTGCGCAACAGCGGAGCCCGGCAGATGGCATCCACCCGCCGGGCTCCGCAAAGGTTCACTTCTGGCGGTGGGCATAGCCCGCCGCGTTCAGGCCTCCACCGGCGCCGCTAGTCGATGAACTGCGTCCGGTCGAAGCCGCCCACCGACACGTTGCTGAACACCGCGAACAGCGCGATCTCGGCGGCGTCGTACGTCGTGTTCCCGCCGTTGCCCTCATCCGCGAAGTAGAAGTACGCGTTACCACCCTGGTAGGCAATGATGACGATCGCATCATCATCGGCGGCCGCCGTGAGGGTGCCCGCCGTCGTCCCGCTGGCGGCACCCAGAGCGCTGAGCAGAGTGGTACCATTCTGCTCGTTCGCGCCACCGGCCCCGAGGTTCACGGCCGGCGAGAACTCCCAGGCCAGCTCCAGGATACCGGCCGTCGTGCCGCCCGCCAGCGTGTTCAGGTTGATGCTGCCCGCGGTGGCCACCGCCAGGAACCCGGCCGCGGCGCAACCGTCGGACAGGTCTTCGTTGGTGGACACGTTGTCAAAGCGGATCGCATCGGCAACGCTCGCCCCGGCCGTGTAGGTCGTCCCGTCCGCATTGAAAGCGGAGACCAGCACGCGGTTCGCGAACGTCAGATGGGCAGCCTGCAGGTCCTCCAGATCGAGGATGTTGGTGCCCGTCGTGAACGTCACCGAATCCGCCCCACGGCCCGGCTGCGCGGTGTTGTTACCGGCCCCTGGCACCATCGTGTCACCATTGACCGAACCCACCAGCACATCATTGCCCGCGCCACCGGTGATCGTCGCGCCGGCACCCGCCACCGTCGAGTTGGTGGTGTTACCGGCCGTGTTCAGCGCCATCGTGAACGCCTGACCGAAGTCCACCGCGTTGATGACCCCCGCGCTTACCGGGCCCAGCGTCTGGAACGGGGCCGTGCCCGTGAGCGTGATGCTGCCCGTGCCCGATGTCGGAGCCAGGGTCAGGGTACCCAGGATGTTCACGTTGCCATCCGCCGGGTTGCCGTTGGCCGCCCCACTGGAAACCAGGCTCAGGGTCTCGATGCCGTTGAGCGTCAGCGTATTGCCCGCGGCGCCAAAGTCGTGGTCGTTCACGGTCAAGGTCGCGTTGTCGGTGGCCCCAAGCCCCGTCACCGTGATCGCGCCGTTGGCGGCCGTGTCCGTGTTCGCCACGAACTGGCTCGTCCCGCTGAAGAACGCGCCGAACACGACGTTCGTACCGCTCGCCACCGTCGTCGCGAAGCCGCCCGCGATACCGGCCGGCTGGTAGACGGTCGTCGGGCTGCCGAAGTACGTCGTGTTGACGGCATTCGCCAGCGCGTCCTGAATCAGCAGACCCTCGAAGTTGGTCACGTTGGTCTGGTTCGTCGCAACGTTCGCCTGCGCCGAGTTCATGCCGAGAACGTCGGACCCGTCGCCGCCGTTCAGGGTATCGCCCGTGGTGTAGCTGTTGCCCATGAGCAGCACGTCGTTGCCGGTCCCGCCCGTGAACGTGACATTGCCGGTGCCGGCGGCGTTCAGCGCCACCCCACCCGTGTTCTCACCGGCACCGATGGCGGTGAGATTCGCATCGACCGCACCGATGATCGTCAGCGCCTGGTCACCGAGGACGTTGAGCGTCCGCTGGCTCGTGCCGGTCACGAACGTCAGGTCCTCCAGGTAGTTCCGCAGCAGACCGGTCGCGGTCAGGTTGATGGTCTCAAACCCGTTCGTGGTCGCCGTCGTGATCAGCAGCTCGGCCGTCGCCGTCGTCTGGGAAACCGACACGGTCGCGACGTCCGCGCTCCCGCTCGTGGCGCCCACCTGGAACTGGAGGTCCACGTCGGAGCCCACGTTGGTCAGGCCCATGCTCGCGTTGTTGGCGATGTTGCTGATGATCGTCGAGTCCGCATCATTAACCTGACTCGTATTCGTCACCGCAATGTCCGTGACATCCGGCGTGTTGAGCAGGTTCAGCGTCGTCGTAAACAACCCCGCGGTGAAGTCCGTAACCTGCAGCCGCTCCATGCTGGTCAGCGTCGGCAGGACCGTGTTGTCCGCCGTGCTGTTGAGCATCAGCGCCAACGTGTCCGTGCCGTCCAACCCGTCGGCCGCGTCGCCGGTCTGCAGCGTCGGCAGGGTCACGCCCGCCTGGTTCAACTCCAGCGGTGCGTTGAAGGTGTCCGCGTTGCCCGTCCCGGTAAGCGACTCGCCGATCAGCAGCGTGAAGGTGCGGGTCTCGCCGGGGATGTCCACGCACTCACCCGTGTCCGGATCGCACTCCTGACCCGCGGCGCACGCCACCGGCGTGAATACGCAGGCCTCGTCCACGCACGCGTCGGTCGTGCAGTTGTCGTCGTCGTTGCAGTCGGCATCCTCCACGCACGGCGTCACGAGGTCGATGCAGATGTCGGCATCCTCGTCGCACTCCTGCGTGTCCGGATCGCACGGCGCCGTACCCGCCACACAAGTGCCCGTGGCCAGGTCGCAGGTCTCCTCGCCGGTGCACCACAGCAGGTCGTCGCAATCGGTGTCGTCGTCGCACTCGGTCACCGGCACGCAATCACCCGTCGTGGCGTCGCACTCCTGACCCGCCGGGCAGACCACCGGGGTGAAGACGCAACCCGCGGCCGCATCGCACGTGTCCGTCGTGCAGAGGTCGCCGTCATCGCACACCACGTCCGTGTACACGCAGGCGTTGTCGACGCAGGCGTCGGTCGTGCAGGCATCATCGTCCGCGCAATCGGCGGCCGCCACGCACTCGACGCAGTCACCCGTCACCGGGTCGCAAACCTCGTCGCCGCAATCCGCCGGCGTGTAGACGCACCCGGTGGCCGGGTCGCAGTCATCGTCCGTGCACAGATCGCCGTCGTCGCAGACGACATCCGTGTGGACGCACGCGCCCGTGGCCGCGGTGCACGTGTCGGTCGTGCAGGCATCGTTGTCATCGCAGTCCACCGGCGTGTAAACGCACAAACCGTCCACGCAGGCGTCCGTCGTGCACAGATCCTCATCGCCGCAATCGGCGACCGTCACGCACTCGATGCACACGTCATTCTCGTCGTCGCAGCCCAGCAGACCCTCGCAGGGGTCCTCGCCGGCCACGCACCGCCCGGTCTCGACGTTGCACGTTTCCGCCCCGTTGCACCACAGGCCGTCGTCGCAGTCGGCGTCCGTCTCGCACGGCGGGCAGCCCGGCACGAAGACCAGGAGCATGGCCAGCACGCCACAGAGCGTGCCTACCCGAGCCACGCCCCGCAACCATCCCAATTTCCGCAGCATCTCTGAACGTACCATTCTCATTGACCTCCCGTGAAAGACTGTGGCGTGTTCTGAAGCCACGCTTCTCCTGTCAACCAACCGTCTTTCCGAATCCTGTGAACCGCGAGGCGCAATCCGGCACCTCGCGTCGTTTTCAACCGCCCCAGCTAACGATCCAATCGCCCTCCGCCTCCCGTTCGCCGACCGCCAGCTCCGCGCCCAACCGATGGGACATCCATACGTACCGCTCCGGGGCCGGCCCCGCCCGACCACCGAGGGCTCCCTCCCACACTGGTCCCCATCGACCCTGCATGAACTCGTGACTTGGGGCTCCGCCGCTCCGGGCACGCGCCAGCACCGGAACGACCGCCGCCAACTACGTTGTGACCCACCGCCGGAGGCCGCCACGACATCCCCCCGCCGGTTTACTGCGGGCGAATTGTAGGTGTTGGCCAACCCAAGTCAACCGCCAATTCCCGAAGATTTCGCCACGCCACGCGGCCAACCGCCGGTCCGGGCGTACCGCCTCCCGGTGCCTCCATCGCTTCCCAGCCTAATCGGCGCTCGGCCCGTCCGCTCTTGAACATTTGCGCGGAAAACCGAACCCAACCCCTTTGCCTGTACGGGTTTACGCAAACGCAGCCCCTGCTGGCGCCGCCGCCAAACCAGCTAAGTTCTTTCCTCATAGAGAATTACGGAAGAGTACGCGCCCGTTTTGCCCACCCTACCCATTGCCCCATCTGCCGCCCCTGATTCCCAGACCGCCACCCGCAGTTTCGACCGCTCATGCCACCCACTGCGACGTCCGCCGCGCCCGATACCCCAGGTTGTCCAGCACGTTCATGAAGTTGATGTACGAGTCATACGGCGAGTCGTAGGGGTTAAAGTACTTGTGCACGTCGCCGTCGGCGAAGTACTTGGTGCACATGTAGTAAAAGTGGTCCGACGTCTGCATCCGCCGCCAGTCGGACAACAGGCCGGCGTCCCCGGTCGCTTTAATGGCCGACTCCAGCCGGTACAACTCCGCCACGGCGTTGGACTGCATGGAGTTGCCCAGCCAAGCCGACAGGTCCCGCTCGGTATCGGCCCAACTGATCAGGTGCGGGACATCGTAGGCCCCGTCCTTGGGGTAGCGGGCGATCGCCTCCGACACCTTCAGGAAGTCATTGCCCCCCAGTTCCATGATCTTGCCCGGCAGCACCCGCATGAACGCGAAGATGCCCGTGTCCTCCCACTGGTGCTCCCCCAGCGTCTCGAAGTCCATGAACAGGTTGACGAGGTAGCCGTTGCCATTGATCTGGTGCACCCACTGGGCGAAACGCTCGGCCGGCAGCGGCCATTCCGACCAGTTCCGGTCCCCGAAGCGGAACGCAATGTCGTCGCTCAGCCGGTAGTTCTTGAGCAGCAGGGCGAAGTCCGGCGCCCGCGGCGGATGATAGACGTACGCCGGGCTGCGATACCCCAGCAGTCGGTCCACCCCCTCGCAGAGCATCCCCGCGAAGCCGAGGTTGGCGACGAAATGGGCCAGGTCGTTGTTGTAGATCAACTCGGTGTTGCGGAAGACCCGCGGCTCCTGCCCGAACGTCTCGCGGATGCGCCGGCGGTGCATCTCCACCTGCTGCGCGAGCTCCTCGCGCGAGTACAGGAACGCCAGGGAGTGATAGTACGTCTCCGCCAGGAACTCCACGCAGCCGGTCTCGTTGAGCCGGTGCAGAAGCTCCAGCACTTCCGGGCAGTACTCCTGAAACTGGTCCAGCACCACCCCGGTGATCGAGAAGCTGAAGCGGAAGCGCCCTTCGTGCTCACGCACCAGGTCCAGCAGCAGGGAACAGGCCGGCAGGTAGCACTTCTGTGCCACCTTCTGACACACGTTGCGGTTCACCACGCGATCGAAGTAGTCATGCCCGGTATCGAAGATGCTGTAGCGCCGCAGCCGGTAAGGCTGGTGCACCTGGAAGTAGAAGCAGACGGAAGCCATTGCCGTACACCTCCCTGTGGGCCCCGGGTGCCTGCCCGGGGGCACCGGCCCGCCGCCCGCCTAATCGCCCCGCCCCGTCGCCCGGCGGTACACGTCCAGGCAGTTCTGGGCCGCCGTCGTCCACGTCAGCCGCGTGATCTCAAAGCTGCTGTGCTGCCGCAGCGTCGAGTGCAGTGGCGGGTGCCGCAGCACCGCCACGATCTTGTTGGCCATCTCGTCCACGTCCCAGAAGTCCACCTTCAGGGCGTGGGATAGCACCTCCGACACGCCCGATTGCTTCGAAATCAGCACCGGTACGTCCTGGGCGATCGCCTCCAGCGGCGCGATCCCGAACGGCTCCGACACCGACGGCATCACGTACAAGTCCGCCATGCGGAACACCCGCTCGACGTCCTTGCCCCGCAGGAAGCCCGTGAACAGCACCTTGTGCCCGATGCCGAGCTGGGCCGCCAGCTCAATCGAGGCGCGAGCCATGTCGCCGCTGCCGGCCATGATGAAGCGCACGTTCTCCATCACCTCGAGCACCTTCTTGGCGGCCCGCACGAAGTACTCCGGGCCCTTCTGCATCGTGATCCGCCCGATGAACAGCACGATCTTCTCGTCCCGCCGGATGCGCGGGATGGGCTGCTCCGGCGAGCCGTTGCGCTCGATGCCGTTGTACACCACCGTAATCTTGTCGGGCGACACGCCGTAGCGACTCACCGCGATGCTCTTGGTCAGGTGACTGACGGTAATCACCTGGTCGGCCGCGTGCATGCCTGCCCGCTCGACATCGTACACGCGCTGGTTGACGTGCTCGCCGCTGCGATCGAACTCCGTCGAGTGCACGTGGACGACCAGCGGCTTGCCGCTTGCCCGGGCGGCCGCGATCCCCGCCTGGTACGTCATCCAGTCGTGAGCGTGCACCACGTCGAAGTCGTTGTGCTCGACGATTTCCAGCACCAAGTCGCAGTACCGCGCGGTTTCCGTGAACATGTCCCCGGCGTAGTCGGCACCGGCGCCGCCGCTGCCCAGCACCCCCGTGGAGGTGCGCACCGGACGGTGGAAGCCCAGCAGCTGGGCTTCCGCGGCCGGCTCCTGGGCCGCACTCCGCGCGGCACCCTTCGCGGCGGCTTCGGCCGCCGTCGCTCCGGGCTCCGCATACGGATGCAACGCCGCATCGACTCCGAGAAAACGCACGTGCCGAAACTGGCGCGCCAGACTACGCGAGACCCTGCCCCCGCCCGCCAGAACCTCGCTCGGCGACAGCAGGCGCACGTGCTGCGCGTGGCTGGCACCGACCGCGCGGGGCAGCACAAAGAGGATCTCCGTCCCCAGCTCACTTAGCGCGCGCGTCAGCCCGTAGCACGCTGTTCCCAGCCCTCCCGATATGAAAGGGGGGAACTCCCAGCCTAGCATCAGAACTCTCATGGGCCTCGCCTACATCGAACCCACATACGCCGACCACCATCGACGCGCTTCACCGCGTGCACCAGTGTCGAGCGCGCCGCCCCCGCTGCGCCCGTGCCCGCGGCGCCACCCCGGTTGCAGTTCGATCATCTAAAACAATCAGGACCCGGCACGGGCCCGCAGCCCGCACCGCCCTGAGATTCCACCTGGCTCACTCACCGGCCCCATCGCCCGCCGCCGGGCGCCGCGACTACCCGCCCACCGGCGGGTGAAAGTCTAACCGCACCAAAACCGGTGTCAATCCGAATCCGCCGTGTCATGCCCGCCAGGTGTAATCGTGACCGCGCAAACATTGTACGGCCACCACCCGCTTTTCCCACGGCAGGCGAGCAGAACCCGCGTTTCCCGCGCCGCGGCTCAGTATGGGCAACCACCGTCGATTCCTCGTTGCGGCGAGGTACTCGGTCCGCGGTCCCAATCCGACACCAGCTCCACCACAAGGTCCACGACCCGCGCGGCCAACTCCACCTTGCTCCCCCGAATGACCTCGGACCAGGTCCCCCCCGCCCGGAGGAGCTGAATCTCGCCCGACTCTGACCCAACGGTGGCAACCCCATTCAACACCAGCGCGTCACAGTTCTTCTGGCGGAGCTTCACTTCCGCCCGCCGGCGTTCGTCGTGATCCTCGAGCGCAAAACCCACCAGCACCCGTTTCCCCTTCCTACGACCCAACTCCGCGCAAATGTCGCGCGTGGGCGCGAGTTCCGGTCGCCAACCGCCGGAGCGCTGCATTTTTTGTTTACTTGGTTCAACGGGAGTGTAATCACATACCGCCGCTGCCATTACAGCCGCGTCGCACTCCTCAAAAGCGCGGACGGCAGCCTCCAGCATCTGCACCGCACTAACGATGTGCTCGACACGGACTCCCTGGGGTACCGGAAGCGACACCGGCCCGGTCACCAGCACCGCTTGGTAGCCCCGGCGAACGGCTTCGGCAGCGATGGCATAGCCCATTTTTCCAGTCGAAGCATTTGAAAGATAACGTACAGGGTCGAAGTACTCGCGCGTCGGTCCGGCCGTAATCAGAATACGCATGCGAGTGCCTCCCTGAACTATACGCCGGCTGGCTCCGGAGCGATCGCGTAACCGGTGGCGATTAGCGACTCTGTACCCTACTCCGGGCCCGCCGCAACGGCACGGGCGGGGTACTGAGCCGACCTGGATGCTCCCCTAGATAGGACCGTGGCGCCGGCCCGGATCCCCCGTACCGGCGCTCAGATGACTCAAGCGGGGCTGCGGTGACGCTTCGGCGGCTGACCGCGCAGCGTGGCCACAACAACCTCGAGAATCTCGCTCACCTCAGCCATGCGCCCCACGCCGACCTCTCGACACGCCAGCCAGCCCTCACCCGGGCCGACGAACGTGCAGCCCGGCAAGCGTCGTAGACGTTCAACGTTTTCCTGCACGACGGGGTGGGTCCACATGCGGGTGTTCATACCCGGCGCCAGGATAAGCGGGGAGTCGGCACTGAGCAGCAGGGTGCTCAGCAGGTCGTCGGCGATACCGGCCGCCAGCTTGCCGATGATGTTGGCCGTCGCCGGGGCAATCACGAAAACGTCCGCGGCCTCCGTGACGCCGATGTGCTGGGCCTCATACGGAGTGTCGCGCCCCCACAGACTCGTCAGGACGGGCCGCC
The DNA here is from genome assembly GCA_029558835.1 of Planctomycetota bacterium. Taxonomy (GTDB): domain Bacteria; phylum Planctomycetota; class Phycisphaerae; order UBA1845; family UBA1845; genus JAKQDH01. The sequence goes on along the minus strand of JAKQDH010000099.1, from coordinate 31,863 downwards.
CGCTGAGCGTCCGGAACGTCAACGGGGCCACGAACTTCCGGGCGGACCCGGTCATGGCCACCGTCACACCCGCTCCGCGCTGCACCAGACGCGACACGAGTTCGCCGATCTTGTAGGCGGCGATCCCGCCGCAGACACCGACCAGTACCACGTAGTCCTGCAAGTCGCGGGTAGGCGCCGGCTCAGATGTCGCTGTCATCCATCATCTCCGGCGGGGCTTCCACCAGTTCGAGCTTTCCCGCGAGGATTTCCTTGACGACGATTTCCATCTCGGTGAGCCCCTCGGCCTCCACCATGGGGCGGGCCCCCTGCATGAGCTCGAGCCAGCGTCGCTGGATCAGCACGGTGAGTTTGAAGCGCCCGCCCAGCTTGTCGATGACGTTGTCGTGTCTGAGTGCCTCGATCATGAGTGGCTTTGCTCCGCGTGAATGATCTGTTCCACCTGCGCGATGGTGGCTTCCAGCACGTCATTGATGACGAAATACCGATAGCAGCCGCTGTCCCGGGCGACGGCGATCTCGCCGTCCGCCTTCGCCAGGCGTCGGGAGATCTGCTCCTGGGCCTCGGTGCGGCGCCCTTCCAGCCGGGCCCGCAGCGACTCCAGGTCCGGGGGCAGCACGAAGATGCAGATGGCGTCGGGCACCTTGCGGGCCACCTGGATGCCACCCTGCACGTCGATCTCCATGATCACGTACTGCCCCTGGTCGACCGCATCCTGCACGGGCCGCCGCGGCGTGCCATAGCGATGACCCACGTACTCGGCAGTCTCCAGGAACTCATCGGCCACCTCGCGCCGCTCGAACTCCTGCGGGCTGATGAACTCGTAGCTCTGCCCGCTGATCTCACCGCCGCGCGGGGGCCGCGTGGTGGCGGACACGCTCCACACCGCGCCCGGCAGACGTCGCAGCAGCGCGTTGCAGATCGACGTCTTGCCGGTGCCGGAAGGCCCGCTGATGACGATGACGCGCCCCCGCCGGCGCGACGGTTCGGCTCCCGCGTTACTCGACATTCTGCACCTGTTCCCGCAGGCGGTCGATCAGGACCTTCACGTCCAGCATGCGACGGATGATCAAGAGGTCGTTGCTCTTGGCGGTAATTGTGTTCGACTCCCGCAGCAGTTCCTGGGTGAGGAAATCGAGCGTGCGTCCGGCCTGCTGGTCGCCGCGACACAGCTCGGCGAACTGGTCCAGGTGCGACAGGAGGCGGGTGAGTTCCTCGCTGATGTCACAACGCTCGGCGTAGAGGGCCACCTCGCGTGCCAGGGCATCCGCCTCCAGCGTGAAGTTGCGCTCCTGAAGCAGGGCGGCCACCCGCGTCTGCAAACGGGCGTGATACTCCTGGATGACGCGCGGGGCCGCCTCCTGCACGGCCGCCAGGTGCCCGCGAATCGCGCCACAGGACACCATCAGGTCTGCGCTCAACGCCGCCCCTTCCGCCTGGCGCATCTGAAGTAACGCCTCCAACGCCCGGCGGGTGACATCCTGGATGATGCCGAGCAGGCGTTGGCGACCCTCCTCGTCCGGTGCCGTGGCCTCCCCCACCCCGGGCAAGCCCGCAATCACCCCCAGGTCCAGCGTGGCCCGGATGTGGTCCGGAACCCGCGTCTGGGAAAGTTGATCCACGTAAGCCTGGATCGCGGTCCGGTCGACGGCGGCCGCCCCGACCGCGTCACCCCGCACCCGGAGCGTAAAACTGATGCTTCCTCGCGCCAGACGGGCGCGCAGCATCTGCTCCACCGTTTGTTCCGCGAAGGAGAGCCATTCGGGCAGCCGGATGGCCAGCTTCAGGTAGCGCTGATTAACGCTACGGACCTCGGCGACGAAGATACTCCCCGCGTCGGTGTGTTCGGCCGCACCATACCCGGTCATCGACAGAATCATGGCGTCATCGTGTTCCTGTGAACTCTGCCCCGCAGGGCGAGACGCGGGCGAACGCGGCTGTACCACCACCGGCCTAAGCAACACCCCACATCAGGCCGCATCGCGGTTCGCCGACCCCGAACTGCCCTTGAGTAACTCCCGAACCGACGCGGGCACTACGGCAACCGGCGCGCTCAGCGGCTTCCCGGTCGGCGGTCAGGGGCCGACGCTGCTTCATCAATCGTCCCCCGAACTGCGGCAGGACCGAGACCCATCCTCTAACCGCTCGCGCTGGGACGGGGCTTGGGCTCCGGCTGCGGCGGGGGTGGTACCGGTGGCTCCACGGGCGCCGGCGGAGACTCACCCTTGGGCCGCTCAGGTTGCTCCGGCGGCGCTGACGGGGCGGGCATCGGCGTACCCTCGGCCGGCGGTTGGGATGACGGCTCTCCTGCGGGAGGCTGATCGCCGGTAGGCGCCGACGGGGCGGCACCCTCCGCCGGCGGAGTCACGGGCACCACCGTTACGCCGCCCGGCAGCACCGCGCCTGCCGGGGCTTGCGCGCCGTCTCCGGGGGCCGGCGGCAGTTCACCCGGCGCCGGCTCCCCAGCCGGGGTGGCCGTCCGGGTTGCCACGGCCGACGACTTGTCCAGAACGAAGTTACCCGCCACCGCCAGCAGAATGGCGCCCGTGGCCAGCCCCACCGTGATCCAGGTGAAAACGTCACCCGTCTTGGCGCCGAACGCGCTGGAGCCGCCGGCACCACCGAACGCACCGGCCAGTCCGCCGCCGCGACCCTTCTGGATCAGGATCACGATTATCAGCAGGATGGAGACGATGACAATCAGCCACGTCAACGCCCACTCCGCCCAACCCATCGCCAAAAACATCGCCAAACCTCTGTGTTCTCTACACGCGCATCGACAGGCAGCACCGGGGGCGGCGCGAGCCGCAACCTTCCACCGGACCGCCACTTACGCGGCGAGCGCCGTCGACGGAGGCTACTCGACCGCCGAAGAACCAGCCCTTCGAGCAACCACGCTCGACCCGACCCCGGACGCCCCGCCCGGGGCCGGAACCGCCGGGTCGTGGCAAGTTCCTCAGCGGGCAGCTAGGCGCCCCCGGCCGTCGCCACCGCGGCCGCTATAATAGCGAGGAAGTCCCCCGCGGCCAAGCAGGCCCCGCCGACCAAGGCCCCGTCGATGTCTTTCTGCCCCAGCAGCCCGGCCGCGTTGGCCGGCTTGACGCTCCCGCCGTACTGGATGCGGAGGCCCTGGGCCACCTGCAACCCGAAGATGCCCCCCAGCTTGCCCCGGATGAACACGTGGGCCTGCTGGGCCTGGTCGGTAGTGGCCGTCCGACCGGTGCCGATCGCCCAAACCGGCTCATAGGCCACCACCAGCCGAGCCGCGTCCACGTCCGTCGCCAGGACTTCGTCGATTTGGCGCTCCAGGACCGCCTCGGTCCGGCCGGCTTCCCGCTCTTCGAGCGTCTCCCCGATGCAGTAGATGACCTTCAGGCCGTATTCGAGCACGGCCCGGACCTTACGGTGCAGGCGGTCGCCGCGCTCGCCGAAATGCTGGCGGCGTTCGGAATGTCCGATAATCACGTAGCTGCAGCCCGCGTCCTTCAGCATCGGCACCGCAACCTCGCCGGTGAACGCCCCTTCCTTGGCCTCGTGGGCGTTCTGGGCGCCGAGCAGAATCGGGCTGCCCCGCAGGGCCGACCCCACCGCCTCCAGCCACGGATACGGCGGACACACCAGCACCTCGACCTTGCCCGTGTCGATCCCCTTCAGACCGTCCTGAATACCCTTTACCAGGCTGATGGCCTCAGCCCGGAGCTTGAACATCTTCCAATTCCCGGCCACCAGAGGCTTACGCATGGTTTGGTTCCTTTCGTCGCGTCGTGGCGATCCTTCATGGTGAACGTGACCCGGACCCCGGCCGGCTCCCTGCCGCGGAGCAAGGGGCGTCGGCCCGCGCCCCCGAATGCCCCTGGCCACGGGCTACCCGCCGATCCGGCGGTGCATCAGGGTACGCCTAGCGAGGCAGGAACGCCAGCGAGCCGGAGTCCGCTCGGGTAATACCGTCGGCCGTGCACGCAGCACCGGGCGCAATCTCCCTCAGAACGACGCGCCGATTCGCCCCACACAACTGGCCCTCCGTTGGAGCTTCCGCGGAACAGCACAAGCAGATCGCTGCGTTCGTCGTACAACCTGTGCAACGTGGTGCGTCTATCTGAGTCCGATGCCGCGAATCCTCTCCTCTTGGCCTTGCCGGGTCCACGCCTCGCGAAACCGCTTCGTGAAGTGATCGGGCAGGCGACGCCCAAAGCCGATCTGCCCGAGCGCTTCCTCCAGAGAGAGTCCCCGTTCAGCCAAATCGAGCCTGGCCAAGGTACGAAACACGATGGCATCACCCGAGCAGACCATGCATGGGTCTGCGGACGCCAGGAGATACGTGAGGCAGTCGGCTTCGCCCGGGTCGAGGCGCTCCGCATAGACCGGGCTGAACCGGTCTCTGAACCTCAACACGTCGCCGGGCGGGACGTCGACAACCTGGATGCGCTTCGAGTTGATGTTGTCCGTCAGGTCAATCGCGTGCTGACCGTCGGCATCGAAGTAGAACTGAGCCTCCTCCGCGACTGTCTTGGTCAGCAAGACGTCGCACTTGTTGACAAAGTGCTTCCAGAGTCCGAGCTGAAAGAGCTGAATGACGACGTTGGCGTCAAGCAGGAGGAAGCGCAACTTCTTCATCGTCGCCAGCCTCCTGCTCAGCGAATCGCAGCGCCTCGTTCCTGCTGATCCCGAGATACTCAGCGAACTTCCCGATGGAAAACTCGCCGTTTCGCAGGGCCTTCACTGCCAGGGCGACGTAGCGGCGCGGTCGCGTCGGCGGCTGGTCGCGCTCCCGCTCGTCAAAGAGGCGCGCACGCTCGTTGTACCGCTCGATGTCCCGGCGAGTATCCTCCTCCTCACGACGGAACAGGAAGTGAATGCGCCAGAGGAGGGCATCGACGGACACGTCGAACTGCCGCGCGACAGCAGACAGATCCGTGAATGAGATGGCGTCGCCTGTCACCGCGTCGTTGATCGCCACGCGTGTGGCATCGGTCGGCATGAGCAGGTGGCTGGCGAAACACGTGGCCAGCTTCTCTTCTCTCTCACTGGCCGAGGTGCTCTCGGTTTCCGTGCGGAAGATGTCCCAGGTGAGCACATGGAACAGCTCGTGGGCCAAGTCGAAGTTCCGACGCCAGCGGACGTTGTTCGCGTTGAGCAGAATCGCCGGGCCAAATGCCGCGCTCACCGTGCTGGCCGCCGGGCCTGTCGGTTGAAACGACAGGTGGAACAGCTTCACCGCGCACACTTCTTCCAGAACGTGGAATAGGCTGCGCCCGGGACGGTCGCCCAGACGCAGCTCACTCTGCACCCGATACGCCAGCCGCTCAGCCTCACGGTAACTGAAGCTCTCGGCAGAGCCCTCCGCCTTCGGCAGGGCGCACGCGCTGCGCTCACCGCACCAGACCTCGAGGTTGTGATACTGCTCGCAGAACCTCAGAAACGTGGTCTCGATCTCCCCGACAACGGCAGGCTCCGGGCGCTGCCGCCACAGAACCACCTCGCGGGGGATGCTGCCCTCCCCCAGCAGAAACGCGAGGGAGCGCCGGTACACCTGCGCCAAGGCGTGGAGCTGGCTCAGTCGGGGCTCCCGCTTGCCGTTCTCGAACTCCGAAAGCGAGGACTCCCCGATCCCCGTCCGCTCGGCCACCTGCCGCAGGGTAAGCCCCGTGCGTTCCCGGGCGTATCTAAGTCGTTCTGCTATGGACACTTGCGCATCTCGCCTCGCGTCGAGCCTCACCCGCCGCCCAGAAGATTATCGCGTGTCTGCCGCAAAAAAGCAATCAGAATCTTCTGATTTCCGGAACATCATCATGGCACCCACTTGGTCATCAAGTAGGGTGTGATCGACTGACCCATCAACATGTTGAGGACCACCCGGACATGGGGTCAATAGCGTGTACTCCCGATCGACTCGTGGCCGATGTCCCCAAAAGCGGGAGAGCGTTGGTCGCGAGTAGATCGCGGCGGGAGTGTTCTCTGACGTGATGGCAGGCTGTGGGCAGTCAAGCAGGACGGCGCGGGTGCACCGTCAACTGCGCACACCAACTAGCGCGGCCCCGAGGCTGCCGCGCGCGACCCGCCGCGGAATCTGAGTGGGCGGCGAACTGACAACCGTAGCGCGCTACGGGAACACCCGCAGCAAGAACCCCGTCCGAACCTGCCCCGGAGTCGAGAGCAGTGAAGAACAGACCGCAAGCGATGCCCGAAACGCCCGACAGACCAACCGAGGCGAAAGCCGATTTCGGCACCATGGAGGACCGCGTCTACGACGCGTATCAAGCCCATCGCAACCGCCTCCTTGACAGCGAGCAGAAGCTCGGCGAAAGCTACGACCAGTACCTTCTAACACTCAGCGGCGGCGCGATTGGATTATCGCTGGCCTTCTTCCACGACCTCGCAGCACCCGGCGCCGTGCGGCAGGTATGGTTGATCGCAACGGGGTGAACGTTGCTGGTCGTTACGATCTTCTTGGTCGGCGCGATGATGCGGGTAAGCCAAACTGGCCACGAGCGCTTTCGCGACATCCTCGACCAAGAGTGTGCAAGAGGCGGAGGGGGCTACTGGGCGCGCGTGCGCAAGGAGCAGTCTAAGTGCGTGAGGCCGAGGATTGTCGGATGTTTGAACTGGGTAAGCCTGACTACGTTCTCGGTGGGCGTCGGTGCGCTCCTGCTCTTCGCCCTCTGTAACGTATCGGCAAAGTGAAGGAGCCATCGAATGAGCAACCAGCCGAAGCGACCGGAGCAGCAGACCGCAGAATCGCAATCGCCGGCACGCCGTCCGGGGGATCAGTCAACGAAGAACGTCGATCGCTTCGTCCCCCTTCCCCCAGACGGCGACAAGTACTCGTACAAGCCCCCAGTAGGCCCGGTGGATCAAGTGAAACCGGTCGAGCTGCCCAAGCCGCTCAAGCCGGCACCACCGAAACGCCAGCCGAAGAAACAGCAGACATGTCGTTGATTCAGCGGCGGGTTGCGGCACGTCCGCAGCCCAGCGTTGGCCGGGGAAAGCCTGCCACACACCGGTGCAGCAAGCCTCAGCTCATCCACCCCGTCGTGCTGGGTCTGGCGGGTGGGGCGTCATCGCGGTTCCAGAGGGTGACGCGGTGGCTGACGATTTCGGCGATCTGGCGTAGTTGCTGCATCATACGGGTGAAGTTGTCGGGCAGCACCGCCTGGGGGCCGTCGCATAATGCGCGGTCCGGGCAACTGTGCACCTCGACGATGACGCCGGCGGGCCCAGCAAACTCGGCGCGTCACAGCAGGTCCAGGAACTCGTCCGGCGTCATGCCGGCTCCCGCCAGGATGCTGGCGAGCGTGCCGGTATCGAGCGAGCGATGCGCAGGCACAACAACCTGCGCGAATGGCTCGTCACGGCGCAGCACAATGTGGCTGCCCTTCCGCCGCCGCACAGAGAACCGGGCGCGTTTCAGGGCGGCTGCGACGCGCTGATATGACAGCCCACGGGGCAGGCGGCTCACCGTGCCGATACCTCGACATCTACCAGTTCTGCGTCAGTCTGCACCGGCACGCCCAGACCGTCTTCTAGAAGCGCTTCAATGTAGGCTTCGATCGCCTCCTTGGCGTTGCAGAGAGTCTGTCGCCGCGTTCGCCCCTGCGACACGCATCCAGGCAAAGCCGGAACGGTCGCGACATAGCCGCTCTCATTGCCGGCTCGAATGATGACCGTGTACTTCATAAACCAACCTGACACCCGAACAGCACCCGGATCGGGCACTCCGGAGGGCTGCCCGACCGGGGCGGAATCTCGCACGCCGTACGCGGCAATTATCCCACCCCGCGGGAGCCAAGTCCAGCGTAATCGGGAATCCACACACAGGGCTTGCGCTGGCCAACGCAAGGCCGGACACCAGATGCCGCTTTCCGGGCGCTCAGCGCCTCAGCTCATCCACCCCGTTGTGGTGGGTCTGGCCGGGGGGGCGTCGTCGCGGTTCCAGAGGGTGACGCGGTGGCCGACGATTTCGGCGATCTGGCGCAACTGCTGCATCATGCGCGCGAAGTTGGCGGGCAGGACCGCCTGCGGGCCGTCACATAGCGCCCGGTCCGGGCAACTGTGCACTTCGACAATGATGCCGGCCGCCCCGGCTGCAATCGCAGCCAACGCGAGCGCGGGAACCAGGTCGCGCTTGCCGGCCGCGTGCGAGGGATCGACGAACACCGGCAGGTGCGAGCGCTCCTGGATCACCGGCACGGCCGACACGTCCAGCGTAAACCGCGTCTCGTCGGCAAACGTGCGCAGGCCGCGCTCGCAGACCATCACGCGATGGTTGCCCTGGCTCAGCACGTACTCGGCCGACATGAGCAGCTCGTTGATGGAGGCGGCCAAGCCGCGCTTGATGAAGACCGGCTTGTCGGTGCGCCCGACCTCCAGCAGCAGGTTGAAGTTCTGCATGTTGCGGGCGCCGATCTGGAAGATGTCGGCGTGGTCGTAGACGAGCGGCACGTCCCGCGGGTCGGTGACCTCGGTGATGGTGGGCATGCTCAGCTCGCGGCCGACCTCCTGGAGCAGCCGCAGCCCTTCCCGGCCCATGCCCGTGAAGGCATACGGAGAGGTGCGCGGCTTGAACGCCCCGCCGCGGAGCATCGACGCCCCGGCGTCCTTCACCGCCCGGGCGATCTCGAAGAGCATGTCGCGTCCCTCGATGGCGCAGGGGCCGGCAATAACGTTGACGTGCGGGCCGCCGACGCGGATGCCCTTGATGTCGAGGATGGTGTCTGCCTCGTGGAACTCGCGCGAGGCGAGCTTGTAGGGCTGGGTGATGGCCAGCACCTCGTCCACGGCGGGAAGCTGGCGGAGTTGTTCGAGCGTCGGCGGCGTCTTCTGCCCGATGGCCCCGACGATGGTGCGAAACTCGCCCTTGGACAAGTGCGGCACGAGGCCCAGTTCGCCGATGCGTTCGACCACGCGCTGGACGTCATCCGCGGTGGCGTTCGCCTTCATGACGACGATCATGTCCATGGACGAGTCACCCGTTTGTCGCCCTGACCAGCCCGAACATTCGACAAGGCACGCAGCTTAGCAGGGCGACCGGTAGCGTGTCAACGCTGTGGACGTGTGCCGTGCAGTTCCCAGGGCGCGCCATCGCGGAATCCCTAAGGGTACCAGGCGCAGGCCCGGTAACACCAGCGGCGGCGGGGAAACCGGCGGGTATAATCCTGAGGGTAAGGTACCGCAAAGAGACTGGACAGGTGCTCAACCGAACTTCGATGTCGAACCCGGGGTCTGCTTGGCAACTGGCGAGCGAGTAACACCCATGGCTAACTGGATGAGGCAAGCCCTTTGGACAGCCGGACTGGCCGGGTTGCTGAGCACGCCGGCGTCCGCGCTGCAACCGTCGGCGCAGGCACTGCAACCGCCAGCGCCTGGGCCACAACCGCCGGCGCCCGGGCCGCAGGTTCCGGCGCCTGCGCCTGAGGCCTCGGCGGAGGCGGAGCCGCAGCAGCCGCTCACGCCCGCGCAGGCGCGGGAGCTGCTCATGCGTGGCCAATACGCGCAGGCTACGGCCGCCTACGAGCGGCTGGCGCAGGCGCCGGAGCACATGCTGACGGCCGGGTTGGGGTTGGCGCGGTGTCGGCTGGAGACCGGGCAATACGACGAGGCCATTGTCGGGCTGGCGGCCCTGGCGGCCGAGGAATCCGCGGACTGGCACTTCGCTGTAGCCGATGCCCTGCTGCGCGTGGGGCGCTACGATGAGGTCATGCAACACGCCCAGGCGGCCAGCAAGCTCCAGCCGCGCCATGCCGGGGCGCGGCTGCTGCTCGGGCAGGTGCAGGAGTTGCTCGGCCGGCGCGAGGCCGCCATCGAGACCTACACCTGGTTCGACAAGCAGGTGGCCGGGCAGGCGGAACTGCCCCGGGACGCGGAACGACTCACCGCGCTGGCCCTGGGGTTTCTGCGCTACAGTGTCCTGACGCAAACGTCGGTGCCCCGTCGCACGCAGCACGTGCTCAACGAGATGCTGCAAGTGGCCTACGAGCGGCTGGACCGGGCGTACTGGCCCGCCCGCATCGCGGCGGCGGACCTGCTCCGCGAGAAGTACAACAACGACGAGGCGGACGGCAGCGTCGCGGACTACCGGGGCGCCCTCCGCATCAACGAGAAACTGCCGGAGGCCCACGTGGGGCTGGGCGCGGCGGCCCTGGAGGAATGGAACCTCGAGCAGGCCGAGTGGCACGCCGAGCAGGCGCTGACCACCAATCCCAACTTCGCGCCGGCGCCCTATCTGCTGGCTCAAGTGCGTATCATCGAAGACCGGTACGCGGAGGGGCGGGAGCTTTGCCGGCAGGCGCTGGCCATCAACCCCAACGACCTGATCGCCCTGAGCCTGCAAGCAGCGCTGGCGGCCTCGGAGTTCAACGACGCCGAGGTACAGAAGCTGGCGGCCCAGGTGGCGGCGCTCAATCCGCGGTGCGCCGCGTTCCATACGATAGTCGGGGTGGCCTTATCCAGCATCCGCCAGTACGAAGCCTGCGAGCGCGAGCTGCGTCTGGCGATTGAGTTCGATCCGACCGACGCGAACCCGCGCACGACGCTGGGCATGATGTACATGCAGTGGGGTCACGAGGAGAAGGCTCGCGAGGTGCTGGAGGCGTCCTGGGGGCTCGACCCCTACAACGAGCGGACCAAGTTCACGCTCGAACTGCTGGAATCGCTGGAGGCCTTCGCCCGCCACGAAACCGAGCACTTCATCGTCAAATACGACCAGACGCGCGATCCGGGCCTGGGGGCATTCCTGGGCACGTACCTGGAGCAGGTCTACCCGCAGATCACCGGCGATTACGAGCACGAACCGCCGGACAAGACGATCATCGAGGTGTTCCCGACGCATCGGGCGTTCGGCGTGCGGATCACCGGTCGGCCGTGGATCCACACCGTCGGGGCCTGCACCGGACGCGTCATCGCGGTGGAGACGCCGCGGGCTTCCACCGAAGTGATGGGTACCTACAACCTCATGCAGGTGCTGCGGCACGAGTTCGCGCACACCGTGACGCTCAGCGCCACGAACAACCGCATCCCGCACTGGTTCACCGAAGCCCTGGCGGTGCAGCAGGAGGAGATGCCCCGGCCGTTTGCCTGGTGGTCGGTGCTGGCCGCCGCCGCCCGGGAAGACCGGTTGTTCTCGTTGGCGGACATCAACTGGGGGTTCATCCGTCCCCGGCGACCGGATGATCCCACTCAGGCTTACGCCCAGAGTGAGTGGATGAGCGAGTACCTCGTTCAGCGATTCGGGTACGACTGCCTCAACCAGATGCTGCGTCGCTTCCGCGACGGGCAGTCCCAGGCGCAGGTCTTCCAGGAGCTGTTTCAACTGAGCGAGGCCCGGTTTGACCTGGACTTCCGAGCATGGGCACGGGGGGAGCTGACCAGGCTCGGTTTCGACCTGACGGCCCCCGAGAACGTCGAGCAGTTGCGGACGCTGGTGGCCGCCGAGCCGCAGAACGCGGCCCTGTGGGGGCGGCTGGCGCGGGCGGAACTGCACTGGGCCGACGAGCCAGGGGCGGTGACGCTGACGGTGGACGCCTCCGGGAAAGCCACGGGCATACACACGGCCACCGAGGAGCGTGCCCTTCAGGCCGCCCGGCGCGCGCTGGCGCTGGACGAAGACGAGCCGGCGGCCCTGGAAGTCCTCGCGTTGATCCTGTTCCGGGCGGCCCAGGAGGCGGGCAACGACCTCGAACGTCGAGGGCACGAGGATGAGCTGCTGCCGGTGGTACAACGGCTCCGCGCGGTCAGGCCCGCCAACTGGAACGCACCGAAGCTGCAGGGCGCGGTCCACCTGCGGCGTGAGGAATACGAGGCCGCCGTGGAGGCGTTCCAGGCGCTGCAACGCCTTTGCCCGCTGGACCCGGCAAGCTGGCAAGCGCTGTCGGCCATCTACCTGAAACGCAAGCAGGACGACCTGGCCCTGCCGCAACTGATGGAACTGGCCCGCCTGGACTGCCACGATCCGGACGTGCCGAACGGCATCGCCCGCATCCAACGTGCCCGCGGGCAACTGAACGAGGCACTGTACTGGTACCGGCGGGCGCTGCACGTCGATCCGTTCAGCGCGGCCTTGCGACAGGCGTTGGCGGAGACGTGTATGCTGGCGGGCGACACGCAGGCGGCCCTGGAGGAGTATGTCTGCCTCACCCGCCTGGAGCCGCAGCAGGCCCGCTACTTCGAGCAGGCAGCCTTCGCCGCCCACAAGTTGGGCGACCGCGAGCGCGCCCAGGAACTTGCCCGACAAGCCGTGACGCTCGATGCGCAGTCAGCGGCCCGCGCGCTACTTCCGTAGTGTCGGTCACACGGGCAGTGCTCCGCTCCCACCGGGCCTGCTTTGCCCGCTTTCCAAACCGCCTACCGGCACCCGAGGCCCTCACCGAGGTCCGTTCCTCGCGGACGGACCCGCTCGGGGGCTACGGCAGTAGCCCCGCGGTGTCGGCGGACATGGCGGCGCGGCGGTGGAACAATGTCACCCTCTTTCAACCGTAGGTGTTCCTGGTGCGCGCAACGATGCCCTGCCCCCGCAGGGTCGGTTGGGGCACGGACGAAGCCCGGCGGACTTCCAAGCGGGCACCGCGGGGCCCCCGCCGGCCGAAGCTCGGGCTCGGATGGCGGACCTGGCCAGCGGGTGGGGGCGCCCCTTGCCAGAGGGCCGGAAGTGGGGTAGAAAGCCGTGGCTGTATCCAACGCGAGTCGACGGCGGGGTCGGCCGATCGATACGCGGGGGGCGTGTGCCCGAGTGGCCAAAGGGGACGGGCTGTAAACCCGTTGGCGTAAGCCTACGAAGGTTCAAATCCTTCCGCGCCCAGTTCGAGTGCCGGTACGATGCGGATCACACAGCAGTTCAGCCCCGGCCGACCCACCCTGTCCTTCGAGTTCTTCCCCCCTAAGGACGAAATCGGGTTCTGGGACCTTTACCGCACGGTGGAGTCCCTCAAGCCGCTGCATCCCACCTACGTCTCCGTAACCTATGGCTCGGGCGGGTCGGACCGGCGCCAGACCCTCGACCTAGTGACGCGCATCAAGAGCGACATCGGCATTGAGAGCATGGCCCACCTGACCTGCATGGGGGCGACACGCGCCGAGCTGGGCACCGTGGTGGACGATCTGAAACGGCATGGGATCGAGAACGTGCTGGCTCTGCGCGGCGACCGGCCGGCGGACCAGGTGCCCGCGACGCCGGAGGCGGATGAGTTCCGCTACGCCAGCGAGCTGGTGGCCTTCATCCGGGCGCGCAGCGACATGTGTATCGCGGCCGCCTGCTACCCCGAAGGGCATCCCGAGGCGGGCAGCCTGACCGCCGACCTGGAACATCTGCTGCGTAAGGTGGATGCCGGCGTGGATTTCCTCATCACGCAACTCTTCTTTGACAACCGGCACTTTTACCGTTTCCGCGAGCGGGCCCTGCGGGCGGGGATCAAGGTGCCGATCGTCGCCGGCATCATGCCCATCCTGAGCGTCAAGCAGATTCGGCGGTTTACCGAAATGTGCGGGGCGAGTATCCCACCTGACCTGCTGAACCGCATCGAGAGCGTCGAGGACGACGCCGAGGCCGTGCGTCACCTGGGCATGTACCACGCGACGCAACAGTGCCTGCAACTGATCGAGCAGGAAGCGGCCGGCATTCACTTCTACACGTTGAACCGTTCGACGGCCACGCGGGCCATCTACCAGCACATCAAGGCGATGGTGCGCCCGGGCGGGCCGGCGGCGTCTCCGCCGGTCGCTCAGGCGTCGGGTGACATGGTCAAGCGTGGCGACGCCGTGCCGTCCCCGGAGCGGATTTCCTGAATCACGGTGCGTAGTGGCGCGACAATCGGGGTATCGCGGCCCCGCGCTGACTGCCCTTGGCGCTCGACGGCAAGGGGAGCAAGCCCGCGGCTCCAATCCGCAGCGGACCCGGAAGCTCAGATTGTCGGAACCGCGGGTCAGAACTGGAAGTAGATGAACGGGGCTTCGCCGCTGCCGACGGCCGCGAAGACGAGCAGGGCGGTCGTCAACACCCCCGCCTGAGCCGGGCTCGGTAACGCCAGGTATCCCCTCCGCATCTCCCGCAGCCACGCACGCGGGACCCATTCGTACAGGGTCGCCACCAGCAGGACCCAGTAGGCCGCGGGGGTGGCGACGCTCAAGCCCGGTTGGAAGCTCAGCAACGTGCCGAAATACGCGCGGATGAGCGGCCACTCGACGGCACGAAAGACGACGAAGCAGCCCGCGACCAGATGGAACGTCACCACGACGCGGGCGAGCCGGCTGACGAGCGGCTGGTCGTTACGGTCGGCATCGATGCCGGTGACGTGATGAAACAGGCGGCCGGCCCCCAGCAACAGCCCGTGCAGGGCGCCCCACAGCACGAATCCCCAGGCCGCGCCGTGCCACAGGCCGCCCAGCAGCATGACGAGCGCAAGGTTGCGCGCGGTGCGCAGGGCCGAGCCCCGCCCGCCGCCCAGCGGCATGTACAGGTAGTCGCGCAGCCACGTGGACAGCGAGATGTGCCAGCGGCGCCAGAAATCGCGGAGGCTGGTGGCCAGGTACGGGCGATCGAAGTTGATCGGCAGCTCGAAACCCAGCACCTTCGCCGCCCCGAGGGCGATGTCGCTGTAGCCGGAGAAATCATAATAGATCTGAAACGCATAGCCATACATGGCCAGCAGCAGCGTCCAGGAGCTGCACGCGCCTGGATTGGCGAACACGGGGTCGACCAGCGCGGTGCCCAGCAGATCGGCAAGGCAGATCTTCTTGAACAGGCCGAGGAAGATGCGACCCAGGCCGAGCTCGGCCGCTCGATCATCAAAACGCGGCCGGGCGTCAAGCTGCGGCAGGAAGTGACCGGCCCGGACGATGGGCCCGGCCACAAGCTGCGGGAAAAACGAGACAAACAGCGCGAACTTCAGGAAGTTACGCGTCGGCTGCAACTGCCCGCGGTAGACGTCGATTGTGTAGCTGAGGGTCTGAAACGTGTAGAAACTGATCCCCACGGGCAGCAGGAGGCTGTGATGGGCCGCGGCCAGCGGCGCGCCCAGACCGGCCGCCACCTGGGCGACGCTGTCGGCGAAGAAGTTGTAATACTTGAACACGAACAGCACGCCGAGGTTGCCGCTGAGGCTCGCAATGAACAACAGCCGCCGACGGAAGATGCTCGCCGTGCGGGCCATGCCCAGCGCCACCACGTAATCCAGCAGCGTCGAGCCCAGAAGCAGCCCGGCGTACTTCCAGTTCCACGACATGTAGAAGTAGTAGCTGGCGAACAGCAGCAGGAGCATACGCAGACCGGCGTGCCGGCGCAGCAGCCAGGCGCCGGTGGTCACCAGCGGAAAGAAGAGGAGAAAGTGCAGGCTGTTGAATGCCATCTTACGGTCCGTCCAGCGGCAGGTGGGTCGGCATGGGCACGGCCGCCGCCAGCGCCCCTTCCCGCACCGCCCGAGCGACGGCTTCACCCACCACGGCATGTCCCGCATCGTTCAGGTGCAGGGCGTCGGCGAAGTAGTCACCACGCTTGGGCACGGCGCGATCGAGGTCCACCAGCGTGACGCCGGGCTGCCCGCCGAGCCGGCGCAGGGCGTCGTTGTAGCGGTCATAAGCGTCGTTGAGCCCCTCCAGGGGCAGCCAGGGAACGTTCGCCAGGGCGCTCGCCGCCAGGGTGTACTGGTTCGTGGGGGCCGTCGGGTCGCCGAACGCCCGCGGGCACGTGCACAGCAACACGGGCCAGCCCTGCGCGCGGCAGTACTCAACGAGGCGTTGCACGGCCGCGGCGTACTGCAACACGCCTTCGTCATCAAGCCGCCGGGGCCGCGGCGGGGCCACGTAGCGCGCGCGCCATGCCGCCGTGTTGAGGCGAATCAGGTTGAGCAGCAGCGAGCTCTCCTCGGCCAGACGACGCAGCGAACGGCGCGCCGGCTGCCCAACGTCCGCACCGAACTGCCGGCGGCCATGGGCGGCGATGTTCGTTCCCACCTGGTAGACCACGACGACGTCCGGGGCAAACGGTGCGATGTGCTCCGCGAGCTGATGGTAGCTCTGCGCGATGGTGTAGCCGGGCACGGCCGCGTTAATGGCGTCGTAGCTCCGCTGGTCGTCGGCGCGGTTGAGGTGGGCCACGGCCTGTTGCACCCAGACCGCTTCATCGCTGCTGGCTTCCATCCCGAAGGTCGTCGAGTCGCCGAGGGCGGCCAGGCGGATCGTGCCCGCCGGCTTGGCACGTGTGACCTCGGCTCCGCGAAAACCCCATTGATTGATGGACAAGCGTCGTTCGGCGCCCGCGAGGGCGGCCCCCGGCGCCAGGCGCCGACCCAACCGCTCGTCAGCCTGGTAGATGCGGGCGACCGGGTCGGCCGAGCCGTGCCGGTACCACGCCCGCACCCGCACCGCGCCCTCCAGAGTCAGCAGCAGCGCCGCCATCCACACCAGGGTCGCCCACGTCTTAGGTCGCGGGCGGGCAACGTGCGCGGTCACCCTCGCGGCGGGACGAGGCAGCACGGAAGCTGGACTGGTCGCCATGGACATACAAAAGCCGCCTCCCGCACCAGCCCCCGGCGGGCAGAGCCCGCCCTGCGGGCGCGGACAACTCGGCAGGGCGGGTTCCACCCGCCGCTGTCGGTAGGGCGCGTTCTACCCGCCTGCGGGCTGGGTGAGTTATCGGCACCTGCGCGGGGCCGGATGACTTGGCCCGTCCGACGCGGGAGTGGCGTTCGCGCACAGCGGGGGCGATCCGGAGCAATCGCGCCCTCCGGTGGTCGGCAACCGGAAGTCGCCCCGTCCAGGAGTCGATATCGCAGGATGGAGAGCGGTCGCGGGCGGAACGGGTGCTCTCCCCGCGCTCTCGCGTGGAGGCGCAGCGGTTGCGCGCCGCGCCGGCAGATGCGGTGGTCCGGGTCTCGCCCCATGCCAGGATTGGAACGGTCTCATGTCGGCGGTGGTGGCTCCGAAACGGTGGCTTGAAGCTCTGACACGAAGTATCCCGATGGTTGAGTCCCGACCGGGCCGCTGGCGGTGTACGCTGGAGGAACCCGCCCCGCGCTCCGAGCGCATCCAGGAGATTCTCGGGCTTGCGGTGCACACGGTGGCAAACGCCTGCTTGTCCGGTGTGCTCACCGAAGTCTCGGAGCAGGGGGCGCGCGTGATGGCCAATGAAATGCCGAAGCACGGCGAGCCGGTCACTCTGGACATGGTCGTCGGGGACGAGCGTTTCACGGTGTCGGGAACGGTCTGCCACGAAGGCAGAGGGGACTTGCCGAACTGTTTCGGCGTGCTGTTCGAGATGCCGCCGCGGTCGGAGTCGCTGCGGTAATGGGGCGCGACGCCGCCCGGGCGCAAGCCCGCGGCTCAAAGGCGTTCCTGGATTGTGTCCGATGATCCCGTGAGGGAGCGACGCGACCACCCAGCCGCAGGTGGGGGTGGACATGCGTTGAGCGGGGAACAGGAGTCACCTCCTCGGTCGGGTCTGCGCGAGTGACTGAGCATGGCAGCGTCGAAGGTCAAAGTCCTCATCGTGGATGACAGCGCGCTGGTCCGCGCCATTATCCGGCGCGCCCTGGCGCAGCATCCGCAGATCGAGGTCGTCGGTCTGGCCACCGACGGGCTCGAGACCCTGCGTCAAATCAAGGCGCTGAAGCCCGACGTAGTGACCCTCGACGTGGAGATGCCCCGGCTCAACGGCATCGGCGTGCTGGAACGGGTGGTGGGCAAGGCGCCGGTCTCCTTCGTGATGTGCTCGACGCTGACCCAGGCGGGCGGGCAGGTCACCATGGAGGCGCTGCAGAAGGGGGCCTTCGACTACATCGCCAAGCCGAAAGGCAACGAGATCACCCGACTGGAGGGGTTCCAGGACCAGCTCGTCCAGAAGGTGCTGGCGGCCGCGCGGGCCAAGGGACGCACCCGGCGGGTGGCGCCCGGCGCGGTGAGCGCCGCCCCGAAGCTGCCGCCCAACCACAGCCGCGGCTGGCTGGTGGCGATCGGCATCAGTTGCGGCGGACCGCAGACCCTGATGGAAATGCTGCCGGCCTTTCCCAGCGAGTTCCCGCCCATCGTGGTGACACAGCACATGCCGGCGCCTTTTACCAAGCCGTTCGCCGCCCGGCTCAACAACCTCTGCGCGATGGAAGTGAAGGAGGCGGAAGAGGGTGACAAGATCGCTCCGGGGAAGGTCCTGGTGGCGCCGGGCGGCTATCACCTGAAGCTCGTGCGGCATGGCGTCGACGTCGGCGTGGAACTGGACGACGGCCCGGAGGTCTCCCGCCACCGTCCCTCGGTGGACGTGATGTTCGCCAGTGCCGCGCAGACGTGCGGGTCGCGGGCCATCGGCGTCATCATGACCGGCATGGGCAGTGACGGCGCGCGGGGCATCACCGACCTGCACAACGCCGGCGCCTGGACGATCGCCCAGGACGAGGCGACCTCGCTGGTCTACGGCATGCCCAAGGCGGCCGTCGCCACCGGCTGCGTTGATCACTCCGTCCGCCTCGACCGCATCCCCTTCGCCATTGTCCGCTTGATGGAGCGGGGCCTCCGCAAGACACCCACCGCAGTAGGCTCGGCCCTCTGATGCGTCCCTGATTTCCCAGTTGACATGCTGGAACCCCTCCGGCACGATGCCGCGGTCACGCTAGGCGCGGGTATCGGACGCCATGCCCTCACCGGCCGCCGGGTGGCCCAGGTCCTGCGGACCTGGGGGACTGATGATGCGGGGCGTGCGGAGGTCGGCGTGCGGCGTCTGAACCCCTCTCCCCCTGGGAGAGGCGCAGGGGTGAGCGCGGCGGTGGGGATCACGCCCCCCTGGTGTATCGGGGTACCTCCCCGCGACGCGTGACCTACGGTACAGGTACGCGATCGCGGGAAAGCACGCCCCCGTTGGTCGGGAGAACGATGATGACGGTTCGCGGTTTTATCGAGCACCATTTCCGGCACTTCAACGCGGCCGCCCTGAAGGACGCGGCCGAGGCGTATGAGAAGCACTTGAGCCAGGGCGGGCAGATGTTCCTGACCCTCGCGGGGGCGATGAGCACCGCGGAACTGGGGCTTTCCCTGGCCGAGATGATCCGGCAGAAGAAGGTGCACGCCATCTGCTGCACCGGGGCGAACCTCGAGGAAGACCTCTACAACCTGATTGCCCACGATCACTACGTGCGGGTGCCACACTACCGGCAACTCAGCCCGCGGGACGAGCTGGACCTGCACGAGCGGGGCCTGGCCCGCGTGACGGATACCTGCATCCCCGAGGACCAGGCGATGCTGCCGCTGAAGGCGGTCCTGCTGAAGCGCTGGCAGGCGGCCTGCGCAGACAAGCAGCGGTTCTTCCCCCACGAGTACATGTACGCCGCCCTTCGCGCCGGCGAGTTGAAACCGCATTATCAGATCGACCCCAGGGACAGTTGGATGCTGGCCGCCGCCGAACGGGACCTGCCGTTGTTCGTGCCGGGTTGGGAAGATTCCACGCTGGGCAACGGTTTTGCCGCGTACCTCACGGACGGGACGCTGCCCCACGGGCAGTGCATGAAGTCCGGCATCGACTACATGGTCGAGCTGGTGCGATGGTACGAAGAGACTTCGGCGCGCAGCTCGCTGGGTTTCTTCCAGATCGGCGGGGGCATCGCGGGGGATTTTCCGATCTGCGTGGTGCCGCTGCTGCGGATCGACCTGGAGAAGGACGTGCCGTTCTGGGGCTACTTCTGCCAGATCAGCGACAGCACGACCAGCTACGGCTCCTACAGCGGCGCGGTGCCCAACGAGAAGATCACCTGGAGCAAGCTGAGCATCGACACGCCGCGCTTCATCATCGAGTCCGACGCGGCGATCGTCGCGCCGCTGATCTTTGCGTATCTGCTGGGGTGGTAGCCACGCAGGAGGGAGACGAACCTACTCTCCCGCGCTGACGTAGGTGATCAGCTTATACGCCAGCCGAGCGGCCAGCAACTCGGTGACGGCCGAGCCGGGGATGGGCATGACTTCCACAATGTCGGCGCCGACGAGGCGTTTCTCGGCCGCCACCAGACGCAGCAGGCCGATCACCTGGTACCAGTCCAGCCCACCCGGTTCCGGCGTGCCGGTGCCCGGAGCACAGGAGGGGTCGAAGCCGTCGATGTCGATGGTGACGTAGACTGTTTCGCCCAGGGCATTCAGCACACGGTCGATCCAGGTGTCATCGGTGTGGCAGTCACGGGCGGTGACGACTGGAATCCGCTGTCGGCGCACGAACCGATGTTCCTCGAGCGACAGGCTGCGGATGCCCACTGGGACGATCGCTGCGCCCAGGTCGAGGATACGCCGCATCACGCAGGCATGCGAGTACGGTGAGCCCTGCCAGGTGTCACGCAGGTCGCCGTGGGCGTCGATCTGGAGCACGGAGAGCTTCCGCTGCCGCGTCATCACCGCGCGGACCAGCGCGGACGAGATGCTGTGCTCGCCGCCGAGGGCAAGGAGGAACTTGCCGTCGCGGATGATACGGCGGGTGTGGCGGAAGAGGGCCTCGTGCATGGCGCCCGGACCCCCCTGGTGCGGCTCCACGGGTTCCAGCGTGGCGACGCCGGCGCGAAACGCCTCGGTCTGCGTTTCCTCGTCGAAGAGCTCGAAATGCTCGGACGCTGTGAGGATGGCCGCCGGGGCATTCCGCGTCCCGCCCTGGAACGTCGTGGTCGCGTCGTACGGCACCGGCAGCACGGCGAACCGCGCCCGCGCGTAGCCGCTGTACCGCGGTTCGATGCGCAGGAAGTTCTGGGGGACGGTGTGCATGGGCAACGCCGGGGCAGCTACATGATGAACACGGCCGCCGCGACCGCGCAGGTCCACAGCCCGTTCTTGTCACCCTCCACCGTCTGCACGACGGCTCGCGTCCTCACCACCAGCCCCTGCGCCCGGTAGATGTCCTTGCGTTGGTTGTAGGCGGTGTTGGGGTCCAGGTCGATGCCCTGGGTGGTGGCGAGCATGGTGGCGGCCATGTCTTCCACGTAGTCGCTGCACGCCTTCTGGGTCATGCCGAAGCCGTGGTGTTCGGCGACGTAGCCGTGCTTGCCGTGATCGGCGGGCAGGGCGAGCCCGATGCCCGCGCCGGCCAGGCGGTTCGGCTCGTTGGTCCGGCACTCGGCCATGATGCAGAACACAATCTGACCGGAGGTCAGCAGTTCCAGCCCCTTCTGACGCGTGAGGATCTTGCAGTACGGCGGGTAGATGCTGCTGACGCGCACCAGGTTGTAGCTGGCGATCCCCGCGACGCGCAACGCCTCCTCGAACGACTGCAGGTAATTCCGGTGCTTCCCGGCGCCTTTGGTGAAAAACAACGCCTTCGGAACAAGTGGTTCTGTCAATGCCGCGCTCCGCCAACAAAGGGGAAACGGTCTCTCCACGCAAAGCAGGGCATTATAGCCGCGCCCGGCGCGTGAGCAACCTTTTTCCTCAGCGCTCGCCCTCCAGCAACTCCAGCAGGGCCGGGCGCAGGGCGTGCAGGGCCTGGCCCCGGTGGCTGAGGGCGTTCTTCCTCTCCGGCGAAAGCTGGGCCATCGTCACGCCCAGCGCCGGCAGGAAAAAGTGGGGGTCGTAGCCGAAGCCGTTGGCACCGGCCGGGTCGTCCACGATGCGTCCCTCCACGGCCCCTGTCACCGTCAGGCACACCCGCTCCTGCTGGGCGAGGGCCAACACACAGCGGAAGCGGCCTGTCCGCCGCTCCGCAGGGACCCCGGCCAAGGCGGCCACTAGGCGAGCATTGTTGGCACGGTCATCGTGCTCCGGGCCGGCGTAGCGCGCGGAATGGACGCCCGGCGCTCCGCCGAGAGCATCCACCTCCAACCCGGAGTCGTCGGCGAGCGTCCATTCGCCGATCAGGCGGGCGTAATGAAGGGCCTTGAGGCGGGCGTTGGCCTCGAACGTGTCGCCGTCCTCCACTGCGGGCGGCAATCCGGGATAGTCAGCCAACGTGCGCAGGTCGATGGCCAGCCCCGCCAGGGCCGTGCGCACCTCCCGCGCCTTGCCGGGGTTCGTGGTCGCCAGCACGATGGTCAGGGGCCGGGTCGGAATACGCCCTCCTCCGGTTCGTGACCGGGCACCAGCACAAGCTGCGACGGTACCGGGTCGAGCCGCTTCCCGTCTACCAGCGGGCGATACGGCGCGCCGTTCAGCAGGTTGTAACGCAGCTCCGGCTGCCGCTGCAAAGCGAGAACCTCGTCGCTGTACGCCGGCTGCCCGTCGCGACGGACCATCGCCTCCGGACCGAACGCCCCCACCGTCACCATGCTGCACGCGTTGCCGTGGTGGTAGAACGCCTCGAAGCCGCGCTGGCGCAGGTACGCGCAGAGGTCGGCCGCGGCCTGCTTGTACTCCGCAAAGTCGTCAGTCGGCTCGAAAACGGCCACTTGCAGGGTATACATGCCCGAGCTGCGCCGCAGCGCCCACTCCGGGTTGCCGACGTCCGGCTGCGGCTGCCGCACCAGCATGGCCTGGCGGAAGAAATACTGCCCCTTCTCGTTGCCGAGCCCCTTGATGAGGTTCAGGTCCGCCACCATCTGCGGCGGCGTGGTACGCTTCCCGGTCTGGGGGTCGGTCTGGCGGTAGTAGGTGCCGTAGTAGACCCGGCTGAACCCGTCATCGTCGTCGCGGACGGAGACCTCCTTCGCCCGGATGCCCGGCGTGCGGCGCAGCGCCTCGCCGATCTCGCCGGCCGTCTGGACCGCATACCGCCCCTGCAACTCCAGGCAGAGGATCGTCCACGGAGTCCCCTTCGGCGGGGTCGCACACCCCCCCACGAACGCCACCAGGCCGCAGAGGACCGCTGCCCAGAACGAAGCCCCAAAGCACCGCAGAGAACCCCTCTCCCCCCGAGAGAGGGGTAGGGGTGAGGCCAGCGGGACCGAGGACGTCCCTCGAATGCACAAACCTGCTCCCCCGCCCCGCGCGAGCGGTGGGACACGTCCCGGGGCGTGTGCCCACGGCTTCGACCGGCCGCGAACTCCGGAGTCCAGGCGCGTGGCCGACCCGGTCATCGCTTGCCTCCCTCCCGCCGCAGACGGCGCGACGCGGGGCGAGCGCCCCCCAACGCCTCCTGCTGCACAGTCAGCAGGCGACGGACCCCCTTGGTCGCCAGCGTGAGCAACGTCTCCAGCTCCTCGCGGGTAAAGGTACCCTGCTCGCCCGTGCCCTGGACCTCGACCAGGCACCCGGTGGCGGTCATGACGACGTTCATGTCCACCTCGGCCGCGTTGTCCTCTTCGGCATCAAGATCGAGCAAAAGGCGGCCGCCCACCCGACCGACGCTGACGGCCGCCACCGCCTCCCGGACCGGATCGCGCTCGATCCAGCCCGCGCGCAGGGCCGCCCGCACCGCGTCGCACACGGCCACGTAGGCGCCCGTGATGCTGAGCGTCCGGGTCCCCCCGTCGGCTTGCAGCACGTCGCAGTCAATAAGGATGGAGTTCTCCCCGAGTGTCGGCAGATCCACGACCGCGCGCAGCGACCGCCCGATCAGACGCTGGATTTCCTGGGTGCGTCCGTCGAGGCGCTGGCGGCTGCGTGGCCGGCGCTGAGGCGTGGACGCCGGCAGCATGTCGTACTCCGCCGTAACCCAGCCGACCCCCTGCCCGGCCCGCCACGACGGCACGCCTGCCTGCCAGCAGGCCGTGCACAGGACGCGGGTCTCGCCCGCCTGCACCAGCACCGACCCCGGCGCGTACCGCGTGAACCGCCGGGTGATTCGTACCGGACGCAACTCGGTTGGTCGTCGCCCGTGGTGTCGAGGCACCGGGCTGCTTCCTTTCGGTTCCGGTCGGCGGGTCCGTCATTGGGCCGCCCATACAGCTACTGTGGAACCGAAGCAGCGTGGTGTCAACAAGGTATGTGCTTAGCGTCTTTGGCGTCGTGGCTGCCATGCTTACCCGCGACCGCGGTCACGGGTAAGCATGCCTCCGCATGCCGCAGCACATGCCCACCCCCGCCTGCGGCGGGGGTGGGCATGGCACCCACGCTAAACACGTTCTCAACAACGGCGGCACGACCGCAACCGCCTCCAGCACCGGACCGCCGCGAACCGCCCGCCATTCCGCTTCCAGCTCGCCTTCGCTCCGTGGGGAGCGTGCATGTTGAGTAGGGGTGCCACCACCTCACCGGCCGCCCCGGGCGCCGCATTCTCCCCCATCAACAGGCCTGACGACAAAACTCCTCTCTCTGCCCCCCCGGACGTCGCCGACGTACCGCCCGGCGGAGCCATGACCGCATCTGCGAAATCTGCCCCATCCGTGGACGAGCGCTCGCGCGCGCCACCGCGGGGCCGTCCCGTGCCCACGGCGGCCATGCGTCGTTCACCGGTTGGGCGGATCAGTTGGAGTCCGGCTCGCCCTGGAACTCGTACACCCACGCCGAGATCGCGGAGGGAGTGGCCGCACGCTGCTCCAGACCGAAGCGACGCACGACTTCTTCAGGCGGGGGCAGGAAGTAGCTGCGGTAATGGTTGTCCGGGTCGAGCACGAACAGAATTCGGAGTTGAGGCACGCCCCGAACGGCGCGAATGCGTTCGCTCCAGTCGTCCAGGGTCGCCGGATCATCAGGCAACGGGACGGCCGGAATCCCCGTCTCCAACGCGAGGTGGTCGTGGAAGTTGCTGACGACGACCACCTCCGGCGCTGCCTGGGCCTTGAGCCATTCAAACAGTGCGTCGGCCCCCGGAGAAAACGCCGTGGCCCAGCAGCCGTAGGGCGTCACGGGTCGCCCGGCCGCCAGCCAACGCTGATACGGGCGGCGCCACTCATAACCGACCGTCCAGTACGCCGCCAGCAGCAGGCCCACCGCCACCAGCGCCCGCGCCACCTTCCCCCGCGTCAGCAGCAGCGGCGCTACAAAGAGTACGAAATACAACGGCCGCCCCGGCAGGTAGTACCGCTCCAGCGTCGTGTAATGGTACTTGTCCCCGAACACGGCCGTGCTGCCGACCAGCAGACCCAGCAGCGCCACCAGCAACATCCCACTCAATCCCGTCGCCGGATTCGCCAGGAAACGCACTACCGCGCGCCGGGCACGGGATACGATCACCACGCCGACCAGCAGGGCCGCCGGCCAGAGCGCGAAAACCCAGTGACCGAACCAGTGGTAATCGTAGAACTTCAGAGCCGTGTACGTCCACCACGCCTCGCCCAGCAGGCGCGGCGACGCCTCAAGCACCACGCGATGGCCCAGGTTCAGTTGCTCCTGCGCGGGCACCTCAGGTGCCATGACGCGGTGCAGCGCCATGAGCGCCAACACCGGCAGGGCCGCTGACACCGCGCAGGTCAGCAGGACACCGAAACCCATCCCTCTCGGTGCCGAATCGCCTTCTTCCGCCGCGCCGCACCGCTCCGAACCGCGACCGCCAACAAGCGGAGGGGTGGCCCCCTGCCTGCGGCGTACCCGCGCCACGTCACTCAGCCACAGGAGCGCCAAGTACGCCCCCACCGCCAGCGGCACGAATACGGCCGCGTAGCGGATCCATACGAGCCCGCCGCACGCCAGGCCGGCGAACACCGAGTCAAGGAGTGGCGTGTGCGCCCGTGCCGGTGCCGTGGGCGGTGCCGGCCGCATCGACTCGCCGGCCCGCACCGCGAGCAGTAGCACGTACGGCAGCAACGCCACGAGTAACGTGTCCGTGGCCGGGTTGATCAGCGAGGCCGTGGGCACGGCGCTGCCCGCACCCACGACCGCCAGCACCGTACCCCCTACTCCACGCGGTACGCACCGGCGGACCCAAATGAACCACCCGACCAACGCGGCCGCGCACGCCACCACGTTGATCCACTGGCACGCCTCGATGGCCGTGCAGTTCAGCGCCCGGCGCACCGCCACCACCAACAGCGAATACGCCGGCGGCCACTGCGTCAGCCAGCCATAGTCGTAACGCCACGTCCACGGCTGGTTCGGCGCTTTCGGTTGCAGCGATGTAAGCCCGAGACCTTGATGGAACCTCTCGGCCGCGATGAGCTGATAGTAGTAATCCGCGCCGACATCCGGCGGGATGCGCGTCCGACCGGGCAGACAGGCGAGTGCGACCGCCAGCAGCAGCACGGCAGGCAGCGCCCAGCGTACGGGCGTTCGCCGACCGACACTGGGGGCGAGCCCCAGCGATTCCGCCGGTGATTCGCCCCCCGCGTCAGCGCCTACCACGAGTCCTTTCACGGTCCCTCAATCCTGCGCCCGGGTGCCATGCTTTCCCGCAACCGCAGTCGCGGGTAAGCATGCCTCTGCATGTCGCAGCACATGCCCACCCCCGCCTGCGGCGGGGGTGGGCATGGCACCCACGCTAAACACGTACCGTCCAGAGGACCTGGGCCACCCGTCCCCCAGGTCCAGAGGACCTGGGCCACCCACCCGCGGCAGCCGAGGGCCTGACACCCACCCTCAATCCTCGCCATCGCTTCTGCCCCTGCCCATGCCGGGGCGCGATCGGCGTTATCGGTCCTATCGACGGATTCGCACCGCGGATGCAGCCGACGCGGCGGGATTGAGTTCAAGCCCCAGCCCGGTCGCTCCGAACATACGGTTATAGGAACTTACCGCGCCCCTGCGCCGAGGAGCCTATGAAACTCTCGATTGTCATCCCCGCCTATAACGAGGAGCAGGCCATCGCCGCCATCATCCGGCGCTGCCTTGACGCCCGGGCGACCATCGCCCGGCACGCGCCGGTGACCGACGTGGAGGTGATCGTCGTCAGTGACGGCTCCACGGACCGGACGGCCGACATCGCCGCGTCGTTCGCCGACGTGCGCCTGATCGTCTTCGAGAAAAACCGCGGCTACGGGGCCGCCCTGAAACGTGGGTTCGAGGAAAGCACGGGCGAACTGGTTGCGTTTCTCGATGCCGACGGCACCTGCGATCCGAACTTCTTCGCGCCCCTGTGTAGCGCACTGATCGAGCAGGAGGCCGCAGTGGCGCTCGGCTCGCGGATGGGCCCCCACAGCCGCATGCCGCGCCTGCGCCGGCTTGGCAACCGCGCCTACGCCTTCATTCTCTCCCTGCTCAGCAATCGCGTGGCCACCGACACCGCCAGCGGCATGCGGGTCATCCGCCGCGACGCCCTGCCGCGCCTGTATCCGTTGCCCGACGGCCTGCACTTCACGCCGGCCATGAGCGCCCGCGTCCTCATGGATGACGAGCTGCGCCTCGTCGAGGTGCCCATGCCCTACGAGGAACGCGTCGGTGAATCCAAGCTCCACGTGTGGCGCGACGGCGTGCGCTTCCTGCGCACGATCCTGGAGATGACGCTGATGTGGCGGCCGGCGCGCATGTTCATGGCCTGCGCCGGGCTGTGCCTGACGCTGATGGTCCTGCTCGCCATGCACCCCATCGAGATGTGGGTCGCGCGGGGGCACCTTGAAGAAGGGATGATCTATCGCCTGCTCTTCTGCTCCCTGCTCGGCACCGTCGGCGTGACGCTGCTGTCCGCCGGCGTGCTGGCCGACCACGTCCATCGCCTCGTATCGGGTCGGCCGACGCCGCGTACCTTCCTGGGGGCGGCCCTCGGGGCGGTCTACACGTTCCGCGGCGTCCTGGTCGTCACTCTGGCGGCCATTCCGTTGCTGGTGTGGCTCATCGGCCCGGGCATCCGGACCCGACTCACGGAGGGGTACGTGGCCATCCACTGGTCACGAGTGGTCCTAGCCGGCCTGATCGCCTTCGGCGGGGTCCAGATGACGGTGACTGGCTTGCTGGCTACCATCCTTCGCTTCCACGCCGCCCGCCGGCTCGCCGCGTCGGCACTCCAGGCAACGTCCCCCCGCGGGCACGCGCGCACCGACGTGCGCCCGGGCAGTTCCCGCCCGTTGCGGCCGACCGCCCCGCGAACCCCCCGCCCCGCCATCGCCGCGCCGTCGCCCCCAGACCCCGCCGCCTGCCCCGTATAGCCGCTACGCTGCACGGCACGCTAAGCACATGCCGGCTTCACGCCGGCCAACGTGCTGCTGAGGCCACCAAGGCCGTAGAGTCGGAGCAAATAAAGTGTCTGCGGAAACCACATATGCTATTGTGTAGTCTAAGGTTAACAACGCCGCAGGATTGTGAATTTCGAGAATACGCGTTGACACCCCCCCTCGAGTGAGCTACATAGATTCTGGTGGGCGGCGTAACAAAACGGGTGGGCGGCGTGCCGCTAACCCGGTTGGCTATGCGGCTTCTTTAAGCCGTGGCGGACTTCCGGAATCCGGGTTACCCTCGGGTTCCGGAAGTTTTTTCCGCGCTGATCCTGCGCGGCCGCGATGCCGGAGCCACGCTGCCGTGACACCCGCTGGTCCGCTCATGCAGAACGCCCGCGTGACCGCGAACGAGGCCGTGTGCCGTGAGCACCTGCGCCTGACGCTGGCGGTCCCGTGCTTTCCCGACGTCCGTCCGGGGCAGTTCGTGCACGTGTGCCCGGCACATGCGAGCACCTCTGCCGAAGCGACCGCACCGCCTGCCGGCGTCGCCGAGCCGAACTTCATGCTCCGGCGCGCGTTCAGCATCGCGGGCCTGCGACGCATCGATGCCGGCACGTTGCTCGAAATCCTCTATCGCGTGGTCGGACGGGGCACCCGCTGGCTCGCCTCGTTACGCCCCGGCAACGAGATCAGCGTGTTGGGCCCGGCCGGCAACACCTTTCCCTTGGTCGCGGGCAAGGGCCGCGCGTGGCTGGCGGCGGGCGGCGTCGGTCTGCCACCGCTGTTGTGGTTGGCGGAAACCCTGCGTGCGGCCGGCAAGAACGTGGTGGCGTTCTGTGGGGCCCGCTCGGCCGACCTGCTGCCTCTAGGGGTAAACCCTGAGGGTACGCCGGCCGCGGATGCACGCGAGGCTCGGCTGTGCGTGCGTGAACTGGCCGCCCACGGGGTGCCCGCGGTCATCAGCACGGACGACGGCTCTTTAGGTTACCGCGGACAGGTGGGCGAGGCGCTGGCGACCTACGCGGCCGGCGACGCGACGCCCGCGACGGACCTGGTGGTGTACGCCTGCGGACCGGAGCCGATGCTGCGCGCCGTCGCCCGGCACTGCGAACGGCGCGGGGTGGAGTGCTACGTCTGCATGGAGCGCGCGATGGCCTGCGGCATCGGCACCTGTCAGTCCTGTGTCGTCCCGGTCGGTGACCCTGCGGACCCGGAGGGCTGGCGCTACGCGTTGTGCTGCACGGAAGGCCCGGTGTTCGCGGCCGGCGACGTCCTCTGGGATGACCCCCAGCGCCAGCAACGCACGCCACCGACCTGCTGCGGCACGTAGACTCCTCTCCCCCTGGTACGTGCCTGCCTGGCTCCATTCGAATCGGAAACCCACACTCAGACGCGGGTGGCATGGTCAAGCGCAGCGCCGCCATGCTCTCGTGGAAGGGTCGGGCGTCGCGGCAGCATGCCGGCGCTCGCCCGCGGCAAGCTTGGGCATGCCACTCTGGTTTCCCCGTCGCGTGGTCCTATGCGGACACGTGCCGAGGGAAGGGGGGGGCTCCACCGAGCCGCTCAACAAGCGTCGTCCTTGCCGGCGCTCGCCGATGGAGTGGTGCGCCAGGGCATGGGCTGCGGCGGCTCGGGCGGCGGGTGCCAGCAGTTGGCACAGCGTGGCTCGAAGCTCTCCGGTCCGCCGATGAGGTTGCCGTTGACGATCGGCGTCAGCCGCTGCGTATGGTCAGCGGACGCTCCGCAGCGCGCGCAGCGCGTGGTCAGGTGCAGAGGTTCGTCGGCCAGCCGGCGCAGGGTCTCCGCGATGGGCAACGGCTGTCCCCAGCAGTTCAGATCCAGCGACGTCGACACGACGTCCACCCCGCGCGTGACGAGCGTCCGCAGAACGTCGATGAGCGACGCATCGAAGAAGTGGGCCTCCTCGACCGCGACCAGCTCCACGCCGGGGTCCAGGTGCGCGAGAATCTCAGCGGGCGCCGCAATCGAGCAGGCGGGATAGCGCTCGCCGGCGTGTGACACGATCGCCCGTGGATCGTAGCGTCGATCGCGGGCGTGGCGGAAGCAGCGAACCGCAGCCGGCTCGCGCAGCCGGACCCGGCGCAGCAACTCCGTCGTCTTGCCGCTGAACATGCACCCGAAGATGAAGGTGAGCGTGCCGCGTCGCATCGCCTCAACCCGCCGCCGGGCTCACACCCTTATCCGCCGCCACCGCCAGAGTCCCTGCCCGGCGTCCGTCTCCCGCTCCGCCCTGCCCGCCTGGAGCCCGTTGAAGCGGTAGCGTCGGCCCCCCGCGGCCGACGTGGACGGTGCCAAACGCACCCGTTTCCGAGGCATCCCCGTCGGACCACGAGTTCCTCGACGGGCTCAAGGGGGAAGACCTACACGCCGGCGGAGCAATGTGCAACGTCGCGCCCGCCGGCGTTCGTCGACCGCCGGGCACGGGGCCTCTCCACCCCGGGCAACGGCCAAGGCGGGGCGTCCCCGGCCATGTCACCCGCCGTCCGGCTGGCGGTCCCCCTCAACGATCGCGTTGACGCCGACCGGCGGCCTCGCCATCATCGTGCCCTCGTGACGACTTCCGGTCTGCACATTGTCGTGGCCGAGCCGTATGACGCGCAGGCCGTCGAACGCCTCCGCGGTCTCGGGACGGTGACCACGCTTTCCGCGTGTGACGCCGCCACCTTGGCCCAGGCAATCGGCGACTGCGATGCCCTGCTGGTGCGCACCGGGGCGCAGGTGTCGGCCGACCTGCTGGCGCGGGCCGCGCGGCTGAAGGTCATCGGGCGGGCGGGCGTGGGGCTGGAGAACATCGACGTGGCGGCCGCCCGCGCCCGCGGCATCGAGGTAGTCTACACACCGGAGGCCGCCACCGATGCCGTCGCGGACCTCACCGTCGGCCTGCTGCTGGCCGTGCTGCGCGATATCCCGCGACTGGACCGCGAGGTCCGGGCGGGCCGGTTTGCGGCGGCGCGGGCGGCGGCCGTCAGTCGTGAGCTGGGCGGCCTAACGCTCGGCATCGTGGGTCTGGGGCGAATCGGACGGGCCGTCGCCCGCCGCTGTCGGCACGGCTTCGGCACCCGCATCCTGTACAACGACATCGTCGAACCGGGCTTCCTCGATTTCGTGGCCACCGGCGTGACCAAGGAGGAACTCTACGCTGGCAGCGACGTGGTCAGCCTGCACGTACCGCTGACGGACCTGACCCGGCACCTGATCGAGGCGACCGCGCTGGGGCAGTTCAAGCCCGGCGCGATCCTGATCAACACCGCCCGGGGCGCGGTCGTGGACAGCTTGGCGTTGACGGAGGCCCTGACCGCCGGTCGGCTGGCCGGTGCCGGGCTCGACGTCGTCGAACCCGAGCCGCTGCCGACCGGGCATCCGCTGTTGACGGCCCCCGGCGTGGTCTTCACCCCGCACATCGGCGCCCGGACGCAAGCGGGGCTGGCCAGGATGCACGCCGTAGTCGAGGACGTGGCGGCCGTGCTCACCGGCGGGCGACCAAAGTACCCGGCCCCTCACTCGCCCCTCGACTCCGGTCGCGCGACCACATAACGGTGCGCGATTCCGCGCCGCAATCGAGGCGCTAACTTGTTCCCCTTGACACCGAGTGTGAGGGGCAGCCCGCGCCGTGCGTCGCCACTCTGGGTGTCGCACCATTGCGTATTGCGCACGGTTGTTCAGTCCTGTGTAGCCTGCCTATTCCTGCAAAGCCGCGACGATGCTCGGAACCAACTCCGCCGCCTCGGCGCTGGCGTAAATGCGCTGCGGGTCTTGCAGCAGGCAGGTCAGTTCCGCGCGGTCGGCCGGGCTGAGGTGGGTCGCGCAGAAGCCCGTCAGGTCCTCGACGGCCGCCGTGAACTCGGCCAACGTGAAGGGCCCCGGGAAACTCGTCGTACTCAGGAAGTCCGCAAACCACACCACAAACTCGCCCGTGTCCGACTGATCCGCAGGCGCGCCATCCGTCCCGCCGTCTCCGTCTTCGCCGTCGGCACCACCGTTGCCGTCACCGTCATTCTCCGCGCCACCG
>JAKQDH010000090.1 GCA_029558835.1 Planctomycetota bacterium | reverse complement strand
GGTTTGCGGCGGGAGTTCGCGTTGGAAAAAGTCAATAGGGGAAAAGGTCGGATGTGTGTTAAGCTGCCGGTGGCGGGGTAATCTGGGTTCCACAAACGAGGGATCGCATGGACGCGAAGCAGGCGGCGCTGGAGGCGGAGCTGGCGGAACATTTGCAGCGGGCGGCCGAGGTCGCCAGTCGGCTGCAGAAGCTCGAGCAGGGACGCGGCACGCCGCATTACGATCAGATCGAGTCGGCGGCGCACGAGGTGGGCCAGCGGCTCAGTCGGATGGTGCAGCGGACGCGGGCGGGCGATGTGGCGATCGAACATCCCGGGGAGGCGAAGTGTCCGGACTGTCGGCGTTCCTGTCCGGTCGAGACGGAGACGCGGCAGGTGACATCGACCGACGGGCCGGTCGATGTCACCGAGACCAGAGCCTACTGCACCTGCTGTCGCAGGTCTTTTTTTCCCTCAGCGGAAAGCCTTGGGTCTTGACGCGCGGGAGTCGACGCCGGGGTTCAAGCGGCAGCTGGTGGTGCTCAATGCGGAACTGCGCTCGCTGAAGCGCGTGGTGCTGGTGGCGGAACGGGTGCTCGGCCAGCAGGTCTCGACCAACACCATCGAACGCATTTGCCTCGACGTGGCGGAGGACGTGCTGGCCGCCGAGCAGCGGGACTGGAAGCAGGTCCTCACCGGCGAAGCGGTCGTGCCGTCGCTGGCGATCGTGGAGTTCGACGGCGGACGCATCCGCACGCGCCAAAGCGACCGCGGCCCGGGCGTGCATCTGGAAGGCAGCGGCTGGAACGAGACGAAGAACGCGATCTTCGTCAGCGCGGTCAGCAGCGAAAGCGACGTTGATCCGCAGCCGGATCCGCCGCGGTGCTTTCTCGACCGCGAGCATGTCGCCCAGCTGGCCGAGTCGGCGAAACCGGGCGAAAACGAGCGTTCTGACCCCGAAAGCGCCGTGGCGAGCGACATCGACGAGGCGGAGGATTCGTCGCCGACAGCCGCCCTCCGGGAGGCTCACAAGCCGCGTCGTCTGCTGCGCACGATCCTGTCCAGTCTGCAGTCGCCCAAAGAGTTCGGGAAGCGGATGCGGCGCGAAGCCCGCCGCCGCCGGTTCGACGAGGCCCCGCGCAAGGCGTTCGTCGGCGACGGTCTCCCCTGCAACTGGAAGCTGCAGCGGACGCACTTCAGAAACTACGTTCCCATTCTGGACTTCGTGCACGCCGTGACGCATCTGTTCGAGGCGTCGGTGATCTGCTGCGGGAAGACCGAGGCGGCGTGGTCAGCCTACTGCGACTGGATGACGCGCGTCTGGCGCGGCGACGCAGCGTCGGTCATCGATGACCTCAAGGCGCATCAGCAGCGCCTGGGCGACGCTCCGGCAGACGCCCGCCCCGACGATCCCCGCGAACGTCTGCGGCTGACGATCGGCTACCTGGAGCACAACCGCCCGCGGATGGACTACGCGCGTTATCGCCGCCAGGGCCTGCCGACCACCAGCGCCTGGATGGAATCGGCCGTGAAGGAACTGAACTACCGGGTGAAGGGCACGGAAATGTTCTGGAACAACCCGGCCGGCGCCGAAGCCATCCTCTGCCTCCGCGCCGCCACGCTCTCCGACGACGACCGCCTCACCCGCCTCCTGAAACACCGCCCCGGCCAACCCACCCTCCGCCGCCCCAAACCC
>JAKQDH010000084.1 GCA_029558835.1 Planctomycetota bacterium | reverse complement strand
TACGATCCGCTGGTGCGGGACCTGGTGACGGCC
This sequence comes from Planctomycetota bacterium, assembly GCA_029558835.1. GTDB lineage: Bacteria > Planctomycetota > Phycisphaerae > UBA1845 > UBA1845 > JAKQDH01. The sequence continues at coordinate 23,804 of JAKQDH010000084.1, read as the reverse complement.
ATCGACCTGGCGGACCCGCAGGCTTCCGCCGTACACCTGGAGATGACGGGGCAGGAGTTACTCGAGGTGTTTGAGCGGCACAACGTCGGCACGCTGCCGGTGGTCGAGACCCCGGACAGCCGCCGGCTGGTCGGAATCGTCGAACAGCGTGATCTGCTGCGGGCCCTTCACCACCGGGCACCCCAGCGCTGATTCCGCGCTACGACTGCGGAAGCTGCGCGCGCCGCGGCGCCCGCGCGACCCGTAACCGCGCGGCCGGGCCTCGGGCTGCAGGCCCAGCGCTGGTCCGCGCCGTCACGGAGTGCGTCGCGTCCGCAACATCACTGCCCCGCGTCTTGATAGCACTGCAACCAAAGACCGTAGTCAGCCAGGGTAATGCAGTGGTCGCCCTCGCGGTCCGCCCGGGGATTGTAATACCCCAGACTGTCCCCGTAACACGTACCGAAGGCGTCGGTGAACGCCAAGAAGTCTGCATAGCTCAGATCACCGTCATTATCCAGATCGCACGGGCATGCCCATCGGGCCCAGTAGGCCGAGACACTGTCGCCTGCGGTGAAGAACCCTCCTCCCGCAAACAACTGCGCGCGGTCAACCTTCAGGGCGCTCACGTAGTCATCCACCCCGGACGCAAGCGGATTCCAGGTGTCGCCATCCCACCGTGCAATCCCGTTGGCGCTAACTCCTCCCGCGACAGTGAACTCACCGCCGGCGATCACATCGCCGCAGAATACAGCCAGTGCGCGGACACGGGCGTCCATGCCGCTGCCGAGAGGGTACCAGAATGAGCCATCCCATCGCGCTATGCAGTTGGTGTCCGCACGCCCGCCCGTAGTGAAATCACCCCCGGCGACGAGATCACCGTTGGGCAACGCCATCAAAGCCCAGACGTCGGCGTTCAACCCGCCGCCGAGCGGGTGCCAGGAGGAGCCGTCCCAGCGGGCGATGTGGTTCGCGCTCACACCCCCGGCCGTCGTGAAGGTCCCCCCTGCGATCAGATCACCGTTGGGCAGCACCGTCACGGCGTAGACCGTACCGATGGTCCCACTCCCGAGTGGATGCCAGTCTACCCCGTCCCAGCGGGCAACGAAGTTCGCATCCACCCCACCGGCTGCGGTGAAGCCGCCGCCGGCGACTAGATCACCATCGGGGAGCACGGTCAATGCGTAGACCGCGTAGTCCATCCCGCTTCCCAGCGGGTACCAGCAGGCGCCATCCCAGCGGGCGATCCAGTTCGCGTCCACGTCCCCGGCGGTAATGAACCACCCACCGGCAATGAGGTCGCCATTGGGCAACGTGGTCAATGCCCGGACGGAGGCAAAGCCCAACCCGCTCATTCCGCTTCCCACTGTGTGCCAGAATGCCCCGTCCCAGCGGGCGATGCGGCTTGCGCTCACGTTCCCGGCCACGGTGAAGCCACCGCCGGCCACCAAGTCACCGTTGGCCAGCGGCGTCACCACGTAGACCTGAGGGGCTGTCCCGTCCATCCCTTCCGCGAGCGGGCGCCACGACGACCCGTCCCAGCGGGCGATGCACTTCGCACTGACGCCCCCAGCCGTGGTGAAGTAGCCGCCGGCGACGAGGTCACCGTTCGGCAGTGTTGTCAGTGCCATTACGGTAGCATTCATTCCGCTTCCGAATCCGTGCCAGGCTGTTCCATCCCAGCGGGTAATCCGGGTACCGAACCTACCGCCAACGACCAAGTCACCGCTGGGCAGCACCGTCAGGGCGTAGACGGTATCACCCATCCCAGTGCCGAGCGGGTGCCAGGACGACCCGTCCCAGCGAGCGATCCGGTTGGCGCCATACCCCCCGGCTATGGTGAAGCCGCCGCCAGCGACCAAGTCGCCGTCGGGAAGCACTGTTAGGGCGTAGACCGCATAGTTCATCCCGCTTCCGAGTGGGTACCAGGACGAACCATCCCACCGCGCGATGCGGTTCGCGCTCACGCCGCCGGCTGTGGCGAAGTAGCCGCCAGCGATGAGGTCGCCGTTGGGCAGCACTGTTAAGGCGTAAACTCCGCCGTCCATCCCGCTGCCCAGGGGGGTCCAGGAGTTACCGTCCCAGCGCGCAATGTGGTTTGCGCTCACGCCGCCGGCCGTGGTGAAGTAACCGCCCGCGACGAGGTCGCCGTTGGGGAGCACCGTCAAGGCGCTGACTGTATCGTCCATGCCGGTTCCCAGCGCGTGCCAGGACGATCCGTCCCAGCAGGCGACGTTGTGACCCATCACGTCGCCGGCGACTGAGAAACGTCCTCCCGCGACAAGCCGAAATCCCTGGGGTCCGGGACCGTCGGGATCCCAGATCGCCATTGCGTACACCGGTCCGTCGATCCCCCGAATCCCATCGCCCGGCAGCCACTCTGACTCGCACTCGCCGCGTGCAGGGACCGTTCCCATCCCTGCCATCAGCGCTAACGCCACCACCCTGAGCACCCTCACTTGCACGCAAGCGTCGGGACGCTGTCCGTACGCGCGCATATCATCCCCTCCAGTGCGCCCACAAAGTGGATTCCCACGGCATATCCTAAGAAACGCAAGCACGTGTGTCAATAGTCGAACCCGCTCCGTCCCGCTGGGCGAGCGACTTGCACTCGCAAGCCAACGCTCGCTGCCGCTCGGGCTCGAAGGGGCGCGCGGCGTCGCGGGTCTACCTGGCAGGGCCGGGAGTCGCGCAGCGACGGAGCGTCTCAACCGTGTACGACAGGTCGGCGTAATCGGGCAATACGTGTTGGGCCCCGGCCTGGCGCAGGCGCTCCGCGCCGGTGCCCGTCCCCCGGCCAACAAAGCCCAGGTGCAGGTTCCGCGCCGCGTGCACGTCGCCACGGCCGTCACCGACAGCCACGACGCGCTCAAAGTGCCGGACTCCATAGTCGTCCAGGGCGCGGCGCAGCGCGGTGCGCACGATCTGCTCGCGCATGACACCGTCGTCCGCGAAGGCGGCCGCAACGTCGTCCACCGACAGGCCGGCCCGTCGCAGTTTGAACTCCGCGGTCGCGCGGAACCCACCCGTGGCCAGGGCCACGGCCCAGGTTGGATCGCCGCGCAGATGCGCCAGCAACTCCGGTGCACCGACGATCGGCCGAAACAGCGTGGCGTCGCGCACATACGCTGCTTCGAGCACGCGGACGAACCGCTGCTGAAAGCGTTCCAGCTCCGCGATCGTGGCCGGTCGGCCGGAGCGCTGTTGGAATACCTCGCTGACGATCCAGCTATCCACACAGTGCCGGTAGATCGACCAGTCGCTGCTCACGTCGTGCAACCCGAACTCCTCCGCCAGCGTCTGTTCGAAGCCGGCCTCGTCGATGCGGGTGGTGTCGGTGAGGGTGCCGTCAATGTCGAAGATGACCAGGTGCATAGCGCTGCAACTCGTGGCTGCCTGCTTGCAGTCCCTCACACAGCCTCCCAGCGACGAGTCAGACGAGGATCGAGGCGCTGCGGCCTGCCCCCCTCACCCTGCCCTCTCCCCTGAGGGGAACGGGGTCCTACTCAGCGGTCCTTCGCCAGCGGTCGGGCGAAGCTCAGTTCGTGCCCTTCCGGGTCCGTCAGGTGGAAGTAGCGTTCGCCCCACTCGGCGTCGCGCGGCCGGGCCTCGGGCTGCAGGCCCAGCGCCAGCGCCCGCTCATACAGGGCGTCCACGTCGGACACGTACAGGATGATCCGACCCCACCAGGACCAGCGCACTTCCGCCGGCATCCGGATCAAGTTCAGATAGCTGCTGCCCGCGGCGAAACTCGTGAAATCCTCCTGCTCGCCGCCGAAAAGCAGGCGGAATCCCAGGTCGCGGTAGAAGCGCACGGACGCAGCCATGTCGTGCACGCCCAGCGTGACGGCGCTGAGCGCCTCGACCACCGGTTTCAAGCTGCCTGCTGTATCGCTGTGGTGCTTGGAGGTCATCATTTCGTTCCTGCGCCGCAGGATTGTCGTCTCCCAGCGCCGGGTGCCATGCTTGCCAGCGACCGCGGTCGTGGGTAAGCATGCCTCCGCAGCCGCGGCACATGCCCACCCCCGCCTGCGGCGGGTGAGGGCATGGCACCCACGCTAGACAGGTACAGGTCCGCAGGACCTGGGCCACCCGCCCCCGGGCGGCAGACCCGTGGAACCGGCCGCTCTTAGGTTACCACGCGAAGTGGCATGTCGGCCAGAGCATTGGCGACCCGCTTCCCGGAGCGTTGTCGGCCTGCGCACGCGGCCGTACAATGCCCCTCAGGGTCGAGCGTAACTGGAAGCGCGGCGGCCGTGCTGACCAGGGTGCAACCCCGGGCGACCAGAGGGGCAATCGCGGTGGCGGAGATGCGGCTCAGCCAGTTGATCGAGGTACTGGCCGGACACGGGCTGAAGGCCCGTCTGGATGGCGAAGACCGCCTCATCCGCGCGGTCAACACCCTCGAAGACGCCGGACCGGGCGAGCTGAGCTTCCTCTCGAATCCCAAGTACCTCTCGGCCGTCAAGGACACGAAGGCCTCGGCCGTCGTGCTCAAGGACGGCATCACGGTGCCCGCGGGCATCTCCGCTCTGCGCTGTGCCGATCCGTATGCGGCGCTGACGGTGGCCATCATCGCGATTCACGGGCACCGACAGCATCCGCAGTGGGGTGTCAGCAAGGCGGCCGGCATCCACCCGACCGCCCGCGTCGGCCCCGACGCGAACATCGCCCATGGCGTGACGATCGGCGCGGGGGTCGCGATCGGTGCCCGGTGCGCCATCTACCCGGGCTGCTACGTGGCGGACGGTGCCCAGCTCGGCGATGACTGCACGCTGTATCCCAACGTCGTCATCTACGACCACTGCGTGCTGGGCAGCCGCGTGACGATTCATGCCGGTTCGGTGATCGGCGAAGACGGCCTCGGGTACGCGCCGGTCGAGGGGCACTGGCTGAAGATTCCGCAGGTCGGGCGGGTCATCATCGGCGACGACGTCGAGATCGGCGCCAACTGCGCCATCGACCGGGCCACGCTGGGCCGCACGCAGATCGGCACGGGCACGAAGTTCGGGAACGTGATCGTCATCGGACACGGCACCAAGATCGGCCCGCATTGCCTGTTCGTCGGGCTGGTCGGTGTGGCCGGCTCGGTCACCGTCGGGCAGCACGTGACCGTGGCCGGGCAGGTCGGGATGGCCGGGCATCTGCACGTCGGCGACGATGCGACCATTGGCGCCCAGGCGGGGGTGGCCGGCGACGTGCCCGCGGGCGCGACGTACCTGGGCTCGCCCGCCATAGACACGGACGCGGCCAAACGCTCGATGATCGCCGTCCAGAAGTTGCCGGATTGGATGAAGCGGGTGAAGGAACTGGAACGGCAGGTCCGCGAGCTGCGCGGCCGACTCGACGAGCTGCACCAGAAATGAGCGCGCAAGCAGCAGGGCCGACGTGCCTGGGTCTCATCGCCGGGTATGGCCGCTTTCCCTTCCTGGTACTGGAGGGGGCGCAGCGGGCGGGGTGCCACGTGGTGGTCATCGGCCTGCGCGACTTGGCCGATCCGCAGTTGGCCGAGCGGGCGGCGGCGTTTCACTGGACGGGTCTGGCGCGCCTGGGGCGCTGGATTCGCATCCTCAAACGGGCCGGTGCCCAGCGCGTCATCCTGGCCGGGGCGGTGCGCAAGCAGGACATGTACGCCCGCTTCCGGTGGTGGAAGCACCTGCCTGACCTTACGTCGCTGCGGCTGTGGTTCTTCCGGCTGAAGGACAAGCGCAACGACGCCGTCTTAAGCGCGGTGGCCGACGAGTTTGCGAGGCACGGCATCATCATGGACAGTTGCGTGCGTTACACCCAGGAACACCTGGCCCCCGCCGGCGTGCTCACCCGGCAGCAGCCCACGCCCGCGCAGTGGGCGGACGTGCACTTCGGCTGGCCCATCGCCAAGCAGATGGGCGAGCTCGACATCGGCCAGTCGATTGCCGTCAAGGAGACGGAGGTGATCGCGGTCGAGGCCATCGAAGGCACCGACCGCATGATCGAGCGCACCGGGCGGCTCTGTCCCCGCGGGGGCTGGATACTCATTAAGGTTGCCAAGCCCAAGCAGGACCTGCGTTTCGACGTGCCCACCGTCGGCCCGGATACCATCGCGATACTGCAGCAGCACGGGGCGGCCATGCTGGTCGTCGAGGCCGGCAAGACCGTGCTCATTGACCGCGAGGAGATCATCCGCGCGGCCGACCACGCCGGCATCGTGGTCTTGGCGTATACGGAAAGCGAACCTGCCGGCGGGCAACCGTCAGGAAGTGCCTGAGAGATGGCACTTCACACTTGCGCCAGGCGAGATTCGGGGCCGGCGGGGACCTGCAAGGCACATCGACGGGTGCTGCTGCGGGGCGGGAAAGCTGACCGAAGCTGGAGAACCTGAAGGGGAGGCCCAGAGACTGCTCGTGGGAGCAGATCATGCGCTGCCACGGTGTCGCCAAGGGACACGCGCCCGCCGCTTGATAATGCCCGGATACGCACCCCGCGCCGCCAGCCGCTCCGTCCGCTGCCGGTCCATATACGCGCTGTCCGCAAACACTGCCCAGGTCTCCTCCTGGATCAGCTCGTCGATGTAGCGCGAGTCATGGTCCCGAGCCGTGCTGTAGCGAGAGTCCTTGATCACCGCCCGACCAACGGTGGCAAGGTGGGTCTTGAATCCGTGCTTGATCTGCCCCGGCCTTCTTGGTGGACGAGGCCTCCGGATCCGCGGTCGAACTGCCGTCCGCCCGCTGCCGTCCCCGCGGCGCTTCCATGATCGTGGCGTCCACCAAGGTGCCCTCGGACAGGATCAGCCTGCGCTGCTTAAGGATATCTTCCGTTCTGTCGAAGGGCGTCTGCTCGTGGCCCTACCGCCGCAGTCGCCGGCGGAATACCACAGGCGTCGTTTCATCGGGAGGAGCATCCTCAAAGGGCAGACTGGCAAAGCGGCGAAACGAGATGCGGTCCCGCGGCATCTCGTCCAGTTGCGGATCGCTGAGGTTGAACCACTTCTGCAGCAGCAAACACTTGATCATCAGTACCACCGGCCGGTGCGGCCGGCCGCCGTCCTGGCGGGCACGCTTCGGATACACATCTTCGAGAGCGGCGGCCAGCTCGTCCCACGGGATCACCGTGTGGATCTTCTACAGAAACACCGTCGTCCGCGGCCCCCCCCCAACTCCGCCGCCATGCCCTCCATCAGTGTCCGGTCACGTGTACGCCGCTGCATCGAAGGGCTCCTCCCGGAAGGTACCGTGACTCCCAACCCTTTCCAAAGCCAACGTCGTGCCGGGAAGAGGCCGCTCAGAGAGCGAGACGGTCGATTGGAGGACGGCGACCGTCACGCCGTAATCGTCAATCGTCAATCGCCAATCCCCCTAGAGATTCTTCAGCCGCTGTTCCTTGTCGTACGTTTGCAGCGCCTCAATGAGTTGGTCAAGGTCCCCCTGGATGATGCGGTCGAGGCAGTAGAGGTCGAGGTTGATGCGGTGGTCGCTGACGCGATTCTGCGGGAAATTGTAGGTGCGGACGCGGTCGGAGCGGTCGCCGCTGCCGATCATGGTGCGGCGGGCGCTGCCGCGGGCGGCGTCGCTAATGGAACGCTGGTGATCATACAGGCGCGTGAGCATCAGCCGCCGGGCCTTGGCGCGATTCTTATGCTGGCTCTTCTCGTCGCGCATGGACACGGTGATGCCGGTCTCTTTGTGTACCAGGCGGATGGCCGAGGACACCTTGTTAACATTCTGCCCGCCCGGTCCGCCGGCACGGGAGACGAATTCCTCGACGTCGCTCTCCCAGTTCACCTCGATGTTGATCTCTTCCGGCTCGGGCAGCACCGCGACGGTGGCCGCCGACGTGTGAATGCGCCCCTGGGCCTCGGTGCTGGGTACGCGCTGGACGCGATGCCCGCCGCCCTCGTAGCCCAGCAGGCGATACGCATCCGGGCCCTTGATATTAAGAATAATCTCCTTGAGCCCGCCCAAGTCGGTGCCGCTCTGGTCGAGTACCTCGACGCTGAGTTTCCGCCGGTCGCAGAAGCGGCAGTACATCTCATAGAGGTTGCGGGCGAACAGGCCGGCCTCATCCCCGCCGGTGCCCGCTCGGATCTCCATGATGACCGAGTCGATGCGGGCGTCGTCGTCGCTGACGATGAGCGTCTTGAGGTCCTCGAGTATCCGATCGTGGCGCGCCTGGAGCCCGTCCAACTCCGCTTCCGCGAGAGAGCGCAGCTCGGCGTCCTGCGTCTTGTCCGCCAGCAGGGCCCGCGTGTCCTCCAGTTCCTTCTGCACCTTGCGGAACGCGCGATAGGGTTCCACCAGGCGTCGCAACTGGCCCAGCTCCTTGGTGATGGCCACGCTGCGCGCGGGGTTGGTGGCGACGGCCGGGTCGAGCAACTGCTGATGCAGGGCATCCGTGCGCTCGGCCAGCGTTTGCAGCCGTTCGATCAGTCGCTTGTCCACTTCGGAAAGCATGGGTCACCTCGTGACGGCACTCGCAGGTGCGCGGGGTTGGGCGCGTGCACCCGCTTCATCAGTCCCCCAGGTCCGCGTACCTGTTTAGCGTGGGTGCCATGCCCTCACCCGCCGCCGGCGGGGGTGGGCATGTGCCGCGTCCGCAGGACCTGGGCCACCCGGCGCTGCCTCTTCGGGGCCGACGGCAACGCTCGGGTCAAGCCCATACAAAAACCACGCGCCGGCCGCCGGGCCTTAACGCGTGGTTTGTCGTTGTTCCGTGATGCCGCTAAACCCGCTTCTTGCGCGTGTGCTCCTTGGGCTTGTGCGAGAAGTAGTCGCCGCCGAACTTCTTGGTGAAGCGGTCCACGCGCCCCATCGTGTCGATGATCTTCGCCGACCCGGTGAAGAACGGGTGACACGCGGAGCAGATCTCCACCTTCACCTCCGGCACCGTGCTGCGCGTCTCGAACGTGTGACCGCAACCACAGCGTACCGTACAGGCCACGTACTCGGGATGAATGCCCTTCTTCATGATCGCGCTACCTCGCCGGGCGGGCCGTCGGACCCGCCGATACAGACAGGTAAGTATACCACGCGGCCCGCCATCCGCAACCCACCCCGCCCACACCCCTGGACAAGCAGCGTCGGCCCCCCGCGGCCGACGGGGGAGCCGCTGGACGCAACGGCCTCCGCGGCTGGCTGCCTGGCCCCGGACTTCTTCAACGGGCCCGCCCGCTGCCCGACCGGTCCCCTGCTGGGGCAGCGCGGCGCGAGTTGCTAGGGCGACGCCAACGCCCCGCGAGTCGTCAATTCGTCTCTGACCCACGCATTACCAGGGTCAAGCTTGTATGCGGTCTGTAAATGCTGCAGTGCTGCTGACTCGTTGCCATGTTCGAGGAGAAACTTGGCGAACGCGGCATGTGCACCTGGGTCATCGGGCTCCATGGCGACGGCCTGGCGGTAACGCAGGTACGCCCCGTCTATGTCACCCCGGCGTTCCAGCTCGCGGGCGAGATACACGAACTGCTCGGCCGAGGGACCCACGAACTTGGCCACCCACATCTCGTGCTTGAGGGCCTCGTCGAACTGGCCCTTGAGCTGGAGCGCAACGCGTTTGCCCTCCAGACAGGCCTTGTTGGCCGGCTGCCGCTCGATCGCCCGGCTGTAGTACGCGATGGCCGCGTCCACCTCGCGCATGGCGGCCGCCCGGTTCATCTCCACGAAGTCCTCGCGGGCGAGCAAGACGCTGCACGCGCCCAAGTCGTGCAGGTTCTCAACCTGGCGGGTCCAGCGGTCCTCCGCTTGCAGGAACAGCCGCCGGGCCGTGCCGTATTCGCCGCGCAGCATGGCCTCCTGACCTTGCACGCGCAGCTCAGCGTAGGTGGGACCGCAGCCGGTGAGCGACAGGACGACCAGCGGCGTCAGCAGTATCATGGGCCAGCGGCTTATGCCGGCGGGATGCGATGGGTTACACATGGGTGGACCCTTTCACGCCTGGATTCACTTGGGAACGCCGCCCGCCCGTACCGCGCCTGCGGGCCGGCCGGCAGCGATGGCCACATGGCCCAACGATACGTCATTCTACACCACGTCAGCGCCGCTGACGAGCACTGGGACCTGATGCTGGAGCAGGGCGAGGTGCTGCTGACCTGGCGGCTGGAGCGGGACCCGACGGCCGCCACCGCCCGGCCCGGCGCGGCGCCGGTCGCGAGCCCCGACGCTTCCGCTGTACCCACCGTCGTCGACACCACGCCTGCCGCCCCGCCCACCCCCGGCCACGCGCCCGGTGCGGCCGGCGAGGCGGCCGCTGCCCCCGGGGTACCGGCCGGGCCGATCGCCGTGCAGCGCATCGCCGACCACCCCAAGAGGCTCCTGACCTACGAAGGCCCCCTCCGTCAGGCACCCGGCCGCGTCCGCCGCGTCGATGCCGGCGAGTGCGTCTTCCACGAAGCCGGCCCGGAGCGGTACGTTGTCAGCCTGCACGGCGGGCGTCTCTCCGGCCGCCTGCTGCTTGAACGCGGCCCCGGCGGCGCGTGGACGCTCCGTGCACCGGCGCGGACATGATGCTGGATGATGTTGAGACCGGCCGGCGAGGGCCTCGTTAACGCGGCATCCGCCTTGCCAGCAGGTGAAGAAGGGGCTGCGTCGAGTGCGGCAAGTGGTGGACGATTGCATGCTCACGCTGCGCGAGAGCATGGCACCCGGCGACCGCCTGCGGGGTTGGGGTCATGGCTTTTCGCAATTCCTACGAAGACGACGCCTATGCGGTTGCGTATGCGAAGCTGGAGTTTCCCGGGACGTACTACCTGGCCTTCCGGGATTTGCCGGGCCTCTTTGCGAAACACGCGACGGGACGGCAAGCGCTGGATTTCGGTTGCGGCGCCGGGCGCTCGACGCGGTTTCTGCGCAACCTGGGCTTCGAGGCCGTCGGCGCCGACATCGCGGAGGAGATGGTGCGCCGGGCGCGGACGATCGATCCGGCCGGTGACTATCGCCTGATCGAGCATGGCGACCTGAGCCGGTTCGCGGACGGCAGCTTCGATCTGGTGTTCTCGGCGTTCACGTTCGACAACATTCCGACGCGAGCGGCAAAGGTCCGGCTGTTCACGGAGTTCGCCCGGCTGCTGAAGCCGACGGGCAGGATGGTCAACCTGATCTCCGCGCCGGAGATGTACTATTACGAATGGGCCTCGTTCAGCACCAAGGACTTCCCCGAAAACCGCCAGGCGAAGTGCGGCGACGAGGTGCTGATCATCAACACCGCCCTCGACGACCACCGCCCGGCCACCGACATCCTCTGGCCGGACCAGGATTACCGCGAAGTGTACGACAGTTCGGGCTTGCGGGTGGTCGAAGTCCACAGGCCGCTGGGCCGCGCGGATGAACCCTACGAGTGGGTCAACGAGACGACCATCGCACCGTGGGTGATCTATGTGCTGGGGAGGCTCTGAGACACCGCGCCGCTGCGGTCAACTCGTCCGCCGAAAGAGACGCCGCTGAATCGCTCGCACCGCCGAAGGGATGAGGTCTGCTGCCCGGGACCAGCGGGGCCACCGGACGCGCCACGCGCACATCCTGCGTTGCCACGGTGTCAGCGTATTGGCCACGTGGCGGTATACCAGCGCCCAATCCGGTTCCTTTCGTACGCACTCGGCGCGCTCCTGCAGCGTCAGCGTGTTGAACACGTGGCGGGACGCCAGCGCCGCCTGCGGCTCCTTCCGCACGCACTTGACGCGCTCCTTGGGTGTCAATGTTTCGAACACGTAATGGCATGCCAGCGCAATCCGAGGCTCCCTGCGCACACACCTGGTGCGCTCCTGCGGTGTGAGCGTGTCGAACACATGGCGGGACGCGAGCGCCTCTTCTGGCGACGCCCGCACGCATTCAGCGCGTTCCTGTGGCGTCAGCGTGTTGAACACGTAAGCGTTTGCGAGTGCTTCCTGTGGTGCACCGCGCACGCATTCGCCGCGCTCCTGGAGCGTCAGCTTGTCGAACACATAGCGATGCGCCAGTGCCTCCTGCGGCACCTTCCGCACGCACTCGGCGCGTTCTTGCGGCGTCAGGGTGTCGAAAACATGGCAGGACACCAGCGCGGACCACGGCGCCTTGCGCACGCACTCGGTGCGCTCCAGCGGGGTCAGCGTCTCGAACACATGGCTGGATACCAGCGCCGAATGCGGTGCGTCGTGTATGCACACGCTGCGCTGCTGGGGTGTCAGCGTGTCGAACACGTGGCGGGATCCCAGTGCATTCCCGGGCACCTGCCGCACGCATTCGGCGCGTTGCTGCGGTGTCAGCGTGTCAAACACGTGGCGCGATACTAGCGCACTCGCCGGCGCTTCCTTCACGCACTCAGCGCGTTCCTGTGGCGTCAGCGTGTCGAACACGTGGCGGTACTCCAGGGCAACCCACGGCTCCCCGCGCACGCACTCGGCACGCTGCCGCGGCGTCAGCGCTTCGAACACGTGGCGGCATGCCAACGCAGACGCCGGCTCCTCGCGCACGCACATGGCGCGTTCGTGCGGCGTCAGCGTGTCGAACACATGGCGGTGCGTCAGCGCGGCTGCCGGCGTGCTGCGCATGCACTCGGCACGCTCCTGGGACGTCAGCGTCTCGAACACGTACCGGCATCCCAGCGCGGCCCACGGATCCTCGCGCACACACTCGGCGCGCTCCCGTGACGTCAGCGTGTCGAAGACGTGGCGGCATGTGAGCGCATCCCCGGGCGCCTCCCGCACGCACACGCTGCGCTCCAGGGGTGTGAGCGCCTCGAAGACGTGCCGCAATCTCAGCGCAGCTCCCGGAACTGCCCCCAGGCAGTCGGCGCGCTCCTGGCGTGTCAGGCTCCCAAACTGATCCGCGGAGAAGAACCGAGCCCAGGAACGCAGCTCGGGCGCAAGACGACCCCATGGTATCTCGGCCAGACGCCGGACACGCCGGAAATACATCGCCCCGCAGGGAGGCACCGCTCCAGTGGGCTCGCAACACTCAAACACCGCGAAAACCGGGGCCACTCCACCAGCAAACAGCCCCCCGGTCACGGCAATGCAGACGCCGCTTCCCGGCACCTCGATCCACTCGCCGACCCGATAGACCACGTGCTCCTCCGCCGCGACGAGCGACCCGCCGTCTTCCCGGAGCAGCTTGCAGCCCACGACAATCGTGGGGTCGTTGACTTCGTGCTCTGGTGACATGTCACACTTCTCCAGCGGAGCCACCGGCGCTACGACGCCGGTCCTTGCACTCTGCGGCGAGCGGGCGCTGCTTCATCGAGGTGCCAGATCTTGCGTAAACCACCAATGGAGCCTGCGTGTCCTGAAGGGTTCTGCCTCCTGCCGGCGAACACCCATGCGACGAGAGACCCAGTCCTGGTGCGAAGAGCAGGCTTCCCTTAAGAACACCGAGTCCCTGTTGCTGGCGACGGACTGCTCGTTGCCGGCGCCCGTGCCAAACGGTAGCGCGCGCCCGACATAGTCACGCAAGTATCGCAGGACGCGGCCGTAGGGGCAAGCTGCACACCAACCATTCGGATGACCCATCTTGCTGACGTGAGGGCTTCTTCACTTCCGCTCGTGAGCACCCGGTCGTTTCCGCTCGGAAGTGCCCCTCGCTTCCGCTCGGGCTCGGAAGGTCGGCGACGCCGCGCGCGGGCCTGCCCGATTCCGCTGACGCGCTGGCGTTGCCTCTCCGGATGGAGTCAACGTGAAGCTGCTGTCGGTAATCACGGAGAGCCGGACGAAAACCCCCGGCCATCCTTCTCAGTCCGGCGGTACGCACATCGTCAGCCAAAGTATCTTTTCAGAATGCGACAGATCGCCAGGGTGATCCAGAGACGCATCTCATTGGCTTTTGCCGGCTGCGCCCCCGTCTTCTTCGCATAGGACAACCTCCACAGCCCGCTCTTCTCCTGGTTCTCGATCAACCAGTCCAGGCCGCGTTGGATATCCGGGTCATCTCGCGGCACGCCGATGAGCGACAGTGAGTCCAGCGCCGCGACGAGATGGTTCCACCAGAAGGGATACTGGAACTTCACCCAATAGTCGGCGTCCTTGTACGAAGAGTAGCTGTCGGGCTGGAAGAAGCGGCCCTTGAGCAGGTTTGCGGCTCTCCTGGCCGCCACCGAGCGACGGTGCCGCGGATGCACCGCGAACGCCCGCAACACCATTCCCGTGCACGTGTGGGAAAACGGCTGGCTTCGGTCGGGCTCGAGCGGTACGGCGTACTCACTGGACAGACGGTACGTTTCCTCCCGGCTCAGCCTGTGCGTCAGCATCGCTATGGTCCATCCGCCGTCCGCTTGGCGCATCGAGAGGAGCCACTGCATGCCTTTTTCGATCCGCGGATCGTCGCCGTAGCCCGCCTTGATGAGCAGCCCCAGGATGGCACCGGTATAGTAGGTCGCATACTGATTCGCCAGCATTCCCCGGATGTCACCCGCCTCGGCTTGGCACGAGAGGAGGAACTCCGCGGCGCGCTGAGCGGCTAAATGCCCCTTCGTGAATCCGAACTGCTCGACGAGATACCGGAACTGCTTCCAGGTCTCGGCCAGGGCGTAGTGGTAAGGCGGGTAGCGGTCCGGACGCTTGCCGGAAAGCTTGAAGGAGCCATCTTCTTGTTGTCGTCGGAGGATTTTCCTGCCCTCCGGCAGGTCCCACACCGTTTGGATGGGCTCCACCTGCTCCGCGAGCAGATCACGCCGCACGTGATACACCAGCGCCTCCGCACCGGAGCACATTAACGGTGCGATCGGATCATAGCGCAGTTCGTTAAGCCAATGGCTCATGTCGTTCCTGACCCCGACTGCCGGGGTTTCGTCCGTAACGATGCCCCGCAGACATGCCCCCCCGCACCAGCGTCCGCGCGAAACGGACCCGTGGCAACCGGCTCCGCCCCCGGGCACACACCGCCGGTGGTCCCCGCGCTGCCGCGCGGGCTCGGCGGGCTTGCGGCATACCCCGCGGGCACGCGTGGCCTCACGGCCGTGTGTGCCTCAGCCCACGAAATCAACAGATGGAATCGCCGGCACGATGCCGGCTTCGTGGCCGCGGCGGAGCAGCTCGCGCACGGCTCGGCGGCCCGCGTCGCCCCAATCCAGCGTCCAGTCGTTCACGTACATGCCCACGAAGCGATCCGCGCAGTCCGGCGCCAGGCCGCGGGCGTATTGCAGGGCGTGGGCCAGCGCCTCGACGCGATGGGCCAGGCTGTATTCGATGCCCGCCTTCAGAATGCCGGCCACTTCGAGCATGGCGGCCGGGCCGAGGTCGCGGCGGATACAGTTGCCGCCCAGCGGCAGCGGCAGACCGGTCAGTTCCTTCCACCAGACGCCCAGATCGAGCACGGCGTGGAGGCGGTGGGCGCTGTAGGTGAGTTGCCCCTCGTGGATGATGAGCCCGGCGTCGGCCTTCCCTTCCGCCACGTGGGAGAGAATCTGATCGAACGGAACAACCTCGGGCTCAAACGCGCCGGGACCCAGGCGCAGCGACAGGGCCAGGTAGGCGGTCGTAGTCTTGCCGGGCACGGCGATCCGCCGCCCCCGCAACGCCTCCGGCGCCATCGCTTCGCGGGCGACGATGAGCGGCCCGTACCCGTCGCCGACGCTCGCGCCGCAGTTCGTCAAGGCGTAGTGCCGGGCGACATAGGGGTAGGCGTGGATGCTGATGGCGGTGATGTCCAGCTCGCCCCGGACGGCCCGGTCGTTGAGGGTCTGAATATCCTGGAGGACGTGCTCGAAGGTCCACCCGCGTGTCTCGACCCGCCCGGCCGCGAGCCCGAAAAACATGAAGGCGTCATCGGCGTCCGGGCTGTGACCCAGCGTCAGGCGGCGGGGCGTCATGTCAGTCACCGTCCTGTCAAGTTGGTCGGTTTGCCGGTGGCACGCTATACTTCGCCGGGGATTAAACCCGCGGCCGCCGGCGGCCGCAAGGAACGTAGCGTCGGCCCCCTGCGGGCGACGTAGCAGGCGCTAGCGCTACGGCGGTCCAAGGTCGGCTAGGGGGGCCGACGCTACAGGGCTCGTCGCGGGCGACACGGCTTGGGGCCACGCACGGCGAGACGGTGGGCCGGAAGGTGTCCAACTGATGCGACTGGAGATCACCGATACCCGGACGTTGACCGACCAGGAACCGGTCGTGCGGGAGCTGGAGTTCAGCCACACGGCCGTCACCATCGGCGCCGACTCCGGCAACATGCTCCAGCTTGCGGATGAGAAGATCGCCACCTTTCACGGTCTGATCCTGCCGCTGGGGGAGGACCGCTGGGTCTTCCGCCCGATGGATCCGCAGGCGCAGACGCTCCTGAACGGCGAGCCGGTGCAGGGCCAGGTCGAGTTGGAAGACGAGATGGTCCTTCAGATCGGGCCGTTCACGCTGAAGTTCAGCGCCGACGTTCCGGTTGAACTGGAGCTTCCCGAGGCCCGCAACCTGGAGGAACTGGCCCGCATCCGTGACTTCCCGCTGCCGCCGCGCAGCGAGGTTCGCCGGGCGGAGGTGGAGATCACGCTCAATCCGGCCCGCCGGTCGGCCTTGGTGGCCTTCGACGCCCGCCTCCGCGCGACCACCGATCTCGCGCAGGTTCTGGAGTGCACGCTGGACCTGCTGCTGCCCGAGCTGAGCGCCCGGACCGTCTGGGTGGCCGTGCGCCGGAGCCTGACCGGTGAGCTCGAGCAGATGGCCGCCCGCAACGACAAGGGGCCCTACAGCGGCGAGCCCTTCCTCTGGGACGCCTTCCAGTACCGCTGCCTGACCCGCCACCAGTTCATCGCCATCCCACGCACAGGACAGAAGGACACCCAGTCGATGCTGGCCGTGCCACTCCTGAGCAGCAAGGGCGCGCTGGGCCTCATCGTGGCCGACACCCGCAAGCACCGCAAAGTCTTCAACCAGGCGGACCTTGATTTCGCCACGGCCGTGGCCGCCTTTGTCGGTTCGCAGGTCGAGGCGATCTTGGACCACCAGGCAACCAGCCAGGCGCAATCGGCGGCCGGGCACATGGTCCTGCTCCGCGAGATCCAATCGCGTCTGGATCCGCAGAACGTCCCGCAGTGGACGGCCTTGCAGATCGCGGCCTTCGCGCGACCCGGCGTGGAGCGGGCGGGCGACTTCTGCGACATCATGCGGCTTCCCAACGGGCTGGCAGCGGTGTTCGTGGCGAGGGTGGAGGCGGCGCCGCTCCGGGCGGCCCAGGCGATGGCGGAGACGCGGGCGGCATATCGCCTCGCCTGCATGCACGCTGACCCGCCCCACATTCAACTGCGGGCCCTCAACTACCTGTTGTACGACGAACAGGACCCCGTGGCCCTGCACATCGCGCTGTTCCTGCTTAACCCCAAGACCGGGGCGGTGGAGTATGCGACGGCGGGCAGGGTGGGGGTCCTCATCCTGGACGACCGCGGTCGGCCTCGGTTCCTGGTCCGGCCGGATATACCCGTGGTGGGCAAGAACAAGGGGCATGAGTATGCCGGCGCCACGGACCGCCTGAAGCCCGGCGAGACGCTGGCGTTGTTCACCAAGGGTTGTGCTACGGTGCGGGGAGCGGGCGGCGAGCCGCTCGGCGAGAAGCGCTTCGTTGAGGCGCTTTGTGACGGCTTCGGTCAGCCCGCGGCCGGGGCACTGGCGGAGCTGTTGGCGGACCTCGAACCGTATTTGAGGAATGGAACGCCGCCGGACGATATCACGATACTGCTCGTCCACCACGTGGCAGCGTCCACGTAGAAAGTACAGTGTTGCCCGAATTGTCTGGGGTGCTGCTTGCTTCGACAGCCGTGCGTAAGTAGAATGCAGTAACGTCCGGGACGAGCAAACGTCCAAAGGCGGTACGTGCGGAGCGCGGGATCATGCGGTTGACTCGCCTCAATGTGGTTTTGGCAGTGGCGACCGTGCCGTTTCTGGCGGGCGGCTGTTATGAGCCCTTGGGCGCTCCCGACGAAAAGCCGGATGGTTCGGTGGCCCGGTTGGCGGCCGAGGTGGCGTGCAGCGTCCCGGATGGGGCCGACCGCCTTGCGGACCAAGTGCTGCAACTGATCAACCTGGAGCGGGCGTCGGATGTGTCAGGGTTGGCACCGGTGGTGGCGAGCCCGGTCCTGGCCGAGATCGCGGCCGGACATGCCTGCCGGATGATCTCCGGCAGTTTCCTGGCGCATATCGACCCGGAGTCCGGCTACGGCTGCGGTGAGCGAGCGGTTCGCAGCGGGTATGCCTACTTCCGCGTGGGGGAGAACCTGGCCGCGGGTCATCGCACGCCGGCCGAGGTCGTGAAGGCCTGGATGGATAGCCCCGAGCACCGGGATATCCTCCTGGACCCCGCCTGGAAAGAGGTGGGGATCGCAGTCCGCGCGGGCGGGGAGTATGGCATGTACTGGGTGCTCGAGCTGGGCGACCCGGCCAGGCTGGCGCAGGGGCACTGACCGGCGACCGACCTTCGAGTTCGTTCCCACGGCCGGCCCGGCGAGTGCGGCGCCCTTGCCGGAGGATTCCGCGACCCACGAATTCCATGAGTTCCACCGATCTTCCTCAGCCTTCCCTGACCGATAATTGGCACCGTCCGAAACAGGGAGGGGTCCGCGCGATCGTCACCGGGCAGGTCGGCCTGGATAAGAAGCCGTTTCTCGACCACGTCGTTCACCTCGCGCGGGGGCATGGGCACGAGGTGACGCTGGTCAACGTCGGTGAGCACATGTACGCCGAAGCGCCGGACGTGGTGCCCGGGCGCATCCTCGATCTGCCACGCAACCGGTTGAATACGTTGCGGCGCAGCGTGTTCAAGGACGTGCTGGCACTGGCCAGGACCGGCGTCAACCTGCTCATCAATACGCACGCGACGTTCCGCTGGAAGCACGGTCTCTTTCACGGGTACGACCATCATCAGATCGCCGCGCTCGATCCCGACCTGTACGTGGTGCTGGTGGACAACGTCGACGCGGTGCATGAACGGCTGCAGCGCGAGCATGACGTCCCGCACACCCTCAAGGACATCCTGGTGTGGCGGGAGGAGGAGGTGGTGGTCACCGAGGCGATGGGGGAGGCGGTTTCCGGGCACGGGCAGGTGTACATCGTTTCGCGGGCGAACGAGCGGATCACGGCCGAGTCGGTGTACCGGCTCATGTTCGAGCCGCAGCGCAAGCGCGTGTACCCCTCGTTCCCCATCACCCACGTGCTCGACCTGCCGGACGTGCTGGCGGAGATCGAGGCGTTCCGCGACACGCTGGCCGAGCATTTCATCACGTTCGACCCGGCCGACATGGACGAGAAGCGGCTGCTGTTCGAGGCGGGCGAGGCCGCCAAGCGGGGCGAGGATCACGTCGCGATCGTGGCGAACGGCCGGCCGATTCGCCTGCCCGTCCGCGAGATCACCGAGGTCGCCCGCGACATCGACGCCCAGATTTACGCCCGCGACTTCAAAATGATCGACCAGTCGGACATAATCGTCAGCTACATCCCCGCGCTGCCAACGGGCCGACCCGTGCTCTCTTCCGGCGTCGAGCGTGAACTTCAGCACGCCCACGAAAACACCAAGGAAGTCTACATCATCTGGCGCCCGAAGCTGGAACCGTCCCCCTTCGTCACCCAGACGGCCACCCGCCTCTTCCAGTCCGTCGCGGAGCTGCTGACCTACTTCCAGGAACGCGGCTACCTGCGCGACTTCCAACTGCGCTTCCCGGTGCTGCGGTAGCGGTCACGAGCGCGTTGTCGTTCACCACGACATCACGTGGTTTCCGCATCCCATCCCACGGGGGTTGACTAGGGACGATGGGGCAGGCTAGGCTGCTTGGGCTTACGGGTAATGACAGGCCACCGGCGCCCGCGACGGAGGCCGGCAAACGGAAACCAGGCACTTGCTTCTCGGAATGTTTGGGTTATATTAGGGTAGGGCGAGTTTGGGCGAGGGGTGGGCGTGGCGACATGGGCAGACCGTTCCGCCTCAGGGATCCGGTTCACGGTTTCATCCAGCTTCATGCCGACGAGGTGAAGCTGATCGATACGCCTATTTTCCAGCGCCTGCGGCGGATTCGCCAGCTCGCAATGGCGTCTCTGGTCTACCCAGGCGCGGTCCATACGCGCTTTGACCACAGCCTCGGTGTTTGCCACGTCGCGGGCATGCTGGCGGAGGAACTTGGGCTTGACTCTGACGAGGTCCGTCTGGTGAGACTCGCGGCCCTTCTGCACGATCTCGGCCACGGTCCTTTCAGCCATGTTTCAGAGCCACTTCTGGAGCGCCACGCAGATCGCTCCCGATTGCCCGCCGAGCAGAAGAAGGAGAAAATACACGAACTGATCACGGCCCACTTCATCCGCACCGACCCCGCACTGGCGATGCGCGCCGGACCCGCGCGGGGCGAGGAGATTGCCCACTTGCTCCTCGCGGAGTTCGGGCAACCGGCGTTGAAGAACATTGTCTCGGGCCCGCTCGATGCCGACAAGCAGGATTACCTGTTACGAGACAGCCGTTTCTGTGGCGTAGCCTACGGCCTCTTCGATATTCACCAGTTGCACCGCTCGCTGGTGCTTTATGGGGCGGAGGATCACCAACAGCTCATGATCCGCCCCGATGGCGTGCACGCGACGGAGCAGTACGTGCTTGCCAAGTACTACCTGACAACGATGGTGTACCGGCACCGGGTCCGCCTGATTACCGACCAGATGATCGTTCGGGCCCTCACCTTGGGGATCGAGGTCGATCAGATCGAACAACTCAGATGCCTGTACTTCTTTGACGGTTCGGACGAGTTCTTCGAGAACTACAAGCAGTGGGATGACGAGCGGCTTCTTCTGGCCTGCACCAGCGCTGAGCTTGCCCACACCGCCTGTGCTCAGTTGATGGGGCGCCTCCTGGATCGCCGGCTGCTGAAACGCGTCTTCTTGGCGCGCATCGGACGAGAGGAGGACTCCGCGTTACGTGAAGTCCTCGGGAATCTCCCGAAACCCGAGCATAGCGCCCGCAGATCGGAGATCGAAACGGAGGCGGCTCGCCTGCTCGCGAAGGTGACACGCCAACAGGTGGACAAGCGGTTTGTGATCGTTCACGTGTTCGATATCAAGTCGGTTCGCACTACCTCGAGGAACGACGAGGCGGGCATTCTGGTGGCGACCGCTCCGCAACCACGCCCGTTCGAACAGGAGTCGACCTTATTCGCTTCGATCAATGAGGAGTACGACGATCAGTTCGTTGAAATGTATGCGCCAGTGGAATGGGAAACGCACACGGCGCGTGACCGCTTGCTGGAAACCCTGCGCCGGCCGATGGAGGAGCTGATCCGCGCAGCGTGCACCGGCGTAAAGGGGGAGACGTTGTGATGGATACATATGACTTTGTTCACCTCGCGCTGCTGGCGATGGGCAGCGACATCAAAGGCAAGACGAAGCTGCAGAAAACCGTATATTTCCTGGGCGTCCTGACGGGTATGATCGATGAGCTCGGCTATCGACCCCACTTCTACGGTCCTTATTCCGATGACGTCGCAGGTGGAATCGGGCGGCTGCGTGCTCTGAGGTTCGTGGATCAGAATGTGACGGGCATGGGAACCGTGGACCAGTCCGGTTTCGAGGTGTACCGTTATGATTACCGCCTGAATGATGACGGAAGGAAGGTCGCCCAACAGAAGGCCAAACGCCACCGCGAGGCGTGGGAGCGAATCCAGCAGGCGGCACAGATGCTGAAGCACGGTGGCGATTTGGACTACATGAAGCTGTCCGTGGCGGCCAAGGCGTTCTTCATGCTGGGAGAGAAGAAGGGACGTGCGTCCATCGAAGACTTGACTCTTCTCGCAAAGCGCTTCGGGTGGAGTGTCACAAATGACCAGATCAAGGAGGCTGCGGGTTACCTGGAGCGCCTCGGCTTGGTAGAGAACGTTTAGGGCGCAGGTTTGTCGTGGCGAGAGAATTCCCAATGACTTATCAACTTCGTGACCTTCGGTATCAGGCACAGCGGCGGGGACGCGATGAGCTGCAGGCGCACCTGCGGCAGTTCCGGCTGGAGCTGAAGTGCTCCGTCGGCATCTGGTACTTCACGCCGGGCGGCGGGCGGTTCCACGATCGGTACGTGCCGGAGGCAAGCGTCGCGGAGCGGCTGGAGATGGCGGCCGAGCTGGCGCCGCTGGGCGTAACCGGGATCGAGGCCCATTACCCGGTCGAGGTGAACGAAGAGAACGTGCACCTGTACCAGAAGCTCCAGCAGCAGGCGGGCATCCGGCTGGTCGCGGTCGGGTTCTCGCACTTCTTCGAACGCGACTTCGAGTTCGGCAGCCTGTCGAGCCCCTACCGGCGCGTGCAGGAGAAAGCGATTCAGGTCGCCGTTAACGGCCTGAAGCTCGTGCGCGACGCGGGCGCGGACTTCGCCATTTCCTGGCCGGGCATCGACGGCTACACGTATTCGCTGGGCACGATCTTCCCGTGGATGTGGGATCGTTTCGAGGGAGCGATGGCCGAGGCGCTGGACGAGGTGCCCGGCGTGCGCGTGGCGCTGGAGCCCAAGCCGTACGAACCGGCGCCGAACAACATCTATCGCACGACGGCCGAGGGGATACTGGCCGCCCAGCGCATCGAGGCGAAGCTGACCAACTCGACCAATGTCCGCCTGCTGAAAGAGGGGCACGCGCTGGTGGGCTTGAATCCGGAGGTGGGGCACGTGCGCATGGGCTTTGAGGACGCGGCGGCCGCCTACAGCCTGGTGGGGCTCCAGCGCCGGCTGGCCCACACGCACTGGAACTCGCAACCGCTGGGCAACTACGATCAGGACCTCAACATCGGCGTCGTCGAGTGGCAGCAGGCGGAAGCCCTGATGTTCGCGTTGTGGGTGATGGGCTATCAGGAGCACTTCGGCATCGACATCAACCCGGAGCGCATGCCCGTGCGCAAGGCCGTCGAGATCAACACCACCGTGCTCAAGATCATGCAGGAACGGCTCAGCAAGCTGCCGGTGGGGCGTATCCTCGACTGTGCAGAAGACCCGGCCGCCCACCGCGGGGAACTCGAATCCATCCTGGCCGAGAACATGAGGCCGGGGTAGAGGAAGGCGAGAGGCACGGGGCAGGAGGCAAGAGGGGGCTTGCGGGGCGGACGTCGCCGACCACGTGCGCTGAGCGGGACCGCATGGATGCGAGACTGGGCGGGTGGCAAGCCTGGGTCGAAGGCGGCGGCCTGCCGGCAGGTGGTTGCACACCGCAGCGGAGGGCGGGCGGGAAGGCATGGCGGCGCTGCGCCTGGCCATGCCACTCTGCATTGTCGCCCGGTTTGCCGGCGACATGGTGCTGCTCAGCCGTGACAGATGTCTGCGGGTTGGGCGTCGAGGAGGCGCACCAAGTCGGGGGTGCGGAGCTTGACCAGGAGGCCGCGCTTGCCGGCGTTGACGACGATGTGGTCGAGGGCCAGCAGGGATTCCTCGATGAGGACGGGCAGCTTGCGGCGCTGGGCGAAGGGGGAGATGCCGCCGACCTGATAGCCGGTTACCTTCTCGGCTTCCTCGCGGGGGGCCAGATCGACCTCGTGCTCGCCGAGGGCGCGGGCCATGCGTTTGGCGTCGAAACGCTGGTCGCCGGGGACGATGGCAATCCAGTAGTTCTTGCCGGTGCTGCGTACGATCAGCGTCTTGCAGACGGATTCGAGCGGTTCGTGGATCGCCTCGGCCGCGTGCTCCGCGCCGATCTCCGTGAACTCATAGCGCAGCGTCTCGAAGTCCACTTGATGCGCTTGCAGCCACTTGATGGCATTGGTGTCGGACACCGGCTTCTCGACCCTGCCAAGCGTACCGCCGGGCGGGTGGCCCAGGTCCTCAGGACCTGGGGCTGGTGTTTGGCCATTTGGATGACCTGCGACAGTGTGGCTGGCGAACGCGGTGCCGTCAATTGTCAGCCGGCGGCGTAGAGCAGGGCGGAGACCGCCGGCAGTTCGGAAGACGGGCACTTCGTCGACGTTGACAGCGCGG
>JAKQDH010000057.1 GCA_029558835.1 Planctomycetota bacterium | reverse complement strand
TTGCCACCGGCCGCGGTGCTGGTCAGACACCCGGCCGCATCCCACACGTATCGCCTAACGCCGCGCTCTGGAAGCCTGCGACCGAGCGGTCCCACCAGTTATCGATGCTCCCGCCGACCTTGCCTGCAAAGAGCTTCAGATGCTCCGCCGCCAACCCGCTCGGATCACTGAAGTTGACCGGGTTGTTCCCCACATACGCATACAGGTTCAGATCATCGGCCGTGCCGATCGGGTCCGTCTGCAGGAAGCGCCCCAGTGCCGGCGAGTAGAACCGCGCCTTGTAGTAGTACAGGTTCAACCCACCCAGGTACTGCTGCCCGGTGTAGCGGAAGCGCACGCCGGTGGTGACGTTCGGCTCGCCGAAGGGGCCGTAGCTGTGGATCGCGGTGCTGGTGCCCGCGCTGTTGGCCGTGCCGATGATGCTGCCCAGGTGATCGGCGTAGAGCCAGCTCTTGTTGGTCGTCGTGCTGCCTTCGTACCACACCAGCGGTTCATCCACGCCGGGGCCGTGCACGTAGCGGCGCAGGAGCGTGCCCGCGCCGTCGTACTCGGCCACCAGATCGACGCCGTCGTAGGCGAGATCGGTGATCGCGCCGGCCAGCGTGGTGCGGCGCAGCCGGCCTTCGGCGTCGTAGGCGAGCGTGGCGGCGTAGCCCGTCTTGGTCGCGCTCTTGAGCTTGTTGTCCGCGTCGAAGGCGTAGGTCCACACCCCGTCGCCGGTGAGGTTGCCCTTGGCGTCGTGGGTAAGCGTGGCACCGGCTGCGGTGGTGTATTGGTTCAGGCCGTTGGCGGTGTAGCTCTGGGTGCCGTTGGCGTAGCCCGTCCATTGGTACAGGTCGTTGGTCCAGCTCTGGCTCACGATTTCCTGCACGGGGTTGCGGGTGTAGGTCGTGGTCTGGTCCCGCGCGGTGCCGGTCAGGTTGTGGGTGAGGCTCGCGAGCACGCCTTGGGTGACGTAGAAGGGGCCAGTTCACGAAACGGAAAAATCGTATGGTAGTGGCGTGGCCCTGTACGGCAATCTGCCGTATAATTGCAACAGGAGGACAAGACTATGCCCGCAGCCACTTCTACCGCCCGCCTCGAAGCCCGGATCAGCACCGATCTGCATTCGATGCTCAAGCGCGCCGCTGAACTTCAGGGGCGCACCATGACTGATTTCGTGGTCGCTGCCGTCCAGGACGCCGCGCAACGCGCCATCGAGCAAGCCGAGGTCATC
>JAKQDH010000050.1 GCA_029558835.1 Planctomycetota bacterium | reverse complement strand
GGCGGTGGACTCACCGCCCTGCCGCCGTGGGTCCGGACGCTGGAGCGCGTACGTCGGTGGGTGGGTGCCAAGTTGATCATCTACCACGCGCGCTGGAACATCCGGAGGAGGGTCGGATAGATGCTTCGTGAGAAATCTTCCTGTGGACCTGGGGGACGGGTGGCCCAGGTCCTGTGGACCTGGGGGACGGGTGGCCCAGGTCCTGTGGACCTGGGGGACTGATGAACGCCGCCCGCTGGCTGGGGCCGCAAGGTGGGCACGCGGCGGTGGAACCCCGCTCCCTTCAAGGGAGAGGCAGGGGCACGCAGACGGGGCAGCGGCGTGCTCCTCCCTGACGGCGGTCGTGCGGAAGCGGAGCCCGCATGTTGGAGTGACGAGCGATGGAGATCTTGTCCTGGCAGGGCTTGGCGCTGGCGGCCGGGCTGACGATTCCGCCGCTGGTGGCCCTTTATTTCCTGAAGCTGAAGCGCCAGGAGCGGCTCGTCCCTTCGACGCTGCTGTGGCGCCGCGCAGTGGAGGACCTGCGCGTCAACTCGCCGTTCCAGCGTCTGCGTCGCAATCTGCTGCTGTTGCTGCAACTGCTGGTGCTGCTTGCCGGGGCGTTGGCGCTGGGCAAGCCCATGCTGCAAGTGGTGGAGCGGGCGGAGGATACGGTGGTCATTCTGGTGGACCAGTCCGCCTCGATGGGCGTCCGCGAGGTCGACGGCAAGACGCGCCTCGAGCGCGCCCAGGAGCAGGCGAAGCTCTGCGTGGACGGCATGGCCGTCGGCGCCCGCGCGATGGTCATCGCGTTCTGCGACCGGGCCACCGTGGTGTCCTCCTTCGACACCGACAAGGCCGCCCTGAAGCGCAAGATCGACTCGATCGAACCGACCCAGAGCACCTCCACGCTGGGCGAGGCCCTCAGCCTCGCCGAGGCGTACACGCAGAACATCATCATCGGCGGCGAACAGGAGGGCTCCGACATCCCCCCCGAATCGCCGGCCGCCCCCGCCACCGTCTACATGTTCACCGACGGCCGCATCACGGACGCCCGCGACGTCAAGCTCGAGAAGTTCGACGCCGCCCGCATGGTCCTCACCAACGTGGCCGAGCGTGCCGACAACGTCGGCATCGTCAGCATGCAGGCCCGCCGCAACTACGAACAGCCCGACGCCCTCGAGGTGGCCTTCGTCATCCGCAACTTCGGCCCGCAGCCCGTGCGTTGCGAGGCCTCCGTCTGGATCGACGGGCAGAACCGGGCCGTCGTGCCCGTGGAGCTGGACGCTGCTCCACCAACGGAAGAGGCTACCGCCGCAGGAGATGCCGCTCCCACGTCCGTTGCCTCCGCCGCTGGCATGAGCCAGCGCGGTTTCGCTGTGCAGGACACCTTCGCGGGCAGCGGCGTTGTCGAGGTGCAGCTCTGGAGCGACGACGCCCTGGAGGTGGACGACCGGGCCTGGACGATCGTCCCCCCCCCGCGTCACCTGCGGGTCTTGCTGGTGACGGACGGCAACCTCTTTCTGACCAAGGCATTGGAAGTGCTGCCTATCACCTTCGACACCCTCACGCCGGCGCAGTATGAGGCCGCTCCGCGAGCGTCCCTCACCGACGGGCTGCGCAGTGCCTACGACGTTGTCATCCTCGACGGGCACTCGACCGCGCGCCTCCCGCAGGGCAATTACCTCTTCTGGGGCGCGGTCCCCAAGCTGGAAGGCCTGGCCACCGGTCGCCGGATCGACGATGAGGTCCTCTTCAACTGGGACGACACCCACCCCGTCCTGCGCCACGTGGGCGTCGAGGCCATCTCGATCTACGAATGGCTGGAACTGCGGCTTCCCCCCGAGGCCGTCGTGCTCATCGAGGGGCAGACCTCTCCCGTGCTGGCCTACCTGACCCGCGACGCCAGCCAGTACCTCATCGCCTCCTTTCGTCTGCTGGCGACGGATGAGGCCGGCAACCCCACCATGAACACGTTCTGGGTCACCCAGGTGGACTTCGTCGTTTTCATGCAGAACGCCCTGGAGTTCCTCGCCTCGAACCTGGCGGTCGCGGGGCGGCGCGCCATCGCTCCGGGCGAGCCGATCACGTTGCCCGTCCCCGAGCGCGTTACGACGGTCACCATTCAGCGCCCCGATGGATTGAACGACACCGTTCTCGTTGCCGGCTATCAGACCGTGCACTACGCCCGCACCCGCGCCGTGGGCGTCTACCAGGCGGACCCGGGCGTGCCGGGCGACAACGTGTTCGCCGTCAACCTGTTCGATCCCGTGGAAAGCAACATCGCCCCTGCCCATACGCTGGTGCTGGGCGGCACCCAGGTCACCGCCCAGCCGTCTGAGCTGCAGGTGAGTAAGCCGGCCTGGCCCTACGTGCTGATCGTGCTGCTGGTCATATTGCTGGTGGAGTGGATCATCTACAATCAGAGGGTGTTTGTCTGAGCGCGGTGGTGTCACCCGCCGCGGCCCCAGGTAGCGTCGGCCCCCCGCGGCCGACGTGAGACTTCGAGACGTTGCGGACACGAGGCAAGCCAGCGTGAACCGACTGCGAACAGCCCTGCTCGGCCTGAGCGGCGCCGGCGCGGACTACCTGCAAGCGCTGCGGGCAGACGAGCAGTTCGAGCTGGTGGCCATCGGCGACCCGGACGTTGAGTTGCTGCGCCGGGTCGTGCAGGGCACGGGCGCGCGCGGCTACGAAGACCTGCGCTCCCTCATCGTCGAGCAGAGCCGCGAGCCCTTGCAGGCACTCGTAGTGGCGCTGGAGCCGCCGGCGTCACCTGAACTGCTTCTGATTGCCGCCCAGCGCGGCCTGCCCGTCTTTCTCAAGCCCCCCGCGGCCCGCACGTTCGCCGAGTTGGCCAAGCTGACTGCGGGCTTCGCTGCCGCGGGTTGTCCACTCATCGTGGCTCGACCGTGGAGTGCGGAGCCTGCCTTCGCGCTGCTGCGCGAGCCGGGCGCGGGGGTCGGCCACCTGTGCCACGCGACGGCGCAGATACGCGTGCCTCTCCCTCCGCTGGCAGGCTGGGCGGGCGATGCCGCCCGCGCCGGCGGCGGCGTCCTGCTGCACGGGGCCTATGAACTGATCGACCTGCTGGTGGGCACCCTGGGCGTCCCCGCCCAGCTCTGGGCACAACGCAGCCTGGCGGTACCGCCCGGCATGCCGCGCAGCTACGACACCGAGGACGCCGTCGTGGTGGGTATGGTCCTCCCGGGCGGCGCCACGGCCGCGCTCAGTGCCTGCCGTGCCTCGGAAGTGCGCACCGCGCATTGGTCGCTGCGCCTGCTGGGCAGCGCCGGTTCTCTGGACGTCTCGCCCAGCGGCCTGCTGGTCGAAAGCGTGGAGCCCGGGCACGGCACCTCCGTACCGGTACACACGACAAAGCCGATCGCTCCGGCGCTGGGCGCCTTCGGCGCGGCCCTGCGCGCCGGGATCACGCCCACGGAGTCCGCCGCGGCGGCGCACCTGCCGACACTGGCGGTCATCGAGACGGCCTACCTTTCCGCGCGCACGGGAGCACCCGAGACTCCGGCGCGGCTCCTGCGGTAGCGTGTGGTTGGGTATGCGCTGGGGGTCGGCGCGGGTCAGCCGCGGCCGAAAGACCGCGTGCCGGGAGGCTCTACGAGGGGGCGACGAGGTTCTCCCCTTCCAAATCATCCGCCCGGTCGGCGGAACCGCCGGTGGTAAACCGCACGATCGTCACCCCCGGGTTGACAAGAAACAGGAAAACCAGGTCGTAATCATCCTTCAGGTCGGAGTTTTTGATCCGGTCGAACTGACCGAGCCCGCCGAGGGACCCGGCCTGATTGGGGAAATACTGGATTTCAAAGAGGTCTACGCCGCCGACCTGCGCCTGGGCATACTTGCCGCAGATACGGTACTCATTGCCGCGGTCGTCGATGACCTTGTAGTTCTGCACGGTCTCCACGGCGAACTGGCGGGCCCGGCCGTACGTACTGCGGGCCTGCAATCGGGCAACATTCAAGTGCAGCAGCCGCTGCTCACCTGGCACCTGGAGTCGGGAGACCGGCGCCTTCCGGCCGCCCCCCTGCTTGCTCACTTCAGCTACCAGGCTCCCTTCCTGAAGCACCCCCCGACTGATCTCCGCGTTCTGGCGTTCGGTGTAGTCAGTGAGGGTCAGCGGCAGACCGTCGCCGAAGAACGAGGCGCCGCTGCGCGTGGTGGCCGCCCGCACGTTGCCGCCCAGACCCACCGAAGGCACGGTGGCACCCGCGGGGGCGCTGCCGCGCTCCGCGGTGGAACCACTCAGCGGGGGCGCTCCCCCCCCTCCGCCGGCACCAGCCTGTGGAGCCGCATCGCCGGCGGCAAAGGACACCAGGGCCCGGGCGCCGCCCAGCTTGTACTCCACGTACCAGGGCTGGAACCCCAGCGGCACCTCGAAGACAACCTCAATCTCATCACGATGATCTTCGCGCGGGTTGTAGGGTATCTCGGTGACCGGCCAGGTCTTGCCCCACTTCGACACCGCCCGGATGTGTCGGTTGATCGCCGGAGCCCGTCCTTCTTCTTCCAGATTCTCCTGAATGGCGACGGCGTGAAGCTGCATGGCAGTACCGTAGACATCGCGCCCGACGAGACGAATCTGACGCAGCGTGAACACGTGGTCCTTGTTCACTTTGCTGCGGGCGCTGTCCTTCAGCTTCAGCCGGACGACGCGGAACTCCCTGCCGCCCGGCGGCGACATGGCTTCATGCCGGGTGGTCTCCCCGGCGCGCGGGTTGCCCGGCGTGAGCTGGTAGACCTGGGGCACGACGGCCGTGTCCGCCCCGTTGACCTTGACAATCGAAATCGAATTGGGCGGGGCGTAGCGCGTCACCTCAGCCCGTGTGGAGCCCACCCAGCCGATCGCCTGCACGGGGTCCGGTTGCTCCTGGTGCAGGCTGCGCGCGCCGCTGAGAATTCCGTCCGAGAGCAACCCCACCATCCCGACCGCGAAGCGATCGAGTCCCAGCCAGATTTCCTTGTCCGGGGCATCGAGGGCCCGCGGCTCGGCCACCGTTCCGTCGTCCGCCCGCGCCGGCAGCACCTGGGGCACCCGGGCGTAGCCCAGGAAACCGCGGTCGAACGGCAGCAACTGGATACACAACCCCACGATGCTCGTGATCACCAGGGCCACCACCAGCCCGCAGATGCCGCCGCCCACCCGGTCCACCACCGCCGGCAGCAGGTTCGACCGGCGGATGATCTGGTCGATCACCAGCCGCAGCACCAGTAGCGGGCCGCCGAATAGCACCCCCAGCGAAATGCCCAGGGCATAATCAGGCTTCCAGTGAGGCGCCAACCAGTGGCCCGCCACCCACTCGTAGTACCCCAGCGCGAATGCGGCACAGCAGATGGTCAGCACCGCCATCAACAGGGCGCTGAAAAGCCCGTGCATGGACTGGTAAATCGCCACGGCAATGAACAGGAGTATCAGCAACACGGACAGCCACATCGTCTCATGCCCCCCTTACTTCGTCCCATCACGCAGGACGCGGAGGATCTCGTTCATACTCGTTGTGCCGTCGATCACTTTCAGCAGCCCCTCTTCCTGCAGGTAGTACATCTTGTTCTTGCGGGCCTGTGCTTTGATCCGGTTGCTGGAGGCCCCCTCCGCCATCAGTTTCTTGATGCCATCGTCCACCACC
Source organism: Planctomycetota bacterium (assembly GCA_029558835.1). Classification (GTDB taxonomy): domain Bacteria; phylum Planctomycetota; class Phycisphaerae; order UBA1845; family UBA1845; genus JAKQDH01. The sequence continues at coordinate 26,413 of JAKQDH010000050.1, read as the reverse complement.
AGCAGCTCGAAGATGCCGGTGCGCCCGACGTAGCCGGTGCCTTGGCAGTTGGAGCAGATGATCTCCCGCCCCTTCTTGTCCACCAGCGGCTCGGTGGGCGGACGATAGAACCGCTCGATTTTCTCCGCCGGCAGGTTGAGCTTCTTGAGCATGGTCGGATCGGGCCGGAACGCCTCCCGGCATTCCGTGCACAGGATGCGCACCAGCCGCTGGTTGAGCACGACAATCAGCGCCTGCGCCGCCGAGGCGTTGTCGTCCACCAGCGACAGATACTGGCTCAACGCGTCGAAGCAGTCCTTAGCGTGCATGCCCAGGTAGATCTTGCGGTCATCCAGGGCCGCTCCCGTCGCCACCTGCGCCGTCTCCCGGTCCTCGCACTCGCTGACCATCACCACGTCCGGCTCGCGGCGGATCACCGTTTGCAGCATCCGTCCGTAGCTGACCTCCGGGTTGCTGCCGTCGTAGACCTGCTGCGTAATGTTGTCCAGCGGCAGCAGCATCCGCCGCTCCAGCGTGTGCACGTTCTGCATGTACACGTCGTGGGTGCGCAGGACGGCGTACTGCGTAGTGGTCATGCCGTTTTCGGGCAGGGCCGTGATCAGCACCAGCCCGCTCGCCTGCTCCGCGGCCGTCTTCAACTGGACCAGCCGCGGCTCCGGGATGCCCAGTTCCTGCAACCGGAAGAGTCGGGCGGCCAGGTGCAGACGCAAACGCAGACGTTCGCCGGCCGTCGTCCCGGACGTCTGCACGACCGTCTCCCCGAGGTCCCCCGTGTGGGCCAACGTCGCCGCCTTGATCTTGCCCGTCTGCGGCCGCCGGATCTCCTGCACGTTCAGTCCGGCGATCTTCTTGAGGAAACGGAAGATGCGTTCGCCGTCCTCGGGTGCCAGACCGTCCGCTTTCTCGCTGGCCACCCCGTCCACGCGCACCACGACCCGGTACTTCTCTCGCCCTGCGAGTACGTCCACCTCCGACGTCCGCCGCCACAGCAGGTCAAACAGGAAGTCCTGCGTGACCTGGTAGTCCTCGTTCTCCTCGGGATCCTGTGGCGGCTCGACGGCTTTGCCGGTGTGGTCGTGGAGCTTGATCCGCTGGCCCTTATCTTTGGCCCGCTTCTTATTCTCCGACCCCGCCGTGAGCAACCGCCGAAGATGATCCGGCGTCAGAATGCGCGCCGTGGGAAGAACCCGCCCGTTGCGGTGGATGATGTACGCCAGTTGCGCCCCGCCCGCGATCAACAGCCAGAAGCCCAGCCCCGCGAAGAACAACGGTCCCTTCATCGGCAGGACCAGCAGGACGAAGAAGCCCACCACCCCCCCGGCCGTCACGATCACATTCCACTGCTCTCGCTTGGTCTTGACCACGTTCGTGTCGTGGTCCACCCAGACCGTGATGCCTGCCCAGGCCAGCAGCACGAGCAGGATGCCCCCCAGCTTATAAAGGCTGACGTATCCACCGTCCTCAGGGAGGGCGGCCGCGATCACCGCGATCACACTCAATTCCATCGCTATCTGCTGCCGTCTGGTGCCTGGCCTCGCCGTCCGGACAACCCCGTTGCCCAGCCGGATGCGGCCGCGTCGCTTAGAGGGTAGCGCCGGGCGGCATGAACGCCGGGCGCTGGGGATCCCGCCGCCGCAGCGCAGGAGCCGGGCTCGCGCCCGTCTCCCCGCGGGTCGGACGACCCCCTACAGGGTAAGCAAGGAGCCGATAGTTGCAAGGGCGAAACGCCCCCCGCCGGCCGGCGGTCACGCGATCGACCGTCCCCCGTCCACGGCGATCACCTGCCCCGTGATGAAATCGCCCGATTCCGCCAGGAACCGCACCGCTCGGGCCACCTGTTCGGGGCTCCCGGGCCGTTTCAGGGGCACCTGGGCGATCAGTTCCCGCCGCAGCGATTCCGAGTAGTACTCCGGGAACTCGGCTATGCCAGGGGCTACCGCGTTGACCCGCACTTCTGGCGCCAGGGCTCGCGCCAAAGCTCGGGTCACATTCACAAGCCCTGCCTTCGAAGCACAGTACGACAGGTGTGCAGGCCAGGGGCGCTCAGCCGAAATGTCGCACAGGTTGACTACCGACCCTCGGCCAGAGGCGGCCAGGTAGCGCCGGGCGTGGTGAACTAGCCCCATCGGTGCCACCAGGTTCACCCGCAACATCCTCTCCCATTGCCGAACGTCGAATCCCTCGACGGTGTCCTCCCCAAAAACGAACGCCGCGGCGTTGTTGACCAGCACATCCAGCCTGCCCAGCTTCGCCACGGTCCCGCGGACCAGCTCCGCCCAGGAGTCGGGATCCTCAAGCTCCCCCGACAAGCAGCAGCTCGGCACACCCAGCGCCGCCACCTCAATTGCGAGTGCCGCCGCCTGTTCTGCGGACTTGCGGTAGTGAATGGCAACCCCGCAACCGGCTTGGGCCAGTTCGGTGACAATCGCCCGCCCGACGCGCACCGCCCCGCCGGTCACCAGGGCCACCATGTCGCCTAAGTCGGCCATCCCGTTGCTCCGACCGTGGCACCGGCGTCCCGCCCACGGCCGCCGCGCACATCACTGCACCGCTGACGCCCAAGGCGTGCTCCGCGGCGGTGAGAAACCGACGTCACCTGGGCCGCGGCACGCCGGCGTTGAGTCTTACTGACCGTCCCCGCTCTTGCCCCGGCGTGTGGCCTTGTCACCGCCTAGTTTGGCCAGCACGGGTACCTCGGTCGCCCGTTGGGCCAAGTCGGGTTGGAGCTGGACCGCTCGCGCCAGGGCCGTCGCGGCCGCAGCGCTGTCGCCTGCACGTGCCAGGCACACCGCTTGAGCAAACAAGGTCTCCGGGCGGTCCGCCTGCCGCTCCAGGGCAGCCCGAAACGCCGTCTGGGCCACGGCACAGTTGTCAGCGTTCGCCTCCGCCACACCCAGGTAGTGCCACGCCTCGGCCGAATCCGGCGCCAACTTGACGAGATGTTCGAACACTTCGGCCGCATCGTCGGCGTTGAGGTTGGCGAGCAGCGTGAGACCCAGCAGTTCCAGGGCCTCCCTGTTGCCGGGCTCCCGTGCTACCAGACTCCTCAGCAGGTCGGTCGCCCTGGGGAGCTGCCGTGTCTCATACAGGGCCCGTCCCAGGATTAGCGAGGTAGCCGCGTCGTCGGGGTCCGCTTGGACGGCGCGCTCCGCCAGCGGAACACAGGCGGCATAATCACCCATGCCGGCCAAGCTGCGGGCATGCAGTTGGATCAGGTCCAGGCGATCCGGCTCCTCGGCACGACCGCGAGCCAGGGCTTCGGCTGCCTCTGCGAACCGGTTGACCGCGAGCAGGCGCGGCGCCAGCAACGCGGCAGCATCAGCAGCCACGGCCGGCATGCCGACCGCTCGCTGGAGGGTGCCTTCAGCCTCCGGCCATTTGCCTGCCCCGACCTGGGCCCTTGCCAACGTGAGCAGCGTCTCCGGCGGTGCCCCCGGCGCCTCCGCCGCCTCCTGGGCGTACCTAAGCGCTTTCTCAAAGTCGCCCGCCCGGAGGCAAATCTGCGCCAGCAGGGACAGAGCGCGGGGCTCGCGCGGACTGCCGGCGAGGGCCGCCACGGCGTAGCGACCCGCAGGATCAAAGTCGCCAAGCGCCAAGTATAACTCGGAAGCGGCAATCTGAGCAGCATAGGAAAGACTTCCCGGCGCGCCGGGCAGCACTGCCAGTGCCTCAAGAGCCTGCCGGACCTCGTGGCCACGCTCGTCTACGACCCGTTGGGCGCCGCCTTCGACCAGAGCCACTACCGTACGCTCAGCCTCGGCTGCCGTGGTCCCGACCGGCTCCGCGGCCTCGGGCGGCGTCGGCGACGGCTGCGGGAGTGAAGGCGCAGCCGGCGGTACGACCGGCGCCGGTGCCGCCGTGGTCTCCGCCCCAGGCACCGGGGCAGGCGGCGAGGGCGATTCCAGCGTGGCCGGCACGGTTGGCCGCGTCTCGCCGGGGTGGTGTGTCGGCTGAGCAGGCGACGCCGGAGCGACGCCCGCCCGTCCAGGTGGCTTCGCCTGCCCCGCCCCCTGCTCGAGGATGGCCACTCGGTTCCCCAGGTCTTCGAGCCGGTGCGCCAGTCGCCGCTGCGGCGCGCTGAGGAGCACCGCAACGACGGCCACCAGGACGACCAGGACGCCGAACCCGACGGCCACCATCGCCGTCAGGTGATGTACTCGAGCACGAAGCGGATCCAGCCCCTGGGAGTCGCGGGCACGCATGGTTATGGCATCCTCCGTGGTCCGTCTCACCCCGGACCGGCTGAGTCTTCCCGATCGTTCGGTTCCTGCGGCTCCAGGGGCGGGGGTTTATGCATCACCCACACGTCGGAGACCTCGGTAGGTCCCTGCGGCCGGCGTAGTAAGGACGCCTTCCAGCGTCGAGCGGCTCGGGCAGCCGCAATCGCGGCGATCAGGGTGAACACGGCCAGCAGCCCAATCACCATCAGCCAAAGGGCCAGGCGCAGGCCCCGCAGGCGTCGAGCAGTGGGGGGGGGCGTGGTTGCCAGCGGCGACGGCGACTGTGGATTCTCAAACCCCGGAGCCGCTCGCCACTTGGGCGGTGCCGTGCGCTCCGCAGGGACGAGGCCCAGTGATTGGCTGAGCTTGCTCGTGCGATAGACCCACGTCCCCCACGCCCACAGCACCAGCACGACCCCGGCCAACAGCAACGCGGAGCCCGTGCGAATTCGGCTGCGGTCGGCAGTGGGCATACCTGCAGTCATGCTCAGTCAACCCTTCTCCCACGGACAGTGAGCGCGCGGCGAAACGGACTCGACCTGACGGAGTTCCTCGAGCAGTCGGCGAACGGGCTCCGAAGTGGCCGTCGGCGGCACAATCTGGATGACGATGTACTGATCGCCGTGTCCAGCGGAAGCGGGCTTCGGTCCGCCGCGGCCCCGCAGCCGCAGCTTGGTGCCGCTGGACGTTCCCGGCGGAATCGTCACGGTGCTGCGTCCGTCCAGCGACGGCACCTCGACGTGAGCCCCGAGTGCCGCCTCGGACACCGAAATCGGCACGTCCAGGTAGATGTCCGCCCCGCGCCGCGTGAAGTACGGGTGCGGGCGCACCGAGATCACCAGGATCAGGTTCCCCGGCGGACCGCCGTCTCGGCCCGCCTGTCCCTGACCCCGGAGGCGGATGCGCTGACCGTCCTCGACGCCCGGTGGAATCCGCACGTCGACCGTCTCGGTCCTGCCGCCCGTGCGTTTCAGGCGTACGGCCACTGTCGCGCCCCGCACCGCCTGCTCAAAGGAGACCTCCACCGGGGTCTCTCGATCGGCGCCGCGTGCCGGTTGGGCGGCGGGCCGACGCCGCGTACGCGTACCGGCACCGCCGGGCGAGGCGCCGAAGAACTGGTCAAAGAACCCGCTGCTGCGTTCCCCTCCCCCGCCGCCCGCTGTCCCAAACATCGAAAACAGGTCTTCCAGGTCCTCCATGCTGATCCGGGTGCCGCCGCCCCAGGTGTACATCCGCTCCCCGGTAGGCTCGGTCGTCCACTCGCCGACGCCGACCCGGCCGAACTGGTCGTACTGGGCGCGTTTCTCCGTGTTACCCAGCACGCTGTAGGCTTCCTGCACCTCCTTGAAACTGCGTTCCGCGCTCGGATCGTTGGGATTGCGGTCGGGGTGGTACTTCTTGGCCAGGCTGCGGTAGGCGCGCTTGATCTCCTCCGGAGACGCGGTCTTGGCAAGGCCGAGAACTTCGTAGAAGTCGCGCTGGGGCATGGTTGCTGCCGATGAGGGCGCTCTGCGGGCTGGGCGTGCCGGACGGTCAGCAGCCGGATCCGCGGCCCCCCGGCCCGTGGTTCGACCGTACCGAAGTATAGGCGCCGGGCACCCTGATGCAAAGCGTCGTGCACCGCGTGCTCACGTGGGCAGGCTCTGCCCGCCGGGGACGCCCACGACGCAGCGACGGTGGGTGGAACCTGCCCTACTTGCGTCGCCACCATTTCCGCTTGGGGGGTTGCTGGGCCCGCTGGATGGCGGCCTCCATGGCCGCCAGGCTCGGCAGCCTGGCACGCAGCTCCAGTTGGCGTTTCCGGGAGAATTGCTCCGGAGATTCGCGGAAACGCTGCCGCGAGGTCTCGCACCAGAAGGCGTCGTCGTCGGGCAGGTCGTTGTCGGGGTCGCGGTAGAACTTGAGCGCTTCATCCAGACACTGGGCGGCCTCCAGCCCGAGGCGGCGAGCCTCCTGCTTGTCGGTGGTCCGCTCGGCCTGATGGACGATCGTGCGGAACAGCGTCAACCACTGGCCCAGGTCGATCAGCGTCGAGGGTTCCGGCGTCGGGTTGAAGCACCCGGGAGAACCCGGTTTGTCGGCACCGATACCGTGCGGCAGACGGAACTGCGGGGCGCTCACGGCGCGACAGGCAGCGCAGGTGACCGGCACGGCCAGGACCAGTTCCGCGCCCTCCCCGGAGACGCGGCGCGCCGCATCGCCTTGTAGCGGGCCCCTCCCGCAGGTGGCACAGGGGGTGACCAGCAGGGAGAGAAACACTTCGGCCAGGCTGTTGGCCCTTGGTGGCATGTTGGACATGGGGGGGCGCCGATAATGCCAAAAAGCGGGGGCGCGAACGCGCACCACAAGCGGCGGAATTCAGCCGCTCCCGCACGGTCGCGGTTCGGATCGCCGGCGCCGGAGCGTGCACGACGCTTTCGCAGCCCATCGCGACACGCCCGGTCCAACGTGGCCACCGCAAAAGCTGGTGCGTCCGGCACCGCCTCCGTCGGCCGCGGCCAGGGGCCGACGCTATCTCTTCAGCCGGTTGCGCACCCGTCACCACCAACCCGCTACCGCGTGCATGACGGGGAACCGGTGGGGCCTGCCTGTGCCCCCAGGCCGCAACGGGAGTATGGCTGTGGCACGGGTGGCCCGCCCGTGGGCGCATGCTCTACCCGCCGGGGCGCATGGGCCTTGGCGGCTCAGCCTCCGGCGGCGGAGGAGCGGGCTCGCCGGCCGGCGGCGTCTCGCCCGACGGCGGAACCTGGTCTGGAGGTACCACCCCCGGCGGCGCCATGCCCGGCGGAGGAGTCGGCGGCGTCAGGTCCACTCCGGGCGGCAGCGGAACGCCCATCCCCAGGGCCACGATGGCAAGCTGCCGGAGCACTTCTTTGGGCGGCAATACTCCCGCCTGCAAACCCTGCAGCAAACTGCCCCAATACACCGTCAGACTCATCTCCATCGGAGCGGCCAGGATGACAGACGTCTGCAAGAGCGGGTAGTCAATAAACCACTCATCTTCGATCAACTCGAAACCGATCGGTACGGCCATGTCCGGCGCGGAAGCCACCACGCCCGGCACCAGACGCATTCCCTCCGCTCGGGTTGCGCTGACCGATTTGATCGACTGGATGTTGAGTTCCGGGTTGTAGCGCTTAGCCAACGGCTCGATGATCGCATCCACCGCGGCAGCTTGCTCTGGGGCCCGTTCTTTCAGGGCCGCGCTCAACTGGGTGAGCAGGCCCCCCAGCTTCGCCTGCCCCACGATGTAGACGCCGGCCGACTTCTGCTGCGCGGGTACGAAGTACGAGGACAGCTCGTCGTGCTCACCGTCGGCCACCATGCCATTGAAGCTGTCGATCAGGTTGCGAATCTGTTCCTCGACTTCGCCACCGGCCTGGTCACCGCCCGCGGGCGGGTTGGGCTCGCGGAACGCGATCCACTCGGCGCTGCCGCCGGCGACCGTCACGTCATGCCAGGCGGGAAACGGCGGGGGCAGCGTTTGCCCGGCTTCGACCATCGCCTTGTTGAACGAACGGGGCGTTTCGGCCTCCCGGCAACCGCCCATTACCGCGGGCAAGCCCCACAGGAGCCCCAACACTCCCAGCCTGAATGTCGATTTGCGGCACATGCGTGCACCCCTGTCGCCTGCCGGACGCCGAGCACCGCAGGCGGGCCCGACCATGCTGCCGGACCGCCCACTCCCGGTACCCCAACCGCAGGGCCAACAGCCTCCCGCAGAACGATCGGAGCGTAGTTAAGGCCTCGAAGACCGGAGCCTTTGAGGCCCGCTACGTCGCCCACGGGAGGCCGACGCTGGCTCTCGGGCAGGCTGCTGACCCTCCCCAGCCTAGCTGAATTCGGGGGGCGGGTCAACCTGGGGGGTTTGCCGGTCCGGTTTGGCGTCCGCCGTGTTCGTGTCGGACGATCTGGCCGGTACAGAGGAAGACGACGTCCTCGGCCACGTTGCAGGCATGGTCGGCGATGCGTTCGAGGTTCTTGGCGACGGAGAGGATGTCGAGGTGGGCGGCCACCACGTCGGGGACGGTGGAGGTGTCGACGATCACGCGGCGGATCATGCGCACGTAGAGGGCATTGACGGCGGCGTCGCCGGCCATCACCAGGCGTGCGACCTCGACGTCCTCATGGTTGTAGGCCTCGACGGCCCGCCGCACCGATTGTCGGACGCTGACGCACATCTGCCGCAGGTCCGCGGCGTACTCGTGGACGACGGGTGCGGGCAGGTGTTTGGCTCGTTGGGCCATGTTGACCGCGCAGTCGGCGATGCGTTCGAGGTCATTGTTGACCTTCAGGATGGTGCAGAGCAGGCGCAGGTCGCGACCGACGGGCTGGTAGAGCGCCAGGAGGCGGATGACCTCGGATTCGACTTCGACCTCACCTTCATCGACGTCGCGGTCGCGGGAGATGACGCGTTCGGCGAGGGCTTCATCGGGGCTCAGGACGGACTGGGCTGCCTCTTCAAGCATGTCCTCGACGAGACTGGCCATGCGTAGCGAGCGTCGGCGGGTGGCATCCAGCAGGTGCACGAATTGGGTGGTCATGGGTCTTAGCCGAACCTTCCGGTGATGTAGTCCTGGGTGCGAGGGTTGTTGGGGCGGGTGAAGATGATGTCGGTGGCATCCACCTCCACAAGCTCACCCAGGTACATGAAGGCCGTCCGGTCGGACACGCGGCCCGCCTGTTGCATGTTGTGGGTAACAAGGACGACGGTGTACTGCGTTTTCAACTGGTCGATGAGGTCCTCGATGTGGGCGGTGGCGATGGGGTCGAGGGCGGAGCAGGGCTCATCCATAAGCAGGACGTCGGGCTGCATGGCGATGGCCCGGGCGATGCAGAGGCGTTGCTGCTGGCCGCCGGAGAGGGCCAGGGCGCTACGGTCGAGCTTATCCTTGACCTCGTCCCAGAGGGCCGCCTGCCGGAGGGAGCGTTCCACAAGTTCTTCGAGATCACCGCGGTAGCCGTTGATCTTCGGCGCCCAAGCGACGTTGCGGAAGATGGACTTGGGGAAGGGGTTGGGTTTCTGAAAGACCATGCCGATGCGTCGGCGGAGCTCGACGGGGTCGCAGTTGGGGCCGTAGACGTCCTGCCCACAGTACCAGAGTTGCCCCTCCGCCCGGGCGCCGGGGACGAAGTCGTTCATCCGGTTGATGGCGCGCAGCAGGGTGCTCTTGCCGCAGCCGGAGGGGCCGATGATGGCGGTCACCTTGCCCGCGGGAATCGTCAGCGTCACGCGGTTAACGGCCGGGTGATCGTGGTAATAGACGGAGAAGTTGTCCGTGCGGACGTGGGCGGTCTCGGGAAGCGGCGCCGCGGGCGGGTTGGCCGCGGGGGCCTGCTGCTCACGCCGGACAGGACGGACCGGTTGGGGCATCGCGGTGGTCACCACCTGTTCATCCTCTCAGCTTCCTGGAAATCCTCGCCCGCAGGAAGATGGCCGTGGAGTTCAGCAGCAACACCAGCAGCACGAGGGTGAACACCATACCGTATTGCACGTGGCGAATCTCGTCCACCGCCTGGTGCTCCGAACACAGGTTGAAGATGTTCCAGGGCAGGGCAGGGGTGGGTTCGGTAAACGTCTGCCAGAGAGCGAGCGGCTGGCCGACGCTGACGGCGGCCGTGAAGATGATCGGCGCCGTCTCACCGGCCGCGCGCCCCATGCTGATGACGATGCCCGTGAGGATACCCGGCAGGGCGGCCGGCAGGAGCACCGTCACCATGGTCCGCCAACGCGTCGCGCCGAGGCTCAGGGCCGCCAGCTTGTAGGTCTCCGGGACGGAGCGAATGGCCTCCTCGGCTGCCCGGATGACCAGCGGCAGAATGAGCAGACCCAGCGTCAGCGAGCCTGCCAGGACGCTCTTGGAGGGCGAGACCCGCAGGGTGTTGATGAAGAACGCCAGTCCGAACAGCCCGAAGACGATGCTCGGCACGCCGGCCAGAGTGCTGATGCACGTCCGCAGCAGGGCGACGACGCGACTCCCCGGGCGGGCGTATTCGGTCAGGTAGATGGCCGAGACGACGCCCAGCGGTACGGCGAAAAGAATGGCGCCGATGGTCAGGTAGAAGGTTCCCAGTAACTCCGGCCCGATGCCGCCGAAGAAGTGGGAATCATAGGACACGTCGGTGAGGAAGCGGGCGTAGCACGTCCAGCGCGGGCGGAGCATTTCCTCGAGGTGGGCCGGCACGTAGGTAAAAAGGGGCTCCAGGACGGTGCCGGCGAATTGCTCCGCGCGGGGCGTCCGCACCAGCAGCCCCATCCTGCTGGGGTCCGAGTAGTCGTAGTGTTCGGCGTAGACAATGTGGTCGCAGCGTGCCCGCGCCTGGTCCCAGCGGGTTTCCCCGTAGCGGTCGCGGAGCAGCACGGGCTCGGGTTTGCCGGGGAACGGTCCCAACAAGCCCTGGAGGTGCTGCTTGAGCTCGTTGAGTGGCTGACGGTACTGGCGGCGCAGTTCGGCCGGCCCCTGCGTCAGTTGCGCCTCAAACGCTTCGAGCAGGTCGTACACAGGCCGGCGTGCGGCCGCGACCTCGCGCGACTCCGCTTCGAGCGCCTCCCGATCACCCCGCCCGAACTGCTGGAGCAACACGCGCCGGTGTTCCACCGTGCCCCGGAAGATGAAGGCGCCGAGCCCGCGTTCCACGATGGGGCCCATGATGACGACCAACGTTGCCGCCATGAGCAGGATCGACAGCACCCCGACGCTGGTGAAAACGCGGTTGATCAGCTTGCGGGAGGCCAGGTTCATGTTACCGCCTCCCCACCCGGCCGCCGCGCCGGACGAAGTGCTCACTGACGAGGTTGAGCGTGTACGAGATCACGACCAGGCACAGGGCCATGGCGAACAGCACGTGATAGCGGGCGGAGCCGGTGACGTGGTCGGCCTCGCCCATGTCGCCCGCGATGGTGGCCGTCAGGGTGCGCACCGGCTGGAGCAGGTTGTACCAGGGCGTGGGTATCTGGGCGGCGTTGCCGGAGGCCATCCAGACGACCATGGTTTCACCGATGGCGCGCATGATGCCCAGGATGATGGCGGCCGCGATGCCGGAGCGGGCGGCGGGGATCACGACGAACAGCATGGTTTCGGCGCGGGTGGCGCCCAGGGCGTAGGCTCCTTCGCGCAATTCGCGGCCGACGGCCTGGAGGGCATCTTCCGAGACGCTGACGATGGTGGGCAGGGCCATGATGCCCAGCACCAGCGCGACGTTCAGGGCGTTGGTCCCGCTGGCGATCTGGAGTGCCTTCAGGAAGGACACCCCGTGATACAGCGCCAGCAGCGCGATCGCGCCGAGGACCAGGACGGCGACGCCGCGGAGCACCTGCCGGGTGCGCCCGGTCCAGCGCGTCGTGCACAGGTCGCTGGCCACCCAGGTGCCCAGCGCCGCCACCGGCAGCCCCAGAACCCCGGCGACCACCGCCAGCATCGTTCCGCCGTGCTGCTGTAAGTGTGGCGCCAGCACGACCAGGGCAAGGAAGCCGAACGCCACGGAAGGGATCGCGGCCAGGATTTCGATGACCGGCTTGACCATCTGCCGCGCGCGAAACGGGAGCGTGTCGCTGAGGCAGATGGCGGCCGAGACGCCCAGGGGTACCGCGAACAGCACCGCCCCGGCAGTCACCAACCCGCTGCCGTAGAAGATGGCCAAGGCACCGAAAGCCGGCTCCGGGGAGGACGGGTACCAGGCGGTACTGAAAAGGAACTCCCGCAGCCCGCGCTGGCGGAAGAACGGCAGCGCGTCGCGGAAGATGTAGTAGAAGATGAAGAGGATGGCGAGGGCGGAGCTGGAGGCGGTAAGGAACAGGGCAGCGTGCCCCAGGAGCCCTGCCAGGCGCTTGCGCCGGCCCGCGCTTCGGCTGATCAGAAATGAGGCGGCCAACCCAGACGACACAGGCGGCACTCCCGCAGGACTCCCTCAGACGCAAAGCAACTTACATGCACCTTCCGGTCGGCTGCCACGCAGGACCACGCCGAAGGGAAATCAGCAGGGTGGCACGCCCAAGCTCACGGGTGGCATGCCCAAGCCGAAGGCGCCGGCACGCTGTGGTGGAAGGAGGCCCGGCGTTCGCGGGAAGGCATGGCGGGGCTGGGCTTGGCCATGCCACCCCCTTCCGCCCTTTGGTTTCCCTATTGGGTAGAGCCATTCAGTACTTTGTCAACGGGACGAACCCGATGGACTCGACAATCTCCTGCCCCTTGGGGCTCAGGTACAGCGTGACGAACTGCTGCACGTGGCTGCCCAGGGCCGGGTAGCCGTTGGTGAACATGAACAACGGCCGGGCGATCGGGTAGCGCCCCGACAGCACGCTCTGCTGGTCGGGGTGGACGTCGTTGACCGGAAGTGCTTTCACGGTCCGGTCGAGGAACCCGAAACCGACATAGCCGATGGCGGCTGGGGTGGACTGGACGCGCTGACGGATGGCGCCGTTGCTGCCGACGTACTCAATGCGTGGCGCGATCTTCTGCTTGTCCATGACCATCTGTTCGAAGGTCTCGTAGGTGCCGCTGTTGCTGTCGCGGCTGATGGCGATGATGTCCTGATCGGGGCCGCCCAGTTGCTTCCAGTTGGTGATCTTGCCCAGGTAGATGTCGCGCACCTGCTCGAGCGTCAGGCCGCTGAGGGGGTTGGCCGGATGCACGACGATGGCGATGCCGTCGAAGGCGATGACGTGGGCCACGGGCAGCAGCCCCTTGTCGGCGGCGGCCTTGAATTCCTCCGGCTTCATGAAACGCGACAGCGTCGCGACGTCGCAGACGCCGTTGACCAGGCTTTTGGCGCCGTTGCCGCTGCCCGATTCACTCACCGTGATGTTCACGCCGGGGTTATTGCTCATGTAGTACTCGGCGAAGGCCTTGGCCAGCGGTCCGACGGTGGTGGAGCCGTCAATGACGATCTTGGCCTTGGTTTCCGCCGAGGTGCCCGCGGCGGGCGACTGGGCACCGGCACGCGGCGACGCCGACACCGACGCAACCATCATTGCCGCCCCGACCACTGCAATCATCCATCTGCTCTTCATGTGGGAATCCTCACTGGAGAAGACTTACGGCTTGTCACTTGGGCACCACGGAGGCACGGAGACCAGGGGAGAAGATGCACGTGCCCGGACCTTGCTCTTCTCTGTGTCCTCATGCCTCCGTGGTGCATTGCTCTCTGCCAGCCGGCCACTCCGTCGGCACACCACATCGGCCGCGGGAGGCCGACGCTACCGCATCTTGCGTTCCGCCCTCGCCATGGCGCGGCGGGCAGAGCCTGCCCTCCGCCTCCCTCTTGCCTTCCTTGTTCGCTACGGCGGCAACTGCTCCTACGGCAGCGACGTCGCCTCGCTGGGCTCACGGGCGCGACGCCGGTGCCGCCGTTGGGCCCGCGGGCCAAGCCGGTGAGCCGTGGCATTGTCGTACCTCAGGATTGGCTTCGTATTCAGTAATCGCTAAGACGGTGTTAAGGAGGGCGCGGGCGGGCGCGGGACCGCCAACGGGCGCCGCGCCAGCAGGTTGCTGAAAGACGGTTGGACCGCAATTGATGCTTTGAGGGCCGGTGCCCGGAGACCCTCTACGTCGGCTGCGGGGGGCCGACGTTACTTCCTCAACAGGCTGCGAGGGGTTGGCGCGCGGCGTGCTAGGTTGGACAATGCGCAGGAAAGCGGCTGGATGGAGCACGGCCGGCGGACGCTGGGCGGGGCAGGCGCCGGTCGGGTCGGGTGCCGTCGTCCGCCGGATCCCAGCGGCGGGAACGACCGTGGGCCTTGCACAACATCCATGACGGGGGCATCTCCCAAGCAGCGTCGTAAGCAGGTCCTGGTCGTCGAGGATGAAGTCGACCTGGCCGAGATGATCTGCTTCAATCTGCAGAAGGAAGGGTACGATTGCAGCGGCGTGCCCAGCGGCGACCTCGCGCTGCACGTGGTGCGGCGCACGCCGCCGAACCTCATCATTCTGGACCGGATGCTGCCGGGCAAGTCGGGTGACGAGGTGGTGGCACAGCTCAAGCGTGACCCGGCGACGGCCTCCATTCCGGTGATGATGCTCACCGCGAAGGTGGAGGAGGTCGATCAGTTGGTCGGCTTCGCCCTGGGTGCCGACGACTACGTCACCAAGCCGTTCTCGATGAAGGTCCTCGTGGCGCGCGTGGGGGCGTTGTTGCGTCGCCTGGAGATGCGCGCGGACGAGCCGGACGCGCTGAGCGCGGGTCCCATCCGGCTGGTGGCCAGCCGCCACGAGGTCGCCGTCGAGGACCAAGCCGTTATACTCACGGCGACCGAGTTCAAGCTGTTGCGGGCCCTCCTGGTGCGCCCCGGGCGCGTGCTCGAGCGCAACACCCTGCTTGACTTGATGTGCGGGACGGGGGCGGCCGTGGCGGACCGCACCATTGACGTGCACATCACCGCTCTGCGCAAGAAGCTGGGTCCCGCCGCGGGTTGGATTCAAACCGTGCGCGGGGTCGGTTACACCGTGCGTGCTCCCCGCGCCGAGCAAGACGGCGCCGAATGAGAACGCCGCCTGGCGCGGCCTTCGGGGCGCCGGGCCCGGGGCGAAGCATGGCCGCGGGAACCGGGCATCGGCGCGTCGAGCACGGCGTAGCGGGTCGGCACGGGGTCACGTCGTCGGCACCCCCTTCAGGATGAACCGGTTTTCACAATTCCCGCTTGCCGCCGGTGGCCCGGCGGTGTATGTAGGGTGCTGCTGAATCGTGGACGCCCGCCGGCCCCAGGCGGGAGTGAAGATAGGGAGGCTGCCCCTGCGCGCGGCGGCGACGGGAGCGACGCGTTGTTCAGCATCATTCCGCGGGATATGCGGTTTTTCGACCTTTTTGACGAGGCGGCCGACCTGCTGATCCGGGCCGGTGACGCCTTTGTCGGGCTGCTGGCGGACTACACGGCCCGCGACAGGCACGTGGCGGAAATCCGCCAGCTCGAGCACGCCGGGGACGACGTGACCCGGCGGACGCTGCACAAGCTCGACACTACGTTCATCACGCCGTTCGACCGCGAGGACATCTACACGCTGATGAAGCGGATCGACGACGTGATCGACGAGATGGACGCGGCCACCAAGCGGCTGACCATGTACCAGATTCCGCAGCCGACCCCGTGGCTGGTGCGGATGAGCGAGGTGCTGGGGCGGGCGTGTCATGAGGCGGCCGCCGCCATCCGCGAGCTGCGGAACCTCAAGAAGCCCGACGGTCTCCACGCCCACCTGATCGAGATTCACCAACTGGAGAACGCCGGCGACGAGATCAACCACGCGGCGGCCGTGGATCTGTACGAGACCGCCGCCAGTTTCTCCGAAGCCATGAAGTGGAAGGAGATCTACGACCTGACCGAGCGTTCGATCGACAAGTGCGAGGACGTCGCCAACATCATTGAGGCGATCAAACTCAAGAACGCCTGAGCCCCCCGAGCATGAGCCTGGTTGTCTACGTCATTCTCATCGTCTTGGTGGCGCTGGTTTTCGATTTCTACAACGGCATGAACGACGCGGCGAACTCGATCGCCACGGTGGTGGCGACCCGCGTGCTGCCGCCGCGGCTGGCGGTGCTGTGGGCGGCGTTCTTCAACTTCATCGCCGCCTTCTTCTTTGAGACCCAGGTGGCCTCCACCATCGGCAAGGGGCTCATCGATCCCGTGGTGGTGGACCCGCACTTGGTGCTGGCGACGCTGCTGGCGGGGATCGTCTGGACGGCCATCTGCACGCACTTCGGTCTGCCCATCAGCGTCTCGCACGCCTTGATCGGCGGTCTGGCGGGGGCTGCTTTGGTCAAAGCCGGCTTGGGCGCCCTCATCTGGAGCAAGCTCGGCGCGGTGGCCTTCTTCATCGTCTTCTCACCGCTGCTCGGCCTAGCCATCGCCGCGCTGATCATGATCGTCACCATGTGGATCGTGCGCCACAAGCGTCCGCGGCGGGTGGACGCGACGTTCCGGTGGTTGCAGTTGCTCTCGGCCGCCGGCTACAGCCTCAGCCACGGCCTCAACGACGCACAGAAGACGATGGGGATCATCCTGGCCCTGCTGCTCAGTGTGCCGGTGTTGCGGGCCTACGCCACGCTGGATGGCACCTCCGAGGGGCATCTGCGTTGGTGGATCATCTTAAGCTGCCACGGGGCGATCGCCATGGGCACCTACATGGGCGGCTCGAAGGTCATCCACACGCTGGGGCACAAGGTGACGAAGTTGCAGCCGTTCGACGGCTTCGCGGCCGAGACCGGCGGCGGCGTGACCATTATCGGGCTGTCCCTGCTGGGCATCCCGGTGAGCACGACGCACACCATCACCGGCGGCATCTTCGGCGTCGGCATCGTCCGGCGGATGCGGGCGGTGCGGTGGGGCGTGGGCGGGCACATCATCACCGCCTGGGTGCTGACGCTGCCGGCGGCGGCCGCCCTGGCGGCGCTGTTCTACGTCGTCATCACCCGGACGGTCGCCCACGTCATCGTCGCCCCGTGAGCAAGGGGGGCGACGCCGACGGGGACCGGCTGGATTCGCGGGTTCCGCCGAGTAGGATACGGCGTCCGCACGCCACGTGCCGACCATGACACTGATGTATGAGACGCGGGCTGGGCAAGTTCTTCTGGAAGCTGTTCCTGGGCAATGCGCTGCTGCTGGTGGCGGTGGTGGGCCTGTGCGTCTACCTGGTCCTGAGGTCCTTCGACCGCTTTCACGCGGAAGACTCGCTGCAGTACCTGCGCACGCACGCCGACCTGGTGCGCAACGAGTGGGAAATCCACGCTCTGCGCGGCGAGCCGCTCGCCCTGGAGGAGTGGGCGAGGACGCTCGGGGGCGAGGAACGCCACGGCATCGAGGTGACCCTCACGGACGCGACCGGGCGCGTGCTCGTGGACACCACCGGGGATGCCGCCGGCGGAGAGCCGCTGACCGGGTTGCCCGAAATCCGCGAGGCCCTGCAAACCGGGTGGGGGAACGCGACCCGGTGGTCGGTGGCAAGCGGCCGCGACCTCACGTACGTCGCCCGGCGGGTTGGTCCCGGCGACCCGACTTTGGGCACGGTGCGGGTCGCCGCCTGCCTGCGCACAGTCCTGGGCGGAGGCGCGGAGGCCCGGCAGCTTGCCTG
This sequence comes from Planctomycetota bacterium, assembly GCA_029558835.1. Classification (GTDB taxonomy): domain Bacteria; phylum Planctomycetota; class Phycisphaerae; order UBA1845; family UBA1845; genus JAKQDH01. The sequence continues at coordinate 9,135 of JAKQDH010000050.1, read as the reverse complement.
GCGCATCGTGCTGATCGTAGTGGCCGCGGCGGTTCTGCTCGCCCTGGGGTTGGCGCGCTTGTGGAGCCGACCGATCGCGCGCATCACCGCGACGGCGCGGAGCCTGTCCGAGGGGAACCTTGCCTCGCGGGCACCCATTTCCGGCGCGGATGAACTGGCGGAACTGGGACGGGCGCTGAACGCCATGCGCGATCATCTGGCCGGTCAGTTGGAGACCAACTACCGCCAGCGGCGCACGCTCGAGTCGCTGCAAGCCCAGCTTCACGAAGGTGTCATCGTGGCGGCAGAGGAGGGGCGGATCGTGCTCATCAACCCGGCGGCTACCCGGCTGCTGGGGCTGTCGGTGTCCTCCACGGGCAACCTGGAGCGTCTGCCGGAGTTGACCGTGGAGCGCGTGGTTCCCCAGCACGAGTTGCAGGAGATGCTGCAAGTGCAGCGCGCCCCTGCGGAGCTCGCCGGGCCCGGTGGGGGGCAGACCGGCGCGACGGGGAGCGGGGCCGTGGACGAACGGCGGGTGACCATTCAGCGCGGCGGGGGCGAGGTCACGCTGCTCGCCCGCGCCACGGACATCGTCCTGCCGGGCTTCGCTCGTCGCGAGGGTCGACTCGATGTTGCCGCACGGGGAGGCTTGCTGGGAGAGGACAGCATCGGGCGTCTGCTCGTGTTGACCGACATCACCGACCTCGCCCGCACGCTCCAGGTCAAGAGTGACTTCGTGGTGAATGCCTCGCACGAGCTGCGGACGCCGCTGGCGGCCATCCGAGCGGCCGTGGATACGCTGCTGAGCCTGGGTGCCGACAGCGAACGCGAGGGTGCCCGGCGGTGGCTGGAAGTCATCGCGCGGCATTGCCGCCGCCTCGAGGACCTGGTGCGGGACCTGCTGGACCTGTCCCGGCTGGAGTCGGGCGCGACCCGGTTGGAGCCCGCGCCGTTTCCGGTCGAGGCGGTCCTGGCGGAAATGGGCGAACGGCTGCATGAGCAGTTGGCAGGCAGGAAGCTGCACTGGCACGCCGAAGTGGCGCCGGAGTGTCAGGCGGTGATGGCGAACGAACGCCTGCTGCGCCTCATCCTCGATAATCTCGTGGACAACGCCGTCAAGTTCACGCCCGACGGCGGGCGCATCGCCGTGAGCTGCCGCCCCGAACCCGGCGGCTTTGTGCTCTGCGTCGAGGACACCGGTTGCGGAATCCCGCCGGAGGAGCAGAGCCGGGTGTTCGAGCGGTTCTACCAGGTCGCCCGCTCACGATCCGGCGCGCAGCGCGGGACCGGTCTGGGCCTGTCCATCGTGCGGCACGCGGTGGCGGCCCTGGGCGGCACCGTCACCTTAGAGTCTGTGGTAGGACAAGGTACCCGCATCACGGTGCGCGTCCCGCAGCCGCCCGCGGCGAACCACCGCGGAATAGCGAAGATCGAATAGCGAATGAAGGGGAAGGCAAGAGGCAAGAGGAGGGGACTGGGCGTTCCACTGACGACTGAGAACTGAAAACTGATAGCTGAGAACTCGTCGCACGGGCACCGCCCACCGCGGAATGGCGAATGTCGAATGGCGAAGAGCGAATGAAGGACGCAACAGGAACCCGACGCGTGCCGGCGCGGAATGACAACTGATAGGTGATGGCTGAAAGCTGACAGCTTATAGCTTATGGCCGACAGCTTTCGGTTACCGGCTGACGATCGAGGACCGACAATTGAGAACCGACTACTTACGCACGAGGCCTGAGGGGGTACGCGTCGCCCATGAGTGACGGAGGCATCCGGCTGTTGCTGGACGAAGCTCTTGACGGGCCGACGAACATGGCCCGCGACGAGGCGCTGCTGCAGGCGGTGGAGCAGCGCGAAGCGCCGCCTACTTTGCGCGTGTACCAATGGGACCCGCCGACGATTTCGCTGGGCTACTTCCAGCGCTTCGCGGATTACCTCGCGCTTACGGAACCCCTCTGCCGGTTGCCCGTGGTGCGCCGGTTGACGGGTGGGGGAGCCATTCTCCATGATCTGGAAGTAACGTACGCCCTGGCGCTGCCGCTGACGCACCCGCTGCTGGCCGGCGGACCCAACCACCTGTACGAACTCGCCCACGCGGCCGTCATCGCCACGCTGGGCCGCCTGCCGACCGTGCGCGAGGACGCGGGGACGCGGACATCCGGGCCCGGCGTGCACGGGCAGGCACCTGCGCCCGGTGCCGACGGACAGGCTACACCCCACCTCAGCGGCGTCACTGATGATTCGGGGCCCACGCGCGGGCCGTTCTTCTGCTTCGCGCGCCGGCACGAGTTTGACGTGCTGCTCGGCGCGGACAAGATCGCCGGCAGCGCCCAGCGCCGAACGCGCCTGGCCGTCCTGCAACACGGGTCGATCATCCTGGGCAACCGCTTTCCGCAACAGCCGACGGCCGTGCCGGCGCTGGCGTTCGACGCCCTGGTGCGCGACGTGCGCGCGCGGTTGCCGCAGGAGTTCGCGCGCGCCACGGGCTGCGCGCTCGAGGCCAGCGACTGGACGCCGGCCGAGTTGCACCGGGCGGCTGAGCTGGGCGCCAAGTACGCCGGGCCGGAATGGACGCGGCGGGCGTGAGCGCGTCGGCCCCCCGGGCCCACGGGCCTTGCGGGGCAAGCGTGCTGCGTGCCGGTGAAGCCCGGGTTGCGGCTCGACCCGCCCGCCGGCCGATAACGCTACGGTTGCGATGCTGAATGCCGGGACTTGTTGCCGGAGGTCACAGCTTTGTCGTCATCTGTGGTTGAATCAACCGTCGTGCCCGCCGGCGTGCTGCATGGCGGGCGCGCATGCCTCAGCTCTGGCGCGGTCGTAGCCCCGGTGGGCGAGGCGGCCGCCTGGTTCGACTTCCGGCGAGAGGGGAGCAGCCTGCACGTAACTCCCAGGGGCCCATTGCCGATCCGCTGTCTGCTGCGCCCGGCCGGCCTGTTCCGCCAGACCCGCGGCTTTGCCGACCTGAACACCCGCATGGGCCAGCTTCTCTTTCGACCCGGCGCCACCGAGGGGCAGCAGTACGTGCCGTTCACGCGTGACCCGCAACGCGAGCTGCGCGAGTTGCTCCTGCCCGTCGAGGCCAACCCCCACGACGAACTCTTTGCCTCCGAGGTGCGCTGGTCCCAGGCCCAGGCGCTGGCAAAGCGTCTGCTCAGCGCGGCCGGCGTGCCGTGGAACGGCCTGAGCGCCGAGGACGTCCGCGCTTTGCTGCGCCTGCCCGCCTGGCAGGAGCCGGTCGAGGGTTGCGCCTTGCACGCGCTGACGCAATGGGCGCAGGCGCGGGGCGGGCCGGTGCTCGAGGTGGGCTCGCTGCACGGGCAGTCCACGGCCATGCTGGCGCTTGCGCTGCGCGGCCTGCACAGCGACGCGTTCGTCGTGTCGATCGATCCGCACCTGGAGGAACCCCCGAACGCTGCCCAGGTCCGGCTGACTCTGGAGCAAATCGGCGAGCAGCGCCGCCTGGTGCAGTTCACGGCCGGCTCCGACCACGTCTGGCCGTTGCTGCGGCCGGGCAGCGCGTCGTTCATCTTCATCGACGGCGATCACTCTTACGAGCAGGTCGTCGCGGACTTCACCCACTACCGCGACCTTCTCGCCCCCGGCGGCTGCCTCGCGTTCCACGACTACGGCTACGGCAGCCACAACGGCCGACCCGACGTCGTCCCCGGCGTCCGCCCCGCCCTCGACGAACACGTGTTCACCGCAAAGGATTTCACGCCGCTCCTGCTGGCTCATACGTTGATGGTGTTCGTCAAGCGCGAGGGGAGAGAATAGCGAATGTCGAATAGCGAAGAGCGAATGAAGAAGTAGACAAGAGGCAAGAGGGGACGACTGGTTACTCCACGGACGACTGACAACTGACGACTGAGAACCGACAACTCAAGGCTGACGGCTTGTAGCTGACAGCTTATAGCTTACAGCCGACAGCCGATCGCTGCCGCACCCGGTAACGGAAACGGCCTCTCGGCGCCCGGAGAATCCGCGATGTCAGCAAGTCCTCCGCCCAACGACTCACGTGCCCGTCCCTATGCCGAGATCGCCCGGCCCCTGACCGGCCTGACGGGCTCGACGACGCAGCGCATGCAGGCCGTGGCTGACGCTCTGTGGGAGCACCTGAGCGTTACCGGCGTCTCCTGGGTCGGCTTCTACCTGTACGAGGGTGGCGACGAACTGGTCCTGGGCCCGCACCGCGACAAGCCGGCCTGCTCGCCGATCGGTCTGCACGGCGTCTGCGGCCAGGCGTTTGCGGGCCGCCGGCCGATCGTCGTGCGCGACGTGGCGGAACTCGGCGACCACTACATCGCCTGCGACCCGCGCGACCGCTCCGAAGTTGTGGTCCCGCTCTTCGACGCCGCCGCCCGCTGCGGGGCCGTCCTCGACCTCGACAGCCACAACCCCGGCGCGTTCGACCTTGCCGACGTCTCCGGCCTTCAGCAGGTGCTCCACGTCGCCGGCCTAAGCCCGCGAGCGAGCGTAAGTCCCATCTGCCCGGGCCCTGGACGCGAGTGCCCCCGCAGCAACGAGCCATGACTTCCGTGATGCTTCGGCTTGCGAACTCACAAGCTGCCGGTGACCGCGTCCCGAGTTTGCGGGCCCGCGCGTGCCGAGGTTGTGTACCAGCCCGACTGCGGCACGCTCACACCTCTGCGCGACCCTGGAAGGGTCCAAGTCCGTAGCCTGGGGTGCTGACCACCCCAGGTAAGCGCGGTGCCCTTCCCTTTTCTCTTCGTTGTCAGCCCCAGGGGGGCGAAGGAGCGCTGCAGGTGCTATGACATCATACGTCCGTCCTTCGTCCTGCTGGTGCTGAAACGCGTCGATCGTCGCGTCGCTTCCAGGGGCTCCCGCCGCCTGGCTACCCACTTCCGCCGCCCCCGCGGCTCCCAAGTCCTTCCCGATCCCCGCAGAGTGTGCCCGGGACGCCGCAACCAGACCCGGCACCCCTATCCTCGCGGACACTACACTTCTCCAGGTTCGCTGATCTCACCGGCCGTGCAACGGTCTTTGACTGCGCTACGCGGCCGGACCGGCGCCACGCGATACCAGCGTTGCCAGAACAGACCGGCAGTACAGGCTCCCAGAACGTAGAACAGGACATCCATGTAGTCCCCCACAACCACGCCGCGCAGGCTCGGATGCAGAGGCAACAGAACTTCAAAAAGGACCGACCACACCGCCACGGGTATCAAGAGCTCGTACCACTGGGGTACGCCGTCATGACCCCGCGCGCCCAGCTTCCGTTCCACGTAGAGCATGATGGGCACCAGGAACGGAATGCAGATCAAGTCGTTCAGGTAGTCGTGCACGAAGCCCACCTGCCACAGCCGTTTCAGGACGAACCGGTTAACCGCGTAGGCGAAGATGCACAGCAGAAACAGAGGATCCTGTACGTATCTGAACTTCATGCCTCAATGACCACTTGGGATGTGGAGCACAACCAATACCGCTGCCACGAGTACGGAGAACAAGAGAGTCCCGAGCATGTTCGCCAGGACGTTGCCAACTGCACCTTGCTCGTCCCGCTGCTTTCTCGACAGCAGCAGGTACGTTACCGCCGCAAGCAAGCCGGAGGCCAGGCAGGCCCCGAGAATACCCCTTGTGTTCCGTTCCAAGGCGAACTGTCGCAGCGTGGGGAGAGAATTGTCATAGCCGCGTCCGTCGGCACAAACATCGGCATCCAGCCCGACGCCTCCGGCCCGCCCGTCCCGTCCATAGGACCAGATTTCATAACCGTCGTCAGTCTGCGAATAGACAAAGGCATGTCCCCACGCATCGACGACGCGCCCGTTGTTGTCGGTATCGAACCGTCGTTCCTTTACCTCGGCGAGGTTGTCCAACGCGGCAGGAAGGACGCCGGTGGCCGAGCGCTGCTGTTCGACCGCGTCCTGGAGTTCTTTGAAGATGGCTCGTGTCTGCGAGCGGCGCCAGGTAAGTGCGGTAACATCCCTGACATTGCGCCAAGCGGCCACGTATGCCGTGCCGAACACACAGGTACCTGCCAGCAGCGACAGTAACACCCTCCTCACCGTGCGAGCGCGACTGTGCGAGTTTCTCAAGGGATGCCTCCTGTTTACGACACCTCAAGCGGGCTCACCCAGGCGTGAACGGCGCGCGGACCGGATCGGAATCCGCATCACAGAGCACCATTGTTCGTGCCAATCCTTCACCCCAACGGTAGGTTTCTACATGGTCCGTCGTCGGCACGTGCCGCAGCGACTTGTTTCTGGAAGCGACAACGACGGCAACGCCTGCCGGCGTGCCAAGTATGACAAGGACCCAGCGGCGCCGGAAGGAAGTGCCGTAAGATGTTGTCGGTTCCGTTGCCACCGACCATCCCCTGTACTGAGCCATCGCCGAGTCGCAGGCGCCCGCCCGATTGAGCTTAGCTGTGTGAGAAGCACTTGTCAAAGGACGGTGGAGGTATCTGCGCAGATGCGGCGGTCTTGATCGTGCGCCTCATCTGTCTGTACTTGCCATCGGCAGCGTCGGCGGCATACTATTCGATGATCAGAGTCTTCTGGTGCCGGCGTGCGTGTGCCGCAGCGATGTGCGTGGACCTATGCTTGCCGACGCGATCAACTTCCCTCTCGTTGCCGCCGCCGGCCTGGTCGTCTTCGGCCCCCTGGTTGTGCTGGTGACTTCCGTCGAGTGGCTCGTCTTCCGGTATGCGGTGGCCGTGTCCGCCCGGGGCGTGTTTCGCCGGCTGCTCTGGGCGAACGTGCTGTCGACCCTTGCGGGTGGCATCGTAGCCATGTTTCAGAACACGGTGATCGAGGCCAGCGGGATCGAGGTCTCGATTCCAGCCTTCGCCAAGGGCTACTGGTGGCTGGCCCTCGTTTTGATCCTGATCCACTTCGCCAAGACCCTGCTGGTGGAAGGCCCGGTCGTTGCCACGCGCGGCTTCGCGCGTCTGTTGGCTCGATCGCGCCGCCAGATACTCAAGGGCGTCGTGCTGGCGAACATCGCCAGCTACTGCATTGTCGGGCCGCTGTTCTACCTGGCCACCCGGCCCACCTTCGGGCACCTGGAGCTGCGGGACGACACAAGCTGGACGGCCAACCCTGCCGTGCCGGTCTATTTCATCGCTAACGACGATCGGTTCATCAAGCGAATCAACATGGACGGCACGGGTTTAGCTACCGTGGTGCCGTTCCCGACGGCCGCGTTTCTCATCAGCGAGGATCAATCGACCTTCGCCTACCGAGGCGTAGACGGCAACCTGTATGCCTATCGAGAAGGCGCCGAGCGGCCCAGTCTGGTCTGGCAAACCACCGAGCGCTTCCACCTGGATGGCGTCAGTGTCTCACCGGACAACACAATGGTTGCCTTCGCGGCAGAGCGGCCCGGTCGCGGAACGGAATCGGACGGCTGTGAGCTGCGCCTCTTTGATCTGCAGCGGGGCGAGACGCACACGGTGACCGGGTGTCAACTTGGTGACTTCCTACCGTATGTCTCCTGGTCACGGTCGGGCGAGTTCATCTACGCGGAACAGGGCGAGAATCGTGTCGTTGTCGTCCGGGGGCGGCCGCCCTGGAATGTCGTCGAAGTGCGAAGCCTTGACACGCTGGCGCCGTCCGAGTTCCCTCTCAACTACGTCCGCTCGAGTTCCGGCTGGTATGCGGGCGGCGATGATTGGGGCCCGGCACTCTGGGAAGACTCGAAGAACCGCGACGAAGTACAGTGCTTCCCCGGATTAGGAGCACACTTCGTCGTGACGCGGGACGATGCCCAGATCATGCGGGTGGCCGACGGCTATGGACTCATGAAGCTCGGCAGATACTATCCTCGCTCGCCGACGTTCCTGCCCGCCGGTACGGAGGTGCTGCTGGAGTGGTGGGGACAGCTCTACTTGCTGGACATCGACCAGCGGAGATTGGGATTCCTGGCGGAGGGCGGCAACTACGTCGCCCCGCTGGAGAGGTTCCGGGTGAACCGCCGGCGCTGAGGTGGGCTCAGCAATGTCCAAGTGGATACGGCGCGTGTTGCAGGCAGTCGCGGTCCTGGCGATTCTCCTGTTGTCGTGCTTCGGGTGGCTGATGTACCGGCTCAACGGTGCCACCAGGATCATGGTCTGGCAGATCGAGGAAGGCGGCCTGACGCTCACCTACTTTCCGCTGAAGAACCAGGCTACTCTGCTCGTCGGTGACCAGTACGCTCGGGGCAGCAAGCGGACGTGGAAGATGACCGACCCAGGCGCGTCGAAGCGCCTCGTGGGAGCAATCCCGGCGCCCTCGCCGGAGGAGCTGTTCTCCCGCGCGCGTGTCTCTGACGTCGACACATCGGGGAGTGCCGACTGTGGCCCCGATTCGAAGTATGGCCTGACGTGCTCATCGGGTGCAGGCTTGGTGAACCTCTACACGGATGTCACCGACCCGCAAAGATCGAACATCCTCTGGATGCTCGAGTATGCCTGCGAGACCAACGCGGATTACTGCGTGTTCGTCAGCCAGGTGCGCGACCTCGCCGGGGAACCGTGATTGTGAGAGCCTGCGAGCCCGCGAGCGATCGCAAGTTCGATGCGTCCGGGCCCCGGAGGCGAACGCCTCCCAGCGACCCTGGAAGGGTCCAAGTCTGTAGCCTGGGGTGCTGACCACCCCAGGTTGTCGCGGTGCCGTTCCCTCTTCTCTTCCTTGCGAGCCCCAGCGGGGGCGAAGGACTGCCGGACGCGCCACAGGTCCATACGCCCGCCCTTCGCCCCGCTGGGGCTTAAATGTCTCGATTGCCGCGCCGATTCCACGGGCTTACGCCGCCTGGCTACCCGCTTCCGCCCCGCTGGGGCTCGACCCACCGGCCCGTCCTCCACCTCGCCAGCCCCACCCCGCCACCCTCGACCCCACCGGTATCTCCGGCCTCCAGCACGTGCTGCAGGTTGCCGGGCTGAGCCCGCGGCTGGTTGAGAGCATCTGAGGGAGGGCGCCGCCGCCTGCCGTGCTAGCTGCAGCGAATTGGGCGGGTCCCGGCGGGGTGGGGGGGACGCGTGCCGGTCCAAGTCATCTGCGCTACAAGAGAAGGCCGTTAACCCAAGTTAGACACCTGTCGAGCCTAAACGGCCCTAGCGACCCCGGGAAGGGGGTTGGCGGGCCGAAGTTTCCACTACATTTGTGCGACTTCCTCCAGGTAGCGGAGCCGTTGCGGGATCGTCAGTCCCAGACGGTG
>JAKQDH010000037.1 GCA_029558835.1 Planctomycetota bacterium | reverse complement strand
GCGCGAGGACAACGGCGGGCTGTGCCAGCCGGAGTCCTGCCCGGAGTACCAGCAGCGGCAGTGCAACCTCACCGGACGCTTCCTGTTCTTCATCCCCGGCATCCGCTCGATCAGCGCCTTCGAGCTGCACACGCGCAGCTTTTACGCGATGAATGCGGCGATCCGCACCTTCGAGACCGTGGCATTCCTGCGGGGCGGCCGTCTCGCCGGCTTCCTGGACCGCCAGGGCACGCCGTTCTACCTGACCAAGCGGCTGATGGAGGTGGCGCACATCGATGACCAGGGGCGGCCGGTCCGGGTGCCGCAGTGGATCATCGAACTGGAAGCGCCTGTGGACGTGGCGACGCTCATGCGGGAGCAGGACGATCAGGATACCGTGCTCCTGCAGGCCGATGTTGCCGCCCGCGTGCTCCAGGGGCACCGGGAGAATGCTCCCTCGACGCCAGGGAAGGGGCCCGAGTCCGTCGACGAACCTGTGGCTGCGAGCGATCCCATGGCAGACGGCATGCCGCCCACGCTGGAGCATGTGCTCGGGCGGCTGGCCACGATGGGCGTGCCTGCGCAGACCTGGATGAGCTATGCGGCCACGCGCTGGGGTCCTGGGTGGAAGCTCAATCCGCAGGGGCGGGCGCGGGCCTTCGGCGAGCTGGAGCGCTTCCGGAACGATCCGAAGGGCTACGCGGACAAGGTCAACGCCGAACTGCGGCAGGTGGCATCGTGAGCGCGCCGGGACGACCGCAAGGCGGTATCGGTGCGCAACGCGCGGAGGTGCCGCGCATCCCGGATGGGCATCCGCGAGCGCACGGTTCGCACCGTCAGGCGAATCGTTTGCGGGTGGCGCACCTGTCCGACCTGCACTACGGGCCGCGCCACCTGGAGGAGGCCGATCGCTGCTTCTCGGCGGCCGTGGACCGTGCCATCGAACTCGGCGTCGATGTGGCCGTGATCTCCGGGGATGCCACCGATCACGCCCTGGATCTGCATGCACCCGCGGCATTGCGGCTGCTGGCGCAGGTGCGGCGGCTGGCGAACCATTGCCCGGTGCTGATGCTCCAAGGCACGTGGTCGCACGAGCCGCCCGGCACGCTGGCCGTGTTCAGTATGCTGGGAAGCCGCCATCGGGTCTTCGTCGCGGACCGGATCGGTCAGGCGGCGTTGACGGGCAGCGGCTCGTCGCGGGACCTGCCGGTGGCCGATGCGTCTGCCGCCGACCTTTGGCTCGCGTCCGAAGGCCCGCGATTCGCAGAGGTGCCGCCTGGCGCCAGGGCAGTCTTCACCTGCATTCCCTCGATCAACAAGGCGGCCGTCGCGGCAGCGGTCGGCGCCACCGCAGTCGCCGAGGCCCAGGGCGAACAGTTGGCCCGGCTGCTGCAGGGCTACGCCGGCATCCACGGCGTGGCCCGTGCTGCCGGCGTGCCGACGCTCGCGGTGTCGCATGGCACGGTCTTCGGCTGCGCGACCGAGCATGGCGTGCCGATGGCCGGGTTCGACCACGAGTTCACCAGCGGAGCGCTGTTCAGCGCCGGCGCGCAGGCCACCTTGCTCGGCCACATCCATCGGCACCAGGTCTGGACGCAAGGAGAGGGCGAACGTCGCCAGTGCATCGCCTATGCCGGGTCCATCGGTCGCTTCCACCACGGTGAGAAGGGCGACAAGGGGTTCCTGCTGTGGGAAATCGGACCGGACGAGGTGGGCTGTCGCCTCGAACCGACGCCCGCGCGGCGGACGCTGGACATCGCGTTCGAGGGCCGGCCCGATCTGGACCAGTTGCGAGAGGCGGTTCGGGCGCAGGAACTGGCCGGCGTCAGCGTGCGGGTCCGATGGACAGTGGCCGACGAGGACCGACACGAGGTGGACCGCGGCGCCATCGAGCGTGCCCTGTCCGGCGCCGCCGATGTCCAGCTCGAAGGGCGGATCGTGCCCGTGGTGCGTACCCGCGCGCCCGGCATTTCGCAGCTCTTCAGCCTGGCCGACAAGGTCAGGGCCTGGGCCACGGCGACGGACGTCCACGCGCCGCCGCTGCTGGAATGCCTGGAACGGGTGACGACGACCGAACCCGAGGACATCGTCGCGGAGACCCTGGCGGGCCCCGATGCCGGTGCCAAGGCACAGGGTGGCCTTGACCCGGCCGAGAAGGGTCCGAGACTGGACCTCTTCGAGACGGCCTGAAGCGGCGCCCGAACAGCGCTCGAAGGGCGCCCAGGCTGCTTCACTGCCCACCACACCCATCGCGCCGCCCAGCGGCGCTGGAGGCATGCCATGCAACCACTCTCTCTCAGGCTCCGGGGCTTCCGGGGCATCCGCGACGGCCTCGGGCTGGACGAACTGACCCTCGATCTGGAGCGGCTGGCCGATGGTGCCGCGCTGGTCGCCATCGCAGGCGCGAACGGCCGCGGCAAGTCCACGGTGATGGACAACCTGCACCCCTTATGTTGAATTCGCTGTGTCAACAATGGGCCAAGACGCGACGTCTCACTGCCTCTGCAGGGTGGCAATCAACGGGCACGAAAGCTTGCCCCGCCTCGTGCAGCAGTCGCGGACGAGCGCGGCCAGCGCCGACTCGATCCGCCGCAGGTCCTTCAGCTTCTGGCGCACATCGGCGAGCTTTGCCTCGGCGAGCTGTCTCGCCTCGTCACAGTGCGTGCCGTCGTCCAGCTGTAGCAGTCCTGCAACCTCGTCGAGGCTGAAACCCAGGCGCTGCGCGGCCTTCACGAAACGTACCCGCGCAACGTCCTTAGCCGCATAGCGCCGAATGCCGCCATAGGGCTTCTCCGGTTCGGGCAGCAAGGTCCGCCGTTGATAGAAGCGAACGGTCTCCACGTTGACCCCCGCTGCCTTGGCGACGGCTCCAATCGTCAGGCTTTGCTGATCACTTTCCATGCCGCTTGACTCCGTACATGAGTACGGAAATAAGCTTACGCCATCGTGTCCCCGACACACCGAGGAAAGTGCATGACGGAATCGCAGACCGGGCGTGGTGCGCTCTTCGCCGGCGGACTGGCCGCGTTCCTCGCGTCAACC
>JAKQDH010000035.1 GCA_029558835.1 Planctomycetota bacterium | reverse complement strand
CATGCCGAAGATGGGCCAGGTGAGCCCGAACACGAGCGGGTCGGACACCAGCTGCCGGGCCATCGTGGGCAGGAAGGTCGCGGGAATGATGTAGCCGAAGCCGAACGCGCTGTAGCACAGCACCACCCCCAGGTTTCCGCTCGCGATCGCGGGCGCTACGGGCCGCGGCGCGCCCGCCACGCCGGAAACCGCGGCGGCGGCGGGCTGCGCGGGCAGACGCCGCATGACCTGAACCGCGCCCACCGTGGCGAGCAGCCCGAGCTCCACCCACAGCACGGTCGCCGCCTGCGCGCCGCCCAGCCAGGTCAGCACGCCGGTGGCCGCGATCCCCAGCCCCACCCCGGTGTAGATCCAGCCCCCCAGCGAGGTCGCGTGCCGGCGCGCCAGCTCGGGCAGGCACCAACTGCTGGCGCACACCAGCACCCAGGCGCTGAAGACGCCCGCGCTGCCCCGCAGCGCCATGCCCACCCACGGCAGCGCCGCGTCGCCCCAGGCCATCGCAAGCGTGGTCGCGGCAACGCCGACCAGCCCGACCTGCAAGCCCCGCCGCGGGCTGCGCGCAAACCATGACGCGCTGATCGCCCCGAGCAGGTAGCCGACGTAGTTCGCCGTCGCCCATTCCGTCCCGGTCACCGCGTCCAGGCTGCCGTCGCGCACCATCAGCGGCATCATCGGCGTGAAGGCGAAGCGGCCGATGCCCATCGCGATCGCGAGCGCGACGAGTCCGATGAAGACGATCGATCGGGGCGAGAGGGACGATGAAGAGTGGCGTTTCATGGCGAGATTAGACTCCGATCGGGGCGCGGACGGTACGTAATGCCGACGATTCCTCGACCCCGCTCCCGGCGCGACATCGTGGCCGGCGTCGTTGCCGTAGCCGGCATGGACATCATTGCTACGAGGCTCCTCGAAATTGAGGTCTTCGGCGCGTCCGTTCAGCGGCACTTCAACGTCGAAGTCCGGATGGACTCGGAACCGGTCAAAAGCTAGAGTATCGAAAGGTATCACTACGTGATAAGAGGCCTACCATGGCAACGTCTCTCAAGATCGACGACGCACTGAAGAGCCGCGTTCAGCACCTGGCCGCACAGCGCCGCCGCTCGGCGCACTGGATCATGCTCGAAGCCATCCAGCAGTACGTCGAGCGCGAGGAAGCCCGCGAGAGCTTCACCCAGGAGGCCCTGGCATCCTGGGCAGCGTACAAGGAAACCGGCCGTCATCTGAGCGGTCAGGAAGTCCGCACCTGGTTGAACACCTGGGGCACCGCTGACGAAAGTGCGGTGCCC
>JAKQDH010000032.1 GCA_029558835.1 Planctomycetota bacterium | reverse complement strand
CTCCCGCAGGCGGTGGTTGAGGCGTCGGTCCTTCAGGTCCACAGTCTTCGTTTCCTCCATGACCCATGCAGCCACCATTGGAGTCCATCCTTGACTCATTTCCCAAACCCCGGGCCCGTCCCTGGACCCGCCTCCTACGGGAACCACCCTAGCACCACCGGCTCAAGATGTGTAGAAGAACGAGGGTGGCAACCCTGGGGATCGCAGTCCAGCGCTTTCTCTGGACCACCGCCGCCCCGCCGGGGGTGGTGGAAGGAAACAGAGCCGGCCTCTTCGCGGGGGTTGACGCCTGGCTACCGCCTGCGGCCCTTCCCGGGTCGGGCAGAACGTGGCCCGCAGGGCAGCCAGGGTTGCCTCTTTCTGCCGCGAAAAATCGGAGTCGTCGTCGGGACGGGCTGACGAAGCCATCGGCCTCTTCATGGTCTCCGGGGACCGCAAGGCGGCATGATGGCTGCATTCACAATTCTGCATTCGAAGCTCTGGGCGGCACCTCGCTCTCACGACGTGACCGGTGCCCCACACTCGGGGCAGTTGGCGGATTCCAGCTTGTAGAGCGAGTACCCGCACTGCGGGCAGTGCTCTTCCTCGATTTCGAGGTTGAACTTCAGCCCGCAGCCGGCGCACTTCGAGCGGCCCACGGCCACCTGCTGTACTCTCTGGCAACGCGGGCACGTCAGCGAGAGCATCAGCTCGGTCGTGCAGACAGCCTCCCGGACGTGCAGCCGCGACATGCGGTGTAATATGGGAATCGCAATCGTGCCGCAGGCAACACAGATCGCCAGGATGCCCATGATCCGCGCGCCCCAATCCGAGTCCACCTCCGTAATGATCGCCCCGTCGATCTGCAAAGCGAGTAAAACCACCGCTATGACAGTCAGGACGCGTGCCCACTCATAACCACGTTTCAGCCGTGCCAAGCCCAGCAGCCCGACGTGCGTCAAGGCGACGGTGGTGACCCACGCGATACCCGTGCTCTTGAACACCACCTCCTCTCCGGGGCCTGCCCGCAAGCGCCACCAGTCAACCCAGATGGCCGCGAGCGTAAGCACCAGGGTCACCACTCCCGCGCCGGTACCCAGTAGCCCCACCGGATGCCACCGCCGTCGTTCCCACACTGTCGCGCTGCCTAGCCCCAGAATGGCCAGGCCGCTGATCGTTCCCGTCGTGGCCAGCACGCGCCCCACGAAGCTGCCCACCCGACCGACCAGCAGGCAGCAGATACCCACAGCCGCGCAGCAGACGATCGACGCGATGAAGACCTTGAGCAACACCCGCTGGGTTTGAGAAGTAAGTGCCATGACCTGCTGCTACCGCACCGCCCGACGCACGCAAGCGCCGGTTACCTCCGGCCCCAGCCGAGCACCCCGCTGCCACTAGCTGACAGCTTACGGCTTGAAGCTGACAGCCCTCCCTCTACTGACAACTGATAACTGCGCACTGACGACTCAATACCTGTAGTGCTCCGGCTTGTAGGGTCCGTCCACGCTGACGCCGATGTACTCCGCCTGGTCCGGGCGCAGTTGCGTCAGCTTCGCCCCGAGCTGATCGAGGTGCAGCCGGGCCACCTTCTCATCCAGGTGCTTCGGCAGCGTGTACACCTTCTTCTCATATTTGCGGTGGCTCTGGATAAGTTCGACCTGCGCGATGACCTGATTGGAGAAACTGTTACTCATGACGAAGCTGGGATGCCCCGTAGCGCAGCCCAGGTTGACCAGCCGGCCTTCCGCCAGCACCAGTATACAGTGCCCGTCGGGGAAAACCCACTTGTCCACCTGCGGCTTGATATTCACTTTGCGGATGCCGCGCACCTTCTTCAGCCCGCCCATGTCGATCTCGTGATCAAAGTGCCCGATGTTGCAGACGATCGCCTGCGTCTTCATCTTCGCCATGTGGTCCGCGGTAATCACACTCTTGTTGCCGGTAGCGCTGACGAAGAGATCCGCCTCCTCGACCACGTCCTCCACGGTACGCACCTCGTAGCCTTCCATGCACGCCTGCAACGCGCAGATCGGGTCGATCTCGGTGATCACCACGCGGCAACCCTGCCCGCGCAGGCTCTGGGCACATCCCTTCCCCACGTCGCCGTAGCCGCACACGACCGCCACTTTGCCGGCCAGCATTACGTCGGTCGCCCGCATGATCCCGTCCACCAGCGAATGCCGGCAGCCGTACAGATTGTCGAACTTGCTCTTGGTGACGCTGTCGTTGACGTTGATCGCGGGAAACAGCAGCGTGCCGGCCTCCTGCCGCTGGTACAAGCGGTGCACACCCGTGGTGGTTTCCTCGGTCACGCCGAGAATCTGCGCCGCCAAGCGATGCCAGCGCTGCGGGTCGTTCTGTAGTTCCTCCTGCAGCAGGCGCAGAATGCAGGCCAACTCTTCATTGTCCGTCGAGTCCGGCTCCGGCAGGGTGCCGTCCTTCGCGTAGCGTTCCTCGGCCTCGTAACCCATATGGATGAGGAGCGTCGCGTCGCCGCCGTCGTCGACGATGAGGTTGGGCCCGCCCTCAGGGAACAACAGCGCCTGGTTCGTGCACCACCAGTACTCCTCCACGCTTTCGCCCTTCCAGGCGAAGACAGGGATGCCGCGTTTGGCGATGGCGGCCGCCGCGTGGTCCTGCGTGCTGAAGATGTTGCAGCTCGCCCAGCGCACCTGCGCCCCCAGGTCGGCCAGCGTCTCGATCAGCACGGCCGTCTGAATGGTCATGTGCAGCGAGCCCGTGATGCGTGCCCCGTGCAGCGGCCGCTGGGCGGCATATTCACGCCGAATCGCCATCAGGCCCGGCATCTCGTGCTCGGCCAGCTCGATCTCCTTGCGCCCAAAGTCCGCCAGCTTCAGGTCCGCAACCTTGTAGTCCTGTATCATCGTTGCCATGATGAACTCCCGTAAGTATAGCAGCCCGCCTGCGCGGGCTTGTCCCGCACCTGTCTGTTCAGGCACACCGCGCCGTGATTACGAACAACGTGGGCGCATCGGCCGCGCGCACAACACTGCTCAGTTCCTGCGTCCGCACGTCACGAAACCCCGCCGCTTCCAACTGCTTGCCCAGCAGCGCCGGCTCGAAACCCCACCAATGGTCCTGCATCCGCTCCCGGAACGCCTCGTGCCGGTGCGACGCCTGCTCAATCACGAGCACACGCCCGCCCGGCTTCACGACCCGGCGCAGCTCACCCAACGCTTCTTCCGGCACCGGGACGTGATGCAGCACCAGGATCGCCACCGCCAAATCCACCTCCGCCTCACTCATCGGCAGCCGCGTCAGGTCCCCCCAACGCAGTTCGACGTTGTCCAGACCCCCCGCCCCCACCCGCTGCCGCGCGGCCTGGAGCATGCGTTCAACCGAGTCGACCCCAATCACCCTGCTGAAGTGTCGCGCGACCACCGGAAGCAAGTACCCGGTCCCCGTCCCCACGTCGGCCACCACCCACTCGTCCGGCAGCAGTGCGACCAGGGCTTCCAGGTGAAACGTCGGGCCGAAGCTCTCTTCCCGCAGCTTGTCCCAGTGCCGCCCGGCCCGGTCGAAGAACTGCTGGCTCATCTCCTGCCGGCGCCGCAACACCCCGTGCAGACGGTCACGCAGCTCCGCCTCCAAATCCTGCCGGGCCGCCCACCGCAACACCCCCGTCGCGGCATCCGCACCGTCACCGCTACCCGTACCCGCCGCTGCGTCGGTTCCAACGGGTCGGGCGGCGTAGAGACTGCTTGTCCCTTCCCGCCGGTCACCGATGAGCCCTGCGTCCCGCAACACCTTCAGGTGCCGCGACACGGTCGATTGCGGCTGCCCCAGAATCTCAACCAACTCTGACACGCTCAGCTCGTGCCGCTGCAAGAGGCTCAGGGTGCGACGACGCGTCTCATCCGCCATCGCCCGAAAAACCCGCGTGGATTCGGCCTGCCCGCTGCCCTTCATCGACTTCCCGTCCGCAAGTGCCGCAGCCGCCTCCGCCAGCGACGGCGCAATCGGCCAGTTCCCAGCATCCAACACCTTCGTCATCGGCATCCGTTAATCCGGATAATAGGATATTCAAACGAATTGTCAAGGCAATCCTGGCCCTATCGGTCCGATATTGTCAAACGGAGGCGATTGCCGCGCGAATGTGCAGTGCTAGTCTTGCATATACAGCAAGACACGCATGCAGATCGCCCAGGCGCTCGTTCGTCGTGGCTGTTGGCTTGCAGCCGCTCTGGGCCGGTGCCCTGCGTTGCATCGGAAGCGACCGAGGGGGATGATGCCTGCACGGGAGCGGCCAACTCGACGCGATGGGGCCCCAGGGCTGGGGAACTTGAACCGGTGGCGCAGCGTCCAAATCCAGTAGATGAACCGGCACCGAAGGGCGCCACGCGCGGCGTGTCGTTCGACGATGCGCTGGCGGTGGAGCAGGTGTTGGCCGGGCGCACCGAGGTGTATGGCGATTTAGTCCGCAAGCACGCCGACAGCGTGTTCAACGCCTGCTGGCGGATTTGCGGCAACCTCGAGGACGCCCGCGACCTGACGCAGGAGGCGTTTCTGCGAGCGTTCGAGAACCTGGGACGGTTCCGGCAGCAGAGCAGCTTCCGGACGTGGATCTTCCGGGTGGCGATGAACCTGGCGCTGTCGCAACGGCGGCGTCGGCGGACCCGCCCCACCGTCTCGCTCGATCAACCGACCGACGCGGCCGGCACCCAGGCGGAACGCCTCGCACAGCGCGTGGCCGATGAGCGGACCCCGGACCCCGAGGCGACGGTCAGCGAAGCAGAGTTGCACGGACAGGTGCTCAAGGCGTTGCAGGGCCTGGACGAGGAGCATCGGGCGGTTGTCGTCTTGCGCGACATCGAGGGCTTCGATTATGAGCAGATCGCGGCCGTGCTCGAGGTGCCGACGGGGACGGTGAAGTCGCGCCTGCACCGGGCGCGCCTGGCGTTGCGGGAAGTGCTCGCGCCCCATCTGGTGCGTGAGCCGGAGCAGTGAGAGGCATGGGCGCTGTCGATCGGGAAGATCAACTGGGTGAGTTGCTCGGCGCGTATCTCGACGGCGAGCTGAGCCCCGAGGAGCGCGCCCAGGTCGAGCGGCTGTTGCAGCAGGACGCGACTGCCCGGCAGCTTCTGCGCGACCTCGAGCGAACGGCGCAGGCGGTAGGCGCGCTGCCGCGGCATCCCGCGCCTCCCTCCCTTGTGCAGGACATCGAGAGACAGTTGGAACGCCTGGAACTGCTCGGCGACATCGAGGAGGCAGCGCCGGTCCGGGGGAGCAAACGAGGGACGCTGCGCGGGGTGTTGGCGGTGGCGGCCATGCTGGTCATCGTCGCCGGCGGAACGCTGATTGTCGCGCGGCTCGGACCGTTCGGGCCCGGAGGACGTGACGCGCAGGTAGCCATGACGACGGCCGAGGAGGGTCCGTCCGCCGGACAAGCACCCACCACACGCAGCAGCTTCGCCGCACGGCCGCGCGGCAAGAGCACCCCCGAGCGGCTCGCTGACGCAGGCAGCGCAAGACGCGAAACCGCCGGCAAGGGGAAGCGCGACGGAACGGCGTCGGCCCCGGAGTCATACGGGGCTGACGTGCGGACGCTCGCGCAGAAACTCGATGCCGGCGAGCCCCTCGCGACGGCCGTTCGCACCCACTCGTTCGCCACCGAGCCGTTGCGGCTGAAGGTGTCCGTCGGCAGCGAGGCGGAGCGCGAGTCGCTCCTCCAGCGGCTGGCCATGTACTGCGGGGACCGCAACCTGCCCGACTTGGGCCGCCAGCTCAAGCAGACGCCCGTGGCCACCGCGGAACCCGGCAGCTTCTACCTATGGGGTGAGGCCGGCACGCACTTCACCGACGCCGGCGCGCGCGAGGTGCTGGTGCACGCGCCCGCCGCGGAGTTGGCCGACCTGGTCGCGCAGTTCGAGCGCACGCCGGTAGCGATGCGCGCCGCGACGTTCCAGGCGGGAGCGTTGGAACTCGCCGACTGGCGCGACGCGGAGCCGATCCTGCGCCTGATGGACAAGTCGCGGCCGGCGCTACCCGCACCGGCCGCCCGCCCCGTCTTAGCCGAAGCCGCGCCACAGCCCGCATCCGACCTCGGTCTGTTGGGCGACTTCGCCGAGGCGATGCAGTCGCTGCTGACGGCCGGGGCCTTGCCGGCGGAGACCGCCGCCGCTGAGAGGCTGGCAGATGCCGCGCAGAGCGAGGCGACGCGCGCTTCTTCGGAGTCCGCGGCCGCGCCGGGTTCTCCTGGCACTCCGGACGGCGAGCGCAAGACCGCTGCCGCCGAGAACGACCAGGACGACTCGCTGGTAAAGAAGCGCATGGCCGCAGCGCGACGTGCCCGGACGGCAAGCGGTCAGCCTACCTCGCCATCGGCCGCCACCGAAGCACAGGTGCCGCCGGCCGCGGCCGCCACTACCCCAACGGCGAAAGACGCGGCCGGCCCGGAGCCGACCACACCCCGTGCCGCCGACTCGACCGCGCCCGATGCAGCCCGGCCGACCACACCCGATGCGGCCGTGCCGACCGCGCTCGATGCCGCCGTGCCGATCACGCCGCCTCAGCCGGAGACACCGCTGCGGAGCGTCACCCTGGTCATCGAGATCACCGTGGCCCGACCGGCCACGACTCCCCCGCCGCCGGCCGCGGGGCGCAACCCAACCTGACCAGCCTCGGCAGCCTGTCGACAATCCCTCCCCGCCCGCCGCGCGGTGTGCAACCACCCGCACGCTGGGTGGCTTCCACGCCAGCCGCAACGGGCCGACGCAACCCCGTCACCTGCCTTGGCCGGGGAGGTAGTGGCGGCGGGCGTGGGCCGGCTCGGCTGCGGTAAGCAGCACGCCGGCCCCGATGAACAGGCACAGGCCTACGGACATTCGCGTCATCGATGTCTCTCCTTCCACTCCGCCCGGTCATGGGCCCTTGGCCACCCACGGGCGATCGCGTGCCCGGTGGGGCGAGATTCGTGATCCCGCGCCGGTCGTTGGTGGCCCCACGGGCGCGGACGCGTGCAGACCGTCACCCCTGTTGCCCAGACTCGTCCGCGACGCCGCCGGTGCTCTTGTCCTGCGGCCTCAGGAGCGCCGCATCGAACGGCGTGCCGCACTCCGGGCAACGGGGACTCGTTAGTCCACGCAAGCAGTATCCACACTCCAGACAGACCTCTCCTGTCTCCTCGTGCCGGCGAATGATTCGACTAATCCCGTGCGTAACGGTCGCGAAGACAGCCGTACATGCAAGAACACACAACCCACACCGCAGGCCTATCTCCGCCAGATCGTCCATCACTAGATTCCGATCGTCGTTGATTACAAACAAGAAAGCGAGTCCGAAATACAGGCCTGCCGCAAGTCGGGCTCGATAGTTGACGGGACGCGACGGTCGTGAAGCCCATATCGCGCATGCCACGACAGGAATACAGTAGAGAAGGTCCGAGTAACTCCATCGGCGCGGATGCAACGTCTCCTTGAACGAAATCAGCACCACGGCGGCAGCGCTGAGACGTGCGCATCCTCGGAACCCAATCACTTCGCTACCCTTTACCTGAACCTACAGGGACCGAGAAGCCTATTCCAGTCGGACACATGAGCGGGGTATGACCCAATGGGTCTGTGCTGAAGAAACGGGGTATTATCGGGATTCCCTTCTGCGGGCAGCCCAGTGATTGTGTGGCCACTGATCGTGAGTTCCAGAGAGTGATCCGGGGGAGGCGTCAGATTCAGCGTATAGTCGTACGACCATGTGAAGCAACTCAGCAGGCAGGTGATCTTGTTGGCACGCGTAACACAGACTACACAAGTCTCAAATTCCTGCCTGAACTCGTTGTCTGACATGCTCCCATACGGGTCCCATCCCGGCTGGTCCCTAACAGCCAAGGATGTGTTCGTGGTTGGACTAGCAGGCGTGGTCTTCGGGTACCAGGGGCTCCCATCCAGCACCCACGCGCCGAACTGGCCCTTGTCATATCGTTCCCTCGCGATCTGGACAAGCCCGATCTTCGCGCAACACGCCTTGTCGAACACCTTCTTGGGCACCGATACGCTGTAACTCATTTCGACCGATAATTCCGGATCCCACCGGCTGAAGTACTTCTTCCCACAGTTCAGCGTCGCAGGTGACCATACTATCTCGCCCGGAAACACATTGGGACATTTACCCTTCGGATCTGTGAGCCTGGTTGGGCGGCTGCGGACATACTGGTACAGATTCATCCCATCGACGTACTCGGCCGGGTCCCGTTGCAGCCATCTGCCCTGGCCGGGGAGGTAGTGGCGGCGGCGGTTGTCTTGGACCTGGTGGTTGGGGTTCAGGCCGGTCAGGGCGGTCTGCTCCAGGAAGTGCAGCCGCCGGCCGGTGAAGAAGAACGCGTTGCCCACGCCGCTCACCCGCAGGGAAACCGGGTCAGTCTCGTACCAGTCTTCCCAGATGTTGAGCACGTCGAGCATGTCGTGGAAATCGGAGTCGCCATCGCAATTCACATCCCCCAGGGGGTTCGTCGTGGGCTCGCCACCTTGGCTCAGGGAGGTGGTGAGGACGTTGAAGTCGTCGTCGGTGTAGTTGCCGCTGCGGTCGTAGTCGGCCGCCGGCGGGAAGACCCAGGGGTGCACCTTGCCGTAGCCGTCATAGACGTACGCCTCGGCCAGGACGCCGTTCTTCTTCATCACCCCGGCCACCGTACACAGCTCCTGGAGCACGTAGTAGTACGAGTCCAGATTCTCCCCCTCACCCTCCAGCGGCACCGCCCGCTCGTCTACGTAACTGGTCCCGTGGACGTACCGGCGGGAGAGGTGATTGCTCGTGTCGTACTCGGCGATGGCGTTCGGGCCGTCGTAGTAGTACTTCAGGTTCTGCGACTCTCGATTGGTGTCACCGTCGAAACGCGCGAAGCTGCTCACCATGCGCCCGAGGGCGTCGTAGGCGAACTTGGCCACGGGGTAGGGGCCTCCACTCCACCCGGGCGGCACGTAGGAGGTCGTTACCCGGGTCAGCCGGTTCTCGTGGTCGTACCAGTACTTGTAGTCGAGTTCGTCATGCGTGAGGTTGCCCGCCGGGTCGTAGTACACGGCCGTCCCGCCGATGGAGGTGTACTCGTTGGCCACGTTGTTGGCGTACGCGGTGGTGACCGCGTTGCGGTTGTCCCAGTACGTCACCCGGTTGCCCAGGTGATCATAGGCAAACGCCTCCCGCGTCACCCCGCCGCCGTAATCATAGTCCACGGCCGTCAGCCGGTGCAAGCCGTCAGGCGTGCCTGCCAGAACGCCTGCGTCAACTCTCCGCCGGATCGCGTGCGGTTGATAGCGTCGGTGAGCGTGACGACCGCGATCGGGCGGCCTCGGCTGACGCGCCCGCGAAAGGCAGACGCGAGCACGGTGCGCGACGAAGTGCGGCCCTCCGAAAAGGCGTCCGAAGAGCCCGTCCGTCGTTGCGCGGAGCGCGCTCCACGCTAAAACGGGCTCTTCGCCGTACTGCCATTTGTTCGCGGGAAAACGCCCCCTGCGGCGTGGGCGAAGCACCCGACCCGGTCGGATTGGGCGATAGAGGACTTGAACCTCTGACCTCCTGCGTGTCGAGCAGGCGCTCTGGCCATCTGAGCTAATCGCCCGTCGCGGGGGACTGTAACGCCCGGCCGGGAGGCTGGCAAGGCGCGGCCGGACCGTGAGGCGGGGCCGGGTGTGGGGCTCCGGTTCACGCGGGCGGGCACGCCGTCACTCCGGCTCGGGCTCGGATGCTGCCGCTTGCTTCCGCTCGGGCGCGGACGGGGCGTGGCACGGGCGTCCCGCCCCTGGGGACGGCGGCGCGTGCTTCCGCGCGGGCTCGGGATCCGGCCCCTCACTGCCGCTACGGCCCGGATGCTGCCGCTTGTTTCCGCTCGGGCGCGGACAGTTCCCCTCACTCCCGCTCGGGCGCGGACGGCGTCCACGCTGGGCAGGGCGTCGCGCGGGCGGTGGACAAACCGGGCGCCCATCGGGTACCACAGCCAGACCATGAGCACGGAACGCATCCAACGTATCGGCGTGCTGACCGGCGGCGGCGACTGCCCCGGGCTCAACACGGTCATCCGCGTGGTCACCAAGGCGGCCATTCTTGAGCAGCACCTGGAGGTGGTCGGCATCGAGGACGGCTACCTGGGTCTCATCGAAGACCGCATGCGGCCGCTCACGTTCGACGCGGTGTCGAACATCCTCGACCGCGGCGGCACCATCCTGGGCACCAGCAACAAGGCCGACCCGAGCCGGTTCTGCGTGGGGCACGATGCGGGGGGCAGGCCGATCTTCGCCGACGTAAGCGACCGCGTCCTGGCCAACGTCCGGGCCCGTGGCCTGGATGCCCTGGTCTGCATCGGCGGGGATGGGACGATGTCGGGGGCGGCCCGGCTGGCGGCCCGCGGGCTGCGTATCATCGGGGTTCCCAAGACCATCGACAACGACCTGCTGCATACGGAGGTGACCTTCGGCTTCGACACGGCCCTGTCGATTGCCACCGACGCCCTCATGCGTCTGCGTACCACCGCTTCGAGTCATCAGCGCGTCATGCTGCTGGAGACGATGGGTCGCAACGCGGGCTGGATCGCGCTGCACGCCGGCATCGCCAGCGGAGCGGACATCATCCTGATCCCGGAGATCCCGTTCCAACTGGAGGCAGTGTGCGCCCACTGTCTGGACCGGAGTCGACGGGGCCGAGCGTACACGCTGATCGCGGTGGCCGAGGGGGCCAAGCCGGTCGGCGGCGAGCCCGTCGTGGACCGCATCGTGCATGAATCGCCCGATCCGGTGCGTCTGGGCGGCGTTAGCGTAGTCCTCTGCGGACAGATCGCCGAACGCACGAAGCTGGAGACACGCGCGACCATTCTGGGGCATATCCAGCGCGGGGGGACGCCGACCGCTCGGGACCGCGTGCTGGCCACCGAATTCGCGCACCATGCGATGATCCTGCTGCGCGAAGGCAGGTTCAATCAGATGGTCGCGCTGCAACAGGGACGACTCACCAGCGTGCCGTTGGCGGAAGTGGCGGATCGGCAGCGGACGGTGCCCGTTGACGACCACCTCATCGCGGCCGGTCGGGCCGTGGGAACCTCCTTTGGCGACCGGTAGCGGACCAGCGGGTGTCCACCTCATTCGCCCCGGCCGCCCGGCACGGCGCGAGCCACAATGCCAGTGCACTACACGCCCAGCGGTTTGTCCGCGCCGGCGCTGGACATCGACGTGGTTTTTGCCTACAGCGTTAGGTCGCCGGACCGATATCCCTTGCGGGTTGAATGCGGCGGCGCGCCGCGGTGCGCGTCCGGCGCGGGGCGAATCGTTACCTTCGTCCTGACAATGGGTTACGTGCTTTTCGCGTTGACTTGGCGGCGACCAAGTCCTATATAAGGGCGGAACGACGCTCCCTTGCCCTGCCGCTGGGAACGCGGGGTGGCGGCTTTCATGCTGACCTCGATCGCGGTCCCGACGCCGCGCGGCGTGACCAGCGGTCCCGCAGCCGGCGTGGGCAGGCAGAGTTTCGACGGCTCGAACCGGGGCGGGACAGGTCCGGCCCCAGGAGGCACCCGGCCATGCCGAACGCAGAACAGCTTCTGTCGATCGTCGACGAGAAGGTCAGTCCCGACAAGTTCCGCGAGCAGCACTGGGAGGGCTCGTTTCCGGAGTACCTGGAGCTGGTGACGGCCAGCCCGCGCCTGGCGCGGAACGCGTTCCAGCGCATCTACGACATGATCGTCCACTTCAGTGCGGACCGGTATACGTGGATGCGTGAGGACTACATCCGCTACAGGTTCTTCTCGGATCCCATCGACGGCGGGATGGACGCCATTTACGGGTTGGACAAGGCGTTGATGAACCTGGTGGACTTCTTCAAGTCCGCCGCCCATCAGTACGGCACTGAGCGCCGCATCCTGCTGCTGCATGGGCCTGTCGGCTCCTCCAAGAGCACCATTGTGCGGCTGCTGAAGAAGGGCCTGGAGTACTACTCGCGTCTCGAGCAAGGGGCGATGTACACGTTCTCGTGGCACATCCCCGACCGCAGCGGGCAGGTCACCGTGCACCCTTGTCCGATGCACGAGGAGCCGCTCAAGCTCGTCCCGCTCGAGGCACGCAACGCCGTGCTTGCCCAGATCAACGAGCAGTTGCCCGAGGGCGAGCAGGTGCGCATCGAGGGTGCTCTCGATCCATTCTGTCGCCGCATGTTCGAGGACCTGCTCATACAGTATGAGGGCAACTGGCGCAAGGTGCTGGACCACATCCGGGTCCGCCGGCTGATCCTCAGTGAGAAGGACCGCGTCGGCGTGGGCACCTTTCAGCCCAAGGACGAGAAGAACCAGGACTCCACCGAGCTTACCGGCGACATCAACTACCGCAAGATTGCCGAGTACGGCAGCGACAGCGACCCGCGGGCGTTCAACTTCGACGGCGAACTCAATATCTCCAACCGCGGGCTGGTGGAGTTCATCGAGGTGCTCAAGCTGGACGTGGCCTTCCTGTACGACCTGCTGGGCGCCTCGCAGGAACACGTGATCAAGCCCAAGAAGTTTGCCCAGACCCACATCGACGAGGTCATCATCGGGCACACCAACGAGCCCGAGTATCGCAAGCTCCAGTCCAACGAGCTCATGGAGGCGTTCCGCGACCGGACTGTTAAGATTGACATCCCGTACAACATCAAGCTGGACGACGAGATCGCCATCTACAAGAAGGACTTCAACAACCAGCGCATCCGGGGCATTCACATCGCCCCGCACACCATCGAGGTGGCGGCCATGTGGGCGGTGCTGACCCGCCTGGAGGAGCCCAAGAAGGCGGGCCTGGGGCTGATGCAGAAGCTGAAACTGTATAACGGCAAGAGCATTCCCAATTACACGGAAGACGCCGTGCGCGAACTGCGTGAGGAAGCGCCGCGCGAGGGGATGCACGGCATCAGCCCGCGCTACATCCAGGACAAGCTCTCCAACGCCCTGGTGAGCGACTACGCCATCCAGCAGAAGTGCATCAACCCCTTCATGGTGATGAACGAGCTCGAAGGAGGGTTGGCGCACCACAGCCTGATCACCGAGGAGGAAACGCGGAACCGCTACCGCGAGCTGCTCGGCCTGGTGCGCGAGGAGTATGACGACATGCTCAAGTCGGAGGTCCAGAGGGCCATCAGCGCCGACGAGGACGCCATCACCCGCCTGTGCTCCAATTACATCGAGAACCTGCGGGCCTACACCCAGCACGAGAAGGTCCGCAACCGCTACACCGGCAAGGACGAGGAGCCCGATGAGCGGCTCATGCGTTCCATCGAGGAGAAGATCGACATCCCCGAAAGCCGCAAGGACGACTTCCGCCAGGAGATCATGAACTACATCGGCGCCCTGTCGCTGGACGGCAAGAAGTTCGAGTACCACACCAACGCCCGCCTCCACAAAGCCCTCGAACTGAAGCTGTTCGAAGATCAGCGCGACACGATCAAGCTGAAAAACGTGGTGTCCGGCGTGGTGGACGACGAAACCCAGGCGAAGATCGACGTCGTCAAGCAGCGCCTCATCAAGTACTTCGGCTACAACGAGACCAGCGCCACGGACGTGCTCAACTACGTGGCCAGCATCTTCGCTCGTGGCGACAGCAAGCAGTAGCCGCGTCGACGCGACGCGGCACGGGTTGGAATTGGTGAGGAACGTGCGGGACGTTCGCTTATGCTCCTCCAGATTGACAAGGACCACCAGCGCTTTCGCAAGATCGTCAAGGGCAAGATCCGCGGCGATCTGCGGAAGTTCCTCACCCGCGGTGAACTGCTGGGGCGGGAGGGTAAGAAGTACATCACCATCCCGGTGCCGGGGATCGACATTCCGAACTTCCGTTACGGCGACAACAGCAACGCCGGCGTCGGTAGCGGCGACGGCAAGCCGGGCGACAACGTCGGCGACGCGGGCGAGGGGATCGGGCCGGGCGGCGACGAGGAAGGCCAGCACCTCATGGAGGTCGAGGTGTCGCTGGAGGAACTGGCCGACATTCTCGGCGAGGAGCTGCGCCTGCCGCGGATCAAGCCCAAGGGCCGCCACCGCCTGACGGCCGAGCGCGACCGCTACAGCGGCGTGCGCCGCTCGGGGCCCGAGTCGCTGCGGCACTTCAAG
Source organism: Planctomycetota bacterium (assembly GCA_029558835.1). GTDB lineage: Bacteria > Planctomycetota > Phycisphaerae > UBA1845 > UBA1845 > JAKQDH01. The sequence goes on along the minus strand of JAKQDH010000032.1, from coordinate 14,808 downwards.
CGTACCTTCCGGCGGGCCCTGCGCCGGCAGATCATGTCCGGCCTGTACAATCCGGACCGGCCCCGCATCATCTTCGAGCGCGCGGACAAGGTGTACCGAAGCTGGAAGACGGTTTTGAGTCCGCAGTCCAACGCCGTCATCATCTACATGATGGACGTCTCCGGCTCAATGGGCTCGGAGCAGAAGGAACTGGTGCGGTTGGAGGCGTTCTGGATCGACGCCTGGCTGCGGCGCAACTATCGCGGCATCGAGAGTCGCTACATCGTGCATGACGTGCGGGCCGGCGAGGTCGACCGCGAGACCTTCTTCCACATCCGCGAGGACGGCGGCACGCGCATCAGCAGCGCCTTCCGCGTCGCCCGCGAGTTGATCGAGCAGCACTACGCCCCCACGGAGTGGAACATCTACCTGTTCCATTTCTCGGACGGCGACAACAGCAGCGAGGCCGACAGCCGCGAGTGCTGCGCCCTGCTGCGCGAACACCTGCTGCCCGGCGTCAACATGTTCGGCTATTGCCAGGTGGCCAGTGCTTACGGCAGCGGGCACTTCATCAACGTGCTGCACGACCAGCTTGCCGACGTGGAGAACATGGTGACCACGCGCGTCAACGCCAAGGACGACATTTACGACAGCATCAAGGCGTTCTTCGCGGCGGGGAAGTGAGCAGGGGGTTCGGGACGATGCCAGGCACGCTGCCGGCACATCTTGAGGAACTGGCCGAGACCATCGCCGGCTACGCGCGGGCCGAGGGGCTCGACTTCTACCCCACGATCTTCGAGCTGGTCAGCGCCGAGCAGATGAGCCAGTTCGCCGCCTACGGAGGTTTCCCGCAGCGCTATCCGCACTGGCGCTTCGGCATGGAGTACGAGCACCTCCGCAAGCAGCACCGCTACGGGCTCAGCCGCATCTATGAGATGGTCATCAACAACGACCCCTGCTACGCCTACCTGCTCACCGACAACCAGTACGTGGACCATAAGACCGTCATCGCCCACGTCTACGCCCATTGTGACTTCTTCAAGAACAACCACTGGTTCTCCCGCACCAACCGCAAGATGATGGACGAAATGGCCAACCACGCCACCCGCGTGCGCCGCTATGCCGAGCAGCACGGGCTGGAGGTCGTCGAGCGCTTCATCGACACGGTGCTCTGCCTGGAGAACCTCATCGACGCCCATTCCGTCTTCATGCGCCGCGAGCCGCTGATGGCCCCGCTGGTGGAGGGCCAGCGGACCCCGAAGCCCCGCCCGCGGGCGGAGGTCGCCCGTTTCCCGGCCAAGAGCTACATGGACCGCTACATCAACCCGCCGCGGCAACTCGCCCGCGAGCGCGACCGGGACGAGGAGGAGCACGCCCGCGCCCGCGAGCGTTTCCCCGCCACGCCCGCCCGCGACGTGCTGCTTTTCCTGCTCCAGCACGCCCCGCTCGAGGACTGGCAGGCGGACGTTCTGTCGCTCATTCGCGAGGAGGCGTATTACTTCGCCCCCCAGGCCCAGACCAAGATTCTCAACGAGGGCTGGGCCAGCTACTGGCACTCCACCCTCATGACGCGCTACATTGTCAAGGCCGACGAGGTCATCGACTACTGCGACCACCACGCGGGTACGCTGGCCACCTCCCCCGGGCGACTGAACCCCTACAAAGTCGGCGTCGAGCTCCTGCGCGACGTCGAGCGCCGCTGGGACATGGGTCGCTATGGGCCCGAGTACGAGCGCTGCGAGGACATGACCGTCCGGCGCGAATGGGGCAAGGACAGGCCGCGACCCGAGCGCGTCGTCGGCCGCGGTTCCCCGGGGCGTGCCCGCATCTTCGAGATCCGCTCCCTCTACAACGACGTGACGTTCCTCGATGAGTTCCTCACCCCCGAGTTCGTGGAGGACCACAACCTCTACCACTACCGCTACGACCCGGCCACCCGGCGCATGGTCGTGGTCAACCGCGATTTCCAGCAGATCAAGCAGCAGATGCTCTTCATGCTGACCAACCACGGCCAGCCGTACATCTACGTCGTGGACGGCAACTACCGTAACCGCGGCGAACTTTACCTGGTCCATCGCCACACGGGGGCCGACCTGGAAATCAAGTACGCAGTCGAGACCCTCAAGGCCTTGCAGACGTTGTGGAAGCGCCCCGTGCACCTGCACGCGCTCATCGACGAGAAGCCGATCCTCTTCACCCACGACGGCGAGCAGTCCAGCCAGCAGCAGGTCGACGAGAGCGTCCCCAAGCCCGCCCATCAGCTCTGACGTACTCGGCCGCCAGGTGTCGAAACACGGCGGCGTGGTGAAAGTGCGCGCGCGGCGATCGCGTCGATCTCCGGGCGGAGGAGGACGCCGGTTGCTCACCCGTGAAGCCCTGGTTCTTCGCGCGCAGCGCGTTGGTTGCAGACCGCAGGGGCACTCGCCTCTTCGCCCGGAGGCCGCAGGCGCACTCGCCTCTTCGCCTGGAGGGCGTACGAACGTTGCCAGGGCCTTCCAGGCCCTGGACGCGGGGCCACTCCCCTCTTCTCCCCTCTCGCCCGGAGGCCGCGTGGGCGCTCGCCTCATCGCCCGGAGGCCGCGGGGACACTCGCGTCTTCGCCGGGAGGCCGCAGGCGCACTCGCCTCTTCGCCGGGAGGCCGCAGGCGCACTCGCCTCTTCGCCCGAAGGAGGACGTCGGTTCTTCGCGCGCAGCGCGTTGGTTGCAGGCCGCAGGCGCACTCGCCTCGTCGCCCGGAGGGCGTACGAACGTTGCCAGGGCCTTCCAGGCCCTGGACGCGGGGCCACTCTCCTCTTCTCCCCTCTCGCCCGGAGGGCGCACGCGCCGTCGGAACCGCGACACCAATCGCAGCCCCCACTGAACACCTACCCAGAAAGAGGGGCAGGGGTGAGGTTCGGAAAACCACAAGCGCTCAGGCGTGCTCACCCGCGACTGCTGTCGCGGGAAAGCATGGCACCCACTGCGTCAGGGATGCCAAACACGTGGCCCGACACGGTCGGGAGGTTTCTCAACCCGTCGCGCGGGCACATTACCAGCCTGGCACGATGGTCACGCACGCATTCGCACCGCACGCGTGCCGCACGCCTTGACGGTGGGTGTAGAGCGCGTTAGCCAGTCAGCATGCCACGTGCAGCACGCCGATCCCGGACAGCCCCGCACAAACGCCACGACGCGCGCAAGAAGCGCGAAGAACAGTTCTGCGTGCGTGAGTTCGCGCGGTATCTCGTGGAACGATTCCCGGGCTCCACCGTCCGGTGGGTAACCGAGCGCCGCGACCCGCCGGATTTCTGGGTCTGGCACCGCGGCAGGAAGTACGCGGTGGAGGTGACGAGCGTCCGGCACCAAGAGGACGTTACGGTACGTCAAGGTCAGTGGGGGATGCTCAAGGAGGTCGAAAGGGACGCGCGTGACACCGGCGAACTTTCAGGGGAATACGGGGTGGTGTTCCGCAATCCGTGGAAGAGCCGGCGGCAGCGAGAGGAAGTGAAGAAGCGCATCCACGACTATGTCCGCAAGACGGGCGCCATTTCCACCGAAGCCGGTGAGGACATCGTCGCCGGAGGGCGAGTCATCTGTCACATTCAGAAGTGGCGTGCCGGCGGCGCGGCCCTCTATCCAGCCGACGGCGGGCTGGACCTCGGCGGGTTCGAGCCCGACATTCGTCGGGAGTTGCGGCCGCTGCTGGAGAAGGCCATCGCGGGGAAAGCGAGCAAGATGGCCAAGCTGACCTGTCCGAAGGCTCTGGTACTGCTCGACGAGTATCGGCTCGCCCTCCGCCCGTGTTTCTGCGAATGCGTGCGGTCGGTCGCTGAGGCACGAGAGTTCGCCTACATCTACGTGGTGGAGAGCACCAGCCACGGATACGCGGTGCGTCAACGTTCGCGACCATAGCGACGTCTGGCCAGGCATCGCCCTGACCGGACCCGTCCTGGTGCGCTGGGTCTGGTTGCGGAAAACTCGTGGCTGGGCTTTGAGTACCGGAGGAGGAGAAGCTAACAGAACGATTCCTGCGGGCTTGAAACGCCGCGCATTCCGAGCCGGCAGAGTCGCGAGGCGGAGTTGGGGGGCCGTGACGATCCACGCGGGTGCCGGTCTTGCCCCTGAAAGGGGCAAAGGTATGTAGCCACGGGTGGAGTCCGGGCGCCAAGCCCGGACGGAACCCGTGGAACGCGTACATTCACGATTATTCCGCCCCGGAAGGGGCGGAGGAGGGTACTGCACTCCATGGCGCGGCATTCCTCCACCCCATCCGGGGCGGGATCAAAGTGATCCGCGTCTCACCGCGGGTTCCGTTCGCCTGCCTGTCGGCAGACAGGCCTGGGGCGAACTCCACCCGTCCCGACCCTGTCGGGACAGACCGCGGCCCCCCCTGGGGCCGAACTCTCGCTGCCCAATCTGTGACGTACCCGCGTTGGGGTGCTCTGGCTGAAATCCTGGCCGGTGGACCGACCGCTGAATCGGCTGGGCGCGGTCAACCGCCCGTTGGCGAGCGAACACTTGCAGGACATTCGTCAGGCCATGGCGCGGGGCGTGCCACTGGGGGGCGACGGGTGGAAGGTGCGAATGGCAGGTCGCTTGGGCTTGCAGGCGACCCTGCGCCCGCCCGGGTGCTGGCCCAACAAGCCGCTGAAGACATCCTGACACCTTCGCCTGCCTTGACACCTTCGCCTGCCTGCTAATAACGTCCTCAGGGAAGGAGTCACACCATCGAAAGGAAAAGCAAACTCGACGCGATCGTGAAGGCGTCGCTGCTGGATTTCAGCGAATGGGTTCTCAGCCATCCCTGGCGTGGGCGGGAGAGAGAGGCAATCAGCCTCTACGTCTTCGGTTTCCTGCAGAAGGCTTGCCGGCAAGGAGGCATTCTTCGTGACCCGACACAGATCGGCATAGAAGTGGCGCTGCCGCAGTTGCCAGGCCCGCGCCGAAAGAAGAACGTGTGTAAGGACCTCGTGATCTGGACAGAACCAGCCATGACATGTTGGGATGCATCCGGGAAAGCCATCAATCGGCCCATTGCGATCATGGAATGGAAGCGGGGCCCGGGCGACACTGCGGAAGGCGACATCTCCTGGCTTTGCGAGTACTGCAAGTACGCCTCGCCATTCGTGGGGTATTCCGTCGTCCTGGACGTTGATGGGTTGCACCCGCGTGGGCTTCGCTGTGCCAGGATCGCTGGCGGCGCAGTCGAGAGGGAATGCCTGGTTCGATAACAGGCGATCGCCAACCTGAACTTCACGGAGCAAGAACCATGGCTCAGGCTGAAGAAAACGTGTCAGGGTGCTCCTTTTCGTCGGAGCCCGTGGCGCGTGGCGTGCCGCTGGGGGCCGAACACTGGAAGGCACGCATGGCGGGCCGGTTGGGCTCGCAGGCGACCGTGCGCCCGCGCAGGCGCTCACCCAAGAAGCTGATAAGATCATCCCGATACCTTCTCCCTCTTGCCCGCCGGACGCGAGTTGAAGAACTTTTCCTCGGAGCCATCACCATACTCTTTTCCCCAGGCGTTTACGGCCACATCGAAGCGCGACCCCCACTGCTCACTTCCACCGATTGGCCCATTTCTCGATTGGCATCGTGCACGCATGAAACAACACAGCTATTGCCATAATGCAAACGACACCAACCCAGATCTGATTCACGTTGTACAGCCCTTGGGCGACTATGATCAGGTAGCCGAGCCCCATTCGAGACGATATGAACTCGCCCACGAACGCACCCAGCAAAGCCATTCCGATGTTCAACCGTATGCCCGACAACACCCAGATCATTGCGGAGGGAACAATCACCTTTCTAAAGGCATCTAGGCGACTTCCACCGAACGCCGCAATTAGCCGCAGGAGATTGGGGTCCGCTTCCGTCGCGCCAGTGTGCGCCTGCACTACTGCTACAACAAAAGTGGAAAGGAAGCCCAGCACGACCTTTGACCAAATGCCCGTTCCAAACCAGAAAACGAACACTGGCGCCAGAGCAAACACTGGGACCGACCCTAACGCAACCAAATACGGCCGGGAAATCACAAAGACTGTCCGTGAGGTCCACATCGTCAGTCCGAACAGCGTGCCGAGTACCACGCCAGCAAGAAATCCTAGAAAAGCCTCCACGCTCGTGACCGCAATGTCTCTTGGTAAGCTTCCCCGATTCCATAACGCTGCACATTCCCGAATAATACCAAGCGGCGACCCGACCGTGAAATCGAGCTCTGGGCGGGACAGCGCCATCAGCTCCCAAAGACAGATGACAGCGACCGCTGGCGCAAGTTGCAGCGCTAAGAATGCGAGCTTCCTCACGCTCCTAGTCGCGGGACTTCTCACGGCCGACTCCCCTCGCTGCACGCACGCACAAACGCCTTCTCCACTTCCTCGGTGCAGTTAGCTAGGTGGCGAAGCACCTCGCAATCGTTCGAAAAGCGCTCGTCGCGGGCTATGTCGACACGGATAACGGCTGCCACTTGTGCCGGACGTGGCGTCAACACGATGACGGTATCACCGATGCGGACTGCTTCCTCTATGTCATGTGTGACGACTACCGCAGTCAATTGGCGCTCTTGCACCAAGCGAAACAGGTCCCGCTGCAATTCGCGCCGCACCACGAAGTCCGAATTCGAAAACGGCTCGTCTAGCAGAATGACCTTAGCGCCCGACAAAGCAGCCCGAATCATCGACACGCGCTGCTGCATGCCAGTGCTCACGCTCGTGGGGAATGCCCCTTGAAATCCGCACAATCCATAGGCCGAAAGCAGCTCTTCGCAGGTCTTAGCTAGCTCATCAGTGCGTGCTGATGCAATCTCGGCCCCCAGAAGGGCATTCTCCCTAATCGACCTCCAGGGAATTAACGAAGGTGTCTGAAAGACATATCCGACGCGTCTCTTGCCGTTTACAATCAGCTCTGGGCACACAAGCGTGCCTGCTGTGGGCTGCAGAATCCCAGCAACGACGTTGAGCAGGGTTGTTTTTCCGCAACCGCTAGGTCCAGCAATTGACGCAATCGCGCCGCTGGGGATGGAAAGGGAAACGTTCTGCAGGACGCCCACCGTTTGCTGCGCCGCTGTCGCAGAATACTCAAAGCTAATGTCGGATAACAGAAGCATGCTACCCTTCACGCCGCGTAGAACCTAAAGACGCAGTGAGCGACCGCGCAATCGTTTTCACCTTAGGGGACATCCCATACGAGATGCACGTCTGTGTCTCCTAGCTGCCTGCACCAGTGGTCGTAGAGATTGTAAAACTCGGCAATCTGCTCATGGCTCAGGACGTCCTCCACGCGCAGACGGTTCCCACCGCCCCGGGCAAGGCTTCCCCTGGCAGAGTCCATGATTCGGTTGGGGTCGCGAGAATCGCGAATAGCCCAAGTTGCAAGGCACAGTAGAAGCTGTGCGGTCACGTACTTGGGCCGGTCAGCTCTCAAGTGACCATCCTGATCCACACAAGACACCGACAAGAAGCGCAGCAGCTGCTCTACGGGCCCCGCGAGGGGGGGCAATGTGATAATGTTCTCTTCGCCAAGGCGGGAAACAAAGTCCCGGCCGCCATTCGCCGCCGCAATTCTGCTACGAACGGCATGCGCCGTTCCCGATATCGTTCCGGCAAAAAACCAAATGACGCGGCGCGCTGAATCTGCTGAGAGACCGTCTTTTTCAACCGATTGCCTGTCGACGAGAATCAGCGGACAAAACGCACCAAATACGTCGTCGCCCAGCGGGTGCTTATTGGCCTCGTTGACGAAGACAGGAATGACGGTGTTCGCGCCAGAAGTACTTCGGCCCTGTAACGAAGTGGTAACATGGCGTCTCAATTGGGCTGAATCCAGTTGCTTGTGGTCGAAAAGGTTGAGGTGCACCGGCGAGGCCAACAACCCGGCCCTTATGCAATCCTCGAGCACATCCATCACGAATCGGTCTTTCCCCGACCCCGGTGGGCCGAAGACACCGAAAACCGCTGGCGTCCCTGCGGTCGGAACATTCCTAGCGGCTAGACGCACCCGCTCAACGCACTCTCTCAGCTCGCTGCGTGTCCTGTCATCAGCAACCAGGAATGTCCCCACCACCCGAAACTGGCTCGCTGTGAGTTCGCCCTTCAGACCCTGAATCCAGGACACAATACGCTTCGTATCCTGATGGGCTAGGGGCGACACCCTCATTCGTGCAAGGTACCAGCACACATCAGGGTAGCGGCACACATCAAGGTACCGGCACACATCAGAGTAACCTCCGCGCCGACGAGGCACTCTCGCCAGGCGCACCACTTGGAGGGTCCCCGCGTCCAAGTGATCCCACTGACGCTGCGCGAGTACGTCCCTCTGCGCCTCTCGGTAAACCTCCCACGTCGACGCAAGTCGCTCTGACATTCGATCCGGCACAACCGACCGCGGGTAATACCTCTGCTCTAGAAAGTGGCGCAACATGTGGCGCACGTCTTCGAAAGATACATGGACCGTAGATAATGGCTCAAGGTACTCACGCTCAAGAAGTGCATCCGATGCTGGTTGATGCGCCCGTCGTGCATAATGCTGGCGCAGAAGGGCAAATGCGGTTTCGAAGTCCGAGGTCAACAGCCCGAGTGCCAACTCGACGCCGGCGAGAACGCGCGCGACGTGGTCGGCTGCCTCCCGCAATTCGCGCTCGCGCACAAGGATGCCGGTCATCAAATACTGCTTTAACACTTCGGAACAGTCCGACATGCCAAGCTGGGAACGGTGGGCGTCGGCCAAGCGGCGCATTGTGATGTAGTCAACCGAGACCGCGCCGCAGGTCGTGTAGTCGTTGCTGGCCGTTTCGAACGCTCGCAATTCCTCACCTGGCGCCACGGAGGTAAGGAGTTCGTTGAGTTCCGACGCTGTGAAGTGTCCGTGCTTCATCAAGGCCCATCGGGCCAAGGTATCCGCGCTCATGCCTGGCGGATGCGTCCGAACTCGGCGCATTACTTTGTCCCTGAGGCGTTCAGAGAACTCGACGACATTGTGGGCACAGTTGAAAAACCAGCATGCAGGTTTTATGATAAGAGCGCCGACCAGTTGGACCTTGTCTTCCGTGCCTGGCCAAGCATTGTGGATTAGGCCGTGCATGGGGTCGCAGACAGTTAGCAGCGGTGGATTATGCCGAAGTGCTCCCCACATGGCATCAACCTGCTGATGCAGGAAGGTTGGATCTCTGAAGGTGGGCAGACCATCTGGAGTTGACTCCGGGGGGGGCGCCTGGCGCCTGAACTTCCCAAAGACAACGGACGTGGTCGAGAAGTAACCCGCCTCTTGCGCTATGTATAGTGGCGCATAGACTGGCCAGTCAAGCGCAAGCGCAATGACGAACTCGTCGGTCATTTGTCCGCATCTCGCATAATTGACAAATCGCAGGCTTCCTCGAGGGGAACGGAGGCATTTAGGTCCCCCACGGCGATGCGTGCAGCAGTGGCTGAAAACCACGATTGCTCACTGACGAGAATGCTTCGAGGAAAAACTTCCTCGTTGGTAAGCCGTTCCACCGCGGCCTTAAGGACTGCATCGGACATCTGGGGGAAGTACTTGCGCGCGGACGCGAAGGCGGACTCGCGGTCTGCGTGTATGTCGGTCAGGGCCTTCTGATACGCGCGAACTGTAGAAATGACGAGGGCACGGTTACTTCGGATGAAATCCTCGCGTGCCATCAAGCCGCTGAAGGCCCGGTCGCCCAGAAGCGTCGGAAACGAGAGAACCACATGGGCCCCGGCACTTTCCGCCTGCGACACGAGAGGTTCGGTGGAAACCATGAAATCCGCTTGTCCTTGCAGGAGTGCCGCAATCTCGGTTCCTGGCGTTCCAGAGATGATCTCGACATCGGTGTCCGGCTGGAGGTTGAGCTGGCTGAGCAAGGTGATCGTATAGGTGTACGCGCTCATCGGGCGGGGTTGAGTAGCTATCTTCTTGCCGCGGAGGGTCGTGCCCGTCATGTCTGGAATGCTGGGATCTCTCGCTACGCCCCACAAGGCGATTCGCCCAACGACCTGAGCGACGACCTTGGTGCGGCCGCCCTTCTCACGCGAAATTGGGACGTACATGGGGTCTGCTTGGGCGAAGTCAGCTTCACCGCTCAGCATCGCGGCGAAACTCGCCGTTGCCGTACCGCCTGTGACTATCTTGGGTTCCAGTCCGGCTTCTCGAAAGTACCCACGTTCTACCGCGTGGTACAGCGGGAGGTAGAGAGGGGTCCGGATGGCTTCGTTGATTACAATCGTCCTGAAGCCAGGGGCTGTTGTCACGGGTGGGTGCGTCGGTCGCAAAACGAAGAAGACGCATAGGACAAGTACAATGACCGCCGCTGAACCGACAGCAATCTTCCTAACACCCGACGCATGCATAGTCGCTTACCTCAAGAAAGGCGATGCCCAATCGACGCGTTCATGGCACCGTCAGGAGCGCCCTTCGACCCTGGGGGACCCTGACGGTCCCTCCGAGCCGCGACCAGGAGCGCCGCCGCGCCTGCGATCCACGCCACGAGTGCTCGGCTGAAGTTCCGCGCGCCGCAGCGTCGATCCCTTGCACCCGAACATGCTCCAGCCGGCTCCGAGTCCGAAACGGCTCTCGTTCGAGTATGCTACACTGAGCCCGGCGGTCAAGTCAACGCATAAAGCTGCACTTTTCGTGTGGTTAGTTTCTCCTCCCGATTGCCTAGACGTGGGTGCCGGGCGCGTTGCAAACCCTGCTCAACCCACTGAGAATCGCGCTGTCAATGCGTGACGCCCACTGCTCGAGAGCCGTGGCACACCGCGGGGTCGGTGCGGGGGAACGCTTATGCACGTGGATGTGATGCCGTTGGACGATCCCGCCCTGGGGCCGGACGCCAAGGGGCGGTTCGGGGCGTTCGGGGGATGCTATGTCCCCGAGACGCTCATGGCGTCGGTTGCGAAGCTGGCGGAGGTGTACGCGGCCGTGCGGCGGGAGCGGGGGTTCTGGGAGGAGTTGCGCGCGCTGCTGCGGGACTACGCCGGCCGTCCCAGCCCGGTGTACTTCGCTGCCCGGCTCAGCGAGCAGCTCGGCGGGGCACGCCTCTACCTGAAACGCGAGGACCTCAACCACACTGGTGCCCACAAGATCAACAACACGCTCGGCCAGGTGCTGCTGGCGCGGCGGCTCGGCAAGTCGCGGGTGATCGCGGAGACCGGAGCGGGGCAGCACGGTGTCGCGACGGCCACGGCGGCCGCGTGCTGCGGGCTGCAGTGCGTCGTCTACATGGGGGCGGAGGACATCCGGCGGCAGAAGCTCAACGTCTTTCGCATGGAGCTGCTCGGGGCCCGCGTGGTGGCCGTCGAGACCGGGCAGAAGACGCTGAAGGACGCGATCAACGCGGCCATGCGCGACTGGATGGCCACCAGCGACCACACGCATTACGTCATCGGCAGCGTCATGGGCCCGCACCCGTATCCGCAGATGGTGCGCGACTTTCAGTCAATCGTCGGGCGCGAGACGAAGGTGCAGATGGCGGAGGCAACGGGTCGCCTGCCGGACTGCATCGTGGCCTGCGTGGGAGGCGGGAGCAACGCGGCCGGCATCTTCGCGCCGTTCATCAGCGACGCAGGCGTGCGGCTGATCGGCGTGGAGGCGGCCGGCGACGGAATCGATCACGTGGGCCGGCACGCCGCGACGCTCTGCGCCGGACGACCGGGCGTCCTGCACGGGATGTTCACGTATGTTTTGCAGGACGATGACGGGCAGACACTGCCGGTGCACTCGGTGTCGGCCGGTCTGGATTATCCCGGCGTCGGGCCGGAGCACGCCCATTGGAAGGAGACGGGGCGCGTGGAGTACACCGCGTGCGATGACCGAGCGGCACTGGCCGCGTTCGTGCGGCTGTGCGAAGTGGAAGGCATCATCCCCGCCCTGGAACCCGCCCACGCCGTCGCCCACGCGTTGAGGCTCGCTCCGCAGATGGACGGTGACCGAACCATCGTGATCAACCTCTCCGGCCGCGGTGATAAGGACGTGGTTGAGGCAGGCCGCCTCCTCGGACGGGACTTACAGTAGCTCCGGGTCGGAATCGGCGTGCCCCACCGACGAAGTAGCGTGGGCTCCGCCGCGGCCGAGGTCGAAGGCGGCCTCGGCAGGGCACCTCGAAGCCTCCGCACTGGACCGCGGGTACTTCAACAAGCGGCCCGAGCCGGCACAGGCTGCCAGGGCCTAGTCCGTCGCACGTAACACTGAAGCTGCAATTTCGCCAGCCACGGCACAGACTCCAAACACGGGCCCGTCCGGCCACAATCCGCGCTCGGCCAGCCGTGCCGACGTGCACGCGATTCGAGAAAGCGCGGCGTAAATGCACTTTGCCTTTGCGTAGACCGACAGTATGATAAAAATGATGGGGCCTCGTGCTTGACGGGGTCGGGGTCGGTCTTTCCGCGCGTGATTGAAGTCTCCCCCCTGCGAACCCGCCGAAGAAAGACCGTCGAAACGGGGTTGTCTGAACTTGTCGGTGACTTACTGGTGGGAGGAAAGCCGTGAAGCGTCAGATTGTCTGCATCGTGTGCCTTCTGGTCGGGTTGGTCTGCACGCCCGTGGGCGCCCAGTTGGGCGACGCGGCAAAAGGGCAGGGTGGAGCGGGTCCTTACACGGTGACCTACACCACCACGTACTCGCCGGACGCGCTGAGCTTCGGGCGCGTTTCCGGCTACGACACCATCAACCTGGAAGGCGCGGACCCGCTACTGGAACCCGGTCGCCCGATGCTGCCCGCTGAGACCGTGCGTCTCGCGCTGCCGGCGGACATGTTGGTCACCGGAGTGCGGGTTGTTCGCTCCACATCGGTTGATCTCGACGGAAAGTACACCGTGTTGCCGGCACAGCCGCCGCTGCCGGTTTCCTCTCCCCCGCAGCCCCTCACCGTCGCTCCGGACCCGATCATCTATGCCTCGGATGACCCCTATCCGGGACAGTTGGTTACGTTCGAGTACCAAAACGACCTCGCCGGTCAGGTCATGGCCGTGCTGCGCTTCTACCCCGTGCAGTACGTACCCGCGCAGAACCGGTTGACACTCTACACCAGCATCGACGTGGTGGTGGAAGGCGTCGGCGGTTATGTGTGTGGCGACTACCTGCCCGCGCGGGTCTCCGAGGAGAAGCGGCAGGCCTACGCCGGACGCGTCTCGGACATGGTGGCCAACCCCGAAGCCGTCGCGGTACGGCAATCGCCCGAGCCGCTGCCGGTCAGCCGCGGCGTTCCCGCTGGCGACTACGACTACGTCATCATCACCCAGAGCAGTTGGGTAAGCTCCTTCCAGCCGCTCGCGGACTGGAGAAGCAAGAAGGGCATCCCGGCAAACATCGTCACGACCTCCTGGATCTACAACGAGGGCGGCTACAGCGGTACCGACGTGCAGAAGATCCGGGCCTTCGTAATCGACGCCTACAACAACTGGGGCACGACGATGGTCCTGCTTGGCGGCGATACGAATATCGTGCCCTGCCACGTCCGCGCCATGGTCAGTCCCCAGGGCACCGACAACATCCCCAATGATACCTACTACTCCGACTATGACGACGACTGGCTCTGCGAAGTGCACGTCGGACGCGCGGCCGTGCGCACCTCGTCCCAGGTAACCACGTTCATCAACAAGGTCTTCACCTACGAGAAGAACCCGCCGCTGACCGACTACATCCGGAACGCGGCGTTCTTCGGATTCGACGCCCACTCCGCCGGCAGCGGCGAGGGCGAGGGGTGCAAGGAAGCCATCCGCACCCAGTATGTCCCTTCCGGCTGGACCGTCCGCACCGAGTACGACAGCGAACCCGGCACGCATAAGACCGACGTCATCGCCTACCTCAACCAGGGCAACAACCTCGTCAACCACAGCGACCACGCCGACACCACCGTCATGGGCGCCGGGGCCACCAACCACGGGCAGTACCTCTCCAACAGCAACATGAGCGCCCTGTACAACGGCGCCCGCCAGAGCATCCTGTACTCCATCGGTTGCTGGGCCTGCAACTACCAGTCCACCACCTGCATCGCCGAGGCCTTCGTGCAGAACTCCAACGGCGGAGGGATCGCCTTCGTCGGCAACTCACGCTACGGCTGGTACTCCCCCTACACCGCCGATGGCCTGTCCGCCCGGTACGACCGTTACTTCTTCCGCTCCCTCTTCACTCAGTTACACTACACACTGGGTGAGTGCTTCTCCGACCATAAGAACGACGCCGTGGGCGGCGACTCGACCATGCGCTACATCTTCGTCGAGCTGACCCTGCTCGGCGACCCCGCCTTGCGCATCCGCGCGACGGAGCCGTTCGAGCTGACCGCCAGCCACCCCAGTGTGATTACCGCCGGCGTCCCCACGGACTACCAGGTACAAGTGACACGCGATGGCACGCCGGTCGTTAATGCACGCGTGTGTCTCTGGAAGTCAGGCGACGTCTACGCGAGCCAAACCACGCCCAGCAACGGCACGATCACCTTCAGCATCACCCCCGGCACCCCCGGCGTGCTCTACGTGACCGTAACCAAGGACGGCTACCTGCCTTACGAGGGCACCACGACCGTCTCGGGCTCGCCGGTACCCGAGGCCTGCTGCCTGCCGGACGGCTCCTGTGCCGACCTGACTCCCGCCGCGTGCGCCAGCCAGGGCGGCACGCCCTGGGGTGGCGGCACCTCGTGTGCCACCGTCTCCTGCCCCCAGCCACCCGACCCACGCGTGATTGACATCGGCCTCGTGCCCAGTATCAACCCCGACAGTGTCTGCCCGGGACAGTCGTTCTACGTCTACGTCACCCTGGCGGCCATTGACGGTGACATTCAGGACTTGCGGCTGTTGCAGTTCGACGTGAGCCTGAGTACCAACCTGACGGTCAACAGCGTCACCTGGCAACTGCCGGTA
>JAKQDH010000031.1 GCA_029558835.1 Planctomycetota bacterium | reverse complement strand
CTCCCGCAGGCGGTGGTTGAGGCGTCGGTCCTTCAGGTCCACAGTCTTCGTTTCCTCCATGACCCATGCAGCCACCATTGGAGTCCATCCTTGACTCATTTCCCAAACCCCGGGCCCGTCCCTGGACCCGCCTCCTACGGGGACCACCCTAGCACCACCGGCTCAAGATGTGTAGAAGAACGAGGGTGTTAACCCTGGGGATCGTGGTCCAGCGCTTTCTTTGTGCCTCCGCCGCCCCTCCGGGCAACGCCGTGAACTAAGCGGCGATGGTTTGGCGGTACTTGTGGGCGAGTTGGCGTTCCTGGGCGGTGGCGACACGAAGGCGGGGCGGCTGGAGAATCGACGAGGGCGGCGTGTTCTTGGTGATCGGTCGGTGCCGCGGGCGCTTGGAGGTGTGGCGTCGATAGGGGTCCTTGACCGCGGCCGCCAGGGCCTGCTGCAGGGCGGCACGGGCCTGGGGCAGAGGCAAGCTTCCCCCGCGGAGCAGCGCGGCCCGCAGGGCACGGAGCAGCGGCGCAGGGCTGAAGCGACGAGGATCGCGACGGTGGCGACGCAGGACGTCAATCCCCAGCAGGGCGATGATGGTCATGGTGATCAGGGCCCATTCCAATTCCAGGTGCGCCCGACGCCCGCTGCGGCTGCGCAGCTTCGCGTACCCCAGCGTGCGTTTGAACGTGCGATAGAACGATTCCACGCCCCAGCGCAGACGGTAGATTCTGCCGGCGGTCCGCGGCGAGAGCCGCGCCGGGTGGAGCACGTTGGTCAGCAGATACACCGTCTGCTTCCCCTTGCCGACGCGGATCAGACGCAGCTCCAGCGGGGGCACCCGTTTCTGCTGGTGCTGGGGCCAGGCGTAGACCAACTCGCGGTCGTGACGCACCGCGGCCTGCGGCCACAAGCGGGTGAGCAGGCTGACGTTGCCCCCGACGCGGATAAGGAACTTCTTGCCCGCCGCGTGCAGCTTCGACCACACCGGATAACCGACGAAGTTCCCGTCGCCCAGCAACAACACGTGGGCGGGAAGGTCTTCGGCCATCTGGATCAGATGCTCCTTCTCGCTCGCCCGGGCCACGTCGAGGCGCCACTCCCACAACCACCCGGTTTGCACCTCGACGATCGCGGTGACGAACGCCTGGGGGCAGACGCCGTTGTCGGCGTTGCCGAAGCTGCGCTCGTGGTCGCGCGTGCGGGGCAGGTCTTCCTTGCTGCCATCCACGGCCAAGAGGGTCCCGCCGCCGAGACGGGGAATCCGGTCGAGGCGCCGCGGTGCCTGGCGGCGCAGGTCGGCCTTCAGAAGCGGCAACACCGTGGGTGCCTGTCGTTCGAGGGCTTTGACCCAACCGTTATAGGTGGTCCCCACCCGTCTTCGGCGTCGGAAGTCGCCAGCCATACAGGCCAGGGCGTCCTCACAACGCACGCCCAGGGTGCAGCCCGAGTCGAGGGCCATGAGGACCGCTGCCGCCCCCCCCGCCGCCGGCGTCCAACGCACCTGGCGGTGCGCCACCGGGTCAGGCAGGGCACGCAGCGCCCCCAGAAACACACTGATCCGGGCGAGAAGGGGATGACGATAAAAAACTGTGGAGCGAGCGCTCCCGATCCTCCGATCGGTTTTCACGGCGTCCCTGCCTTTCTGTCCGGACAACAGAACATCGGCAGGGACGTTTCTTTCTCCCCAGCCGCTCCCGGTTATTTCAGTTCACGGCGTTGCCCGGCGGGGCGGTGGAAAGAAACAGAGCCGGTCTCTTCTCAGGGGTTGACACTCCCGGCTACCGACTTCGGCCCTTCCAGCGCCGGGCGGAACGTGGCTCCATCCTCCGCCGCGCCCTCAGTTCGACAACTCCCGCCTTTGTACGGGGTTTGACTCAGCCCACGTCGGCCGGCTCAACCCTCGTCCGGTCGTCGATGACCAGCAGCGCCAGTTCACCATCGGCCTTCCGCAAGCGCAGCCGCGTCAGCCACAGCTTGTGTTGCTTGCCGTGCGCGTACCAGCTTCCGGTCGGCGACTCCTCCCACGCCTCGACGGTTCCCTCGGCGCGTGCCGCCACCGACTCCGCGCCGGCCGAGAAGCTCTGCACTACGCGTACCCGCGAGCCTGGTGGATAGCGCTCCGCCCAACGCGTGACCATTACGGGATTCATGAGTGGTGCGGGCCTCATCTGCCCCAGGACTCCGACAGCCGGCGGAAGCGGCGGCATCCCTGCCTCAAGCTTCCAACGGGCAGCGCGGAGACGCTGTATCAGCGTGCGCAACCTGGCGCCGCCCTCGAGCCGCGGGCTTGCTCCCCTTGACGCTGAGTGTCAGGGCAGCCCGCGCGGTGCCGCGATACCCTGATTCGCCCGCGCTGGCGCCCGGGCGTTTGGGCCTTACTGAAACGCTTCATCCGTCGCGTCGGCGAACGACGCCAAATCCGGAAACTCGGCCAGCGGCTCCACGTCCGTCTCGTTGTCCTGGTGGCGGCGATTGATCCACACGAAAGGCAGGCCCATCTGCCGGGCCGGCAGACCATCGTGAAACAGACTCTGCGCCACGTGCAGGACCGACTCCCGCTTGGCGTGGACGTTCAACAGGCGGTGGAAGTGGAGGTGGGCCGGCTTGTACGCCCGCACGTCCTCCGCCGTCACCACAAAATCAAACTCCACCGGAATCTGCCTGGCCGTCAGCGCGAACAGGTCCGGATCCACGTTAGACAGGACCCCCAGCCGGTACCGCTTCTTCAACCGGGCCAGCGCGTCGCACGTGTCGGGGAACGGCGTCCAGCGCTCCACGATGGCCGTCACGTCCGGCAGACGCCCCGGCCCCTGCCCGGGCATAAGCGATTCCGTCACGCGCTGTACCGCCTTGGCGATGACTTCCCGGTAAGGTCGGTAACCCTTCCCCTCAATGGATGCCTCGGCTCCCAGGTACGTCTCGAACAGCTCGGCCAGGCGCTCGGCGTCCAGCGGCCCGCACATCTCCACCAAGGCCGCCCGCAGCCCGGCCTCCCAGTCCACCAGCGTCCCGTAGCAGTCGAAGCTCACCGTCTCCGTTCGCCGCAGGACGTTTCTCAGCCCATTGAGCATCCTCAATCTCCGTTGCTTCCCGGCCTCACCCTTGACCCGCCGACCACCCGACGAACAGCCGCTATCGTAGTGAAGGCGCCCCCGGTCGCACAAGCCGCCCGCCGCTGGGGCATTTTGCCCCGCGCGCGGGCGGAGCGTTACCGCACCGGCAGCTTCAACCTGAATTGAACTTGTAAACGAATTTGTGCAACGTGCAGGCTAGCCAGCTCGATACCCTGGGCCGCGACCGGCCAAGGTGCAGCGGCCCGACAGCCGCGACGGAATCGCAACTTCGCGTCTCAGGCAGGCTACCGTCGTTCGAGGCTGACGGTCGTCTGGAAGGTCTCGACCTCCGCCCCCACGTCTCGACTGTAGGTGTACGTCCATCGATAGGGTGAGCCGCAGCGGTCTTCGCTCAGGATCTGGGCGGGGATGTAGCCCGATCCCGGCGCCTCAAAGGTGCCATACACGTCTTCCCCGACCAGCAGGTAGACCTCGTGCGCCACCAGCGTGGTCGTCACGACCTCGCTGCCCTCTTGCCGAACAACGCCGCTGAGGCGGACACAGGCTTGGCCGCCCTGCGGCTCATAGGTGACGGTCCACTCGATCACGCCGTCGAGGACGAAGTACGACGGCGCTGGTACGTACTGCTGCCCCTGCACGTTCTTGCCCCGCAGGTCATACTCGACCGAGTACGGCACCTGCACGGCCACGCTCGTCCGCGCGGGCACCACCACGGTCGCCTGCCCGGAGCCCTCAGCCCGCAACGTGTGGGTGATCCCGTCAAGGCTGTAGCTGCTGGTCTGGGTAAACCTCAGCGTCAGGCTGGCCGGGGCGCTGCCGGTGTCGCCCGAGCCGTCGTCCTCGTCACCCGGTTCCGCGTCATCGGTCGTATCGTCGGTCGTGCCGTCCGCGGGATTCTGCCCGCCGGTGTCCGAGCCGGTATCCGCGTCTCCGCTGCCGGTGGTCGACCCGCCTGTGCCGGTAGAGATTGGAATGGCGCCTCCCAGCCCCGTCCCACATCCGGCGTGGAGCAGCGCGAACAGCGCAAGCACACACCCCGCCACGGTTGCCCAGCCCACCCCCGACTCCAGCCGACGCCACATACTGCTCATCGGAACCTCCCGCCTGCCGCGCAGGGACTCTCTCTCCCGCCTCCATCGAAATCGTAGGAACACCGAAGTGTCCGCTCAACCTCACCGTGGCACGGTCGTCTCGCCTGTGGGCTACCGAGCCCGGGCGGCAGCGAGCGGCCCCGGTCCGAGCTCAAGCAGCGGCGCGGGCGGAACAGACGAGGTTACCCGCACAGGCCGAAGGCGCCTGCTGCCACGCCGGCAGGCGGCGGCAGGCATGGTCCGGCTCGCTGAGGCAGGGCATGGCGGCGCTGCGTTTGGCCATGCTACCCTGTTCCCGCCGTGTGCCCGGCATCTGCTTCCGGATACGTTTGGAGCTACTCAGGATTCCAGGCGGCTGCGGATGAAGTCAGCGCGGGCAGCCGCCCGGGCTTGGCCGTCCAGCGACTTGTCCAGCACCTTCTGCAGGTGGGCGGGCTGGGTCAGCAGGAAGATCTCGTTGAGGCGCGGAAGGTCCAGCTCGTGGAAGCGGTCCATGCAGATGCCCATGCGCAGGGGCGAGAGCAGCGCCTGGGTTTCCTCGGTGCTGATCATGCGGGCTTGCGCGAGCGTGCCGTAGGCGCGCCAGATCTTGTCGTCAAGCTGCTGCCCGCGCGTGCGGGCGAGGGCCGTCCGCGCCACGCGCTCGTACTCGACGATCCGCGGGACGATGCTGTCCACGAACGACCGGGCGAGCTCCGCCTCCGTCTTGCCGAGGCTGGTCTGGTTGGAGATCTGGAAGAAGTCACCGGCCGCCTCGGTGCCTTCGCCGTACAGGCCGCGGATCGCCAGGTGCATGTCCCGGGCCGCCCGCAGGATGCGCTCGATTTCCTGGGTCAGCTTCAAGGCCGGCAGGTGCAGCATCACGGACACACGAATGCCGGTCCCCACGTTGGTGGGACAGGCCGTCAGGAATCCGAACTGGCAATCGAAGGCGAAGTCCAGATGGGCACCCAGCTCGCTGTCGATGCGGTCCGCTTCCCGCCAGACCTCCTCGACCTGCATGCCGCAGCTCAGGCCCTGGATGCGCAGGTGGTCCTCCTCGTTGAGCATCAGGGCCATCGTCTCACCCGCGGAGATCGTGACGCCGCGGCTGCCAGCGCCCTCGGCGTGCTGCTTGCTGATCAAGTGGCGCTCGACGAGCAGTTCCCGGTCCAGCGCGTCCGCCTCTTCGAGGTCCACCAGCACGGCGTCCCGGCCGAACGGACACGCGGCGATCCGCTCGCTGAGAATGCGGTAAATCTCAGTCCGTTCGCTGTCGCTGGCCCGCGTCAGGAAGGGGTAGCCCGCCAGGTTGCGTGCCAGCCGCACCCGGGTGGAAACCACCACGTCCGCGAGCGGCCCCTCGCCACGCAGCCACTCGCCGGTCATCCGCGTGAAATCGCCGAGCTTCATACCGATTCCAGTTCGCTGATCTGGTCACGCACCCGGGCGGCCAGTTCGTAGTTCTCGCATTTGAGGGCCTCTTGCAGTTCGCGGCGCAGGCGGGTGAGCGTCAGGCGCTTCTGGGTGGTGGTGTCGGCCCGCACGGGGACCTTGCCGACGTGCTGCGTCGCTCCCTCGTGGGCGCGCTCCACCAGGGCCGTCAGCATCTCCCGGAACGTCGTGTAGTCCTGGGGACAGCCCAGCAGGCCTTGCTGCTTGAACTCCCGGAAGGTGATGCCGCAGTGCTCGCAGGTGACGTTGTCCAGCTTGCTGCCGGCTGACTTATGCTTGAGGAACTCCTGCAAGAGCGCCGTGGTGCTTTGCGTCTTCTCCAGGAAGGCCTCGTCCTCCTGCTTGCGGATGATCCCTTCCTCCCCCGCACACTCCTCACACAGGTGCCACTCGCGCTTCTGGGGAAAGGTGTCGGTGATGTGCACCGTGGCGCGGGCCTTCTTGCAGCGTTGACAGACCAGATGCATTGTCTTACCACCCTGCCCCGCGGGAGCGGCCACGCACGCCAGCCCACTCCGGAGGCCTTCCCTTCCCACCCCGACGTTCGCCCACGGCGGATACGTTACCCGCACTCCGCGACGTACACCCCGCGTCCCATATACAGGCGCGCGGTATTCTATGGTCACCCGCGCATATCGTCAAACGCCAGTGAGGACGGTGGTTCACGCTGTCCATCGCGTTCATAGATGGCCACGCAGCCTGGTGCCTCCGTCACCGCCACCGCCCACGTGTGTGCCAGCCCGCCCGCCACGAGCCGTTCGAAGATCCGGCGGGCGACCGCCTCGGCCGTGGGGTTGCAGCCCTTCAGTATCCCCGCTTCGTTCAGATCGGCGTGATGCAGGCCCCGGATGATGTTCTCCAGCAGCCCGTGGGCGTGCTCGAAGTCAACCACCATGTCCGCCGCATCCACTGTGGGGCCCCGGAAGTACGCCCGCACGCCCCAGTCATGCGCGTGAGGCGTTTCCTCCGTGCCATCTGGGCGACGGACACGATGGCTGGCCGTGAAACGTGACTCGACGACGACCGTGTACATGTCTGCGCTTGCTCCCCCGGGGTCATCGCGTGGGCCGCCGGCGCGTCGGCCGTGCGGGTGCAGCAGGTACGGCGTCGCGGGCGCCCTGCTCTCAGGCGACGGCGTACGAGTTCAACGTCCTCTTGCGCGCGGGGCAAACGTGCTGGTGGGGTGTGCTCGCCTCCGCCGCCCTCACCCTTGCCCCTCTCCCGAGGGGAGAGGGGGCGCGCGTCGCAGGCCACCCCCACCCGCCGCGGGCGCGGGCATCGCACCCACTCTGAACACGGACGCCGCGCCGGCGGCGTAACCCGCTTTCCCTTGCCTCCCGTTCGGGCTGATGGCATTGTACCGCACCTGCCGAAACACCATAGGCCGAGCGCCCGGTGCCGGGGGCTGGGCGGGAGCAGACCATGTTGCACTACGCGCCTGACCGACAGCAGTTTGCGGACCTGGCCCGCACGGCCAATACCATCGGTATTTCGTGCTCGTTGCTGAGCGACTACCTGACGCCGGTGTCAGCCTTCGAGGCGCTCGCCGGGGACGCGCCGCACGCCTTCCTGCTGGAGAGCGTCGTGGGCGGCGAGAAGGTTGCCCGCTACTCGTTCCTGGGGGCGAACCCGATCACGTTTCTGGAGGCACACGGGCCGCGCGTCGTAGTGCGGGGGCCCGAGGGCGAACAGGTGTTCGACGGCGAGGAGCCGCTGGCCCGCCTGCAAGCCATACTTGCGGGATACCATACCGCCCCGTTGCCGGGGTTGCCGCGTTTCGTGGGCGGCGCGGTCGGCTACCTCGCCTACGACGTCGCGCGGCACTACGAACGCCTGGGCACGCCGCCGCCGGACGATCGTCAGCTTCCCGACGTGCAGTTCGGGCTCTACGACAAGATGGTCATTTTCGACCACGTCCGGAAGCTGATCCACGTGGTCGTGCACGCCCGACTGCGCCCGGGGCCCAGTGACCCGCGCGCGCTCAACGCCGCCTACGACGCCGCGTGCGCCCGTATCGAGGAGGTGGTCCGGCAACTCGGTGCCGCCCACCCGGGCCCGCTGCTGCCCATGCTGACTGCTCCGCCGGAATTCGGTGCCCCGCGCACCCTGAGCCGGGAAGGCGCCAGCAACCTGACGGCTGCCCAGTTCCAGGAACGGGTGGATCGCGCCAAGGAGTACATCCGGGCCGGCGACATCTTTCAGGTCGTGCTGGCCCAGCGGTTGTCGATGCAGTGCGACGTTCCGCCGTTCAACGTGTACCGGGCCCTGCGGGTGATCAACCCGTCGCCGTTCATGTTTTACCTGAAATCGCCGGCGGTCACCCTGGTGGGCTCCAGCCCGGAAATCCTCTGCCGCATCGAGGGTCGCACCGTCTCGACCCGTCCGCTGGCCGGCACCCGCCGGCGCGGGCGCACCGAGGCCGAGGACCGCGGCTACGAGGCGGAACTGCTGGCCGACCCGAAGGAGCGGGCCGAGCACGTGATGCTCGTGGACTTGGGCCGCAACGACCTCGCCCGCGTCTGCATCCCCGGCAGCGTCGAGGTCACGGAGCTGATGACCGTGGAACGCTACAGCCACGTCATGCACATCTGCTCCAACGTCAGCGGCACCCTGGCGCCGGAGAAGACGCCGCTCGATGCTCTGCGCAGCGTGCTGCCGGTGGGCACGGTGAGCGGCGCCCCGAAGATCCGGGCGATGCAGATCATCGACGAGCTGGAGACGGTGCGGCGGGGGCCCTATGCCGGGGCCGTGGGATACATCGACTTCCACGGCAACATGGACACCTGCATCACGCTGCGGACGCTGGTGGTCTCGCCGGGCCCCGACGGTCGACAGCGCGTCGATGCCCAGGTCGGCGCCGGCATCGTCGCCGATTCCGAACCCGCCCTGGAATACCAGGAAACCCTCAACAAGGCCCAGAGCATGCTCAGTGCCATTGAGGTGGCACAGGGATGGAAGAAGGAGTAGCGAAGGAAGAAGGCAAGAGGAAAGAGGCAGGAGGCAAGAGGGCTGTAGGGCGGGCACCGCCCACCACTCAGGCCTGGACCCCGAGTTCCTGCGTGAACGCGTACGTCATGATGAGCGTTTCCTGCTCGTGGTGTTGCTCGAGATACCCCAGGAAATCGCAGATGCGGCTCATGGTGTCGCGCAAGAACAGGCGATCGTCGGGCCGCACCAGCTCAATCTGGCGATGCAGCACGTCCATCAGCCGCCGCATCTCCTCGTGATTGTGCTTGAGCCGGTCCACCTGCGGTGCCAGCGTCGGCCGCAGTTCCAGCACGCACGCCAGGTATCCCCCCGGTGCCTTCTCCTCCAGGGCCATGTGGCGGACGAGATGCGCCCGCAAGTGCTCGAACCGCTCGCGGAACTCCTTCAGCCATGCGCTTCCCCGGGCGGGCGGTGCGAGGGCCACTCTCTCGCGCAGGGCGCTGATCAGCACCGTGACCTTCTCATTCTCCTCCCGCACCCACTTGGCCAAGTCCTGCGGTGTCATGCGTCGCTCCCCCGCTTCCCCCGCACTGAAGCCGTACTGCACACGCCGACGGCCCCATGATAAACGGTATCGCCGCACCAGCAAGGCTTGCCGCACCAGCCGCGCGCCCCACCCGCGGCACGCAGGCGCGCACCCCCGCGGCGAACAATCAGAAACCCGCGACGCGGGCCAGATGGTCTTGGTACTCGCGTTCGATGCGGTCCAGATCCGTGCCGAAGTAGGCGTAAAAGACGGCCTCCCCATAACTCGTTCCCACCGGATCGGGACCGGTAAGGCGGGCGGCTCCGGCAGCCGCCGGCAGTGCCCCGGCCGCGAAATCACGCAGCAACTCGGAAAACGCCCCGGCGTACCGCCCGTGCCGCAGGAACGTCACCAACGCCCACGTCTGGGCGTAGTACACCTGCGTGTCGCGCGCCTGATGGTCGAGAATGACCTGTCCGGCATCCGTGTTGATGATCTGGCGCAACGGAAAGAGATTGCCGCGCTGGACGGCCTCCCGCAGGCTGTTGATACGCAACGTGTTGTGACGCGGGGTGAACTGCGGCCGGGAACCCTCGTAGTAGAACGATTCGTGATAGCAGGCCAACCCTTCCTCCAGCCAGGGCGGCAGGCGGTTCGGGAAACGCGACCCCGCGTACTGGTGCCACCCTTCGTGCGCCAGCGTCGCCAGCGTGGCCGACCGCGTCGTGTAGAACAGCACCGAGGTGCTACCCTCGGTGTAGCCTCCCTGTCGGATCTTGCTGTACACGGGTGCCCGGTGCGGTGATTGCATCCGCGTGTAGCCCATCCAGTCGCGGCGCGAGCCGAAGATGTACGTCTGCAAGCGCTGCTCGGCAGCCGGCCCAGGCGGCACCGTCGCGACGTACTGCCGATAGGCCGTCTCCAGGAAGGTCGGTAACGCCTCCTCAAGCTCCTTGTCCGGGATGGTGCTGTACACTTCGAAATGGTCGGTGACGATCCGCCGGCCGCGCTGCCCGAGGAAGTCCCACTCCTCAACCTGAGCCGAAACCTTCGGCGTGAACAGGTCGATCTTGCCACCCGCGCAGCCACCGACGAGCAGCAGGAGGACAGGGCTCCATCGTGCGGCCCCTCGTCGTCTCAGTACGCTGCCTGCCCATCTGCGCATCGGTGTTTGTCCGTTGAGAGTCCGAAAAAAACCCTGCTCCGCGCCAAGAGGAGCGAGGTTGCCAGCCCCCGCCGGCCACACGCTGACCGCCCAGCGCCAACGGTGCCATTGTAGTTATCGGGCTCCCCGCTGTCAATTTGCGCTGACCTTGTAGCTGTGAAAATGGCGGGGGTGTCTGCGCCATGCGCCGCCAGGGCTGCCGACCTGCCCGAGCGCCGTGGGCGACGGCTCTTTCGTGGCTGAATCGAGCCCACTAATATTCCCCTGTCACCGAAGGCAAGAGGCGAAGGTCAGGGGTCACCGCGCGGGGGTGCGAAACGAATGTCCGATAACAACGTTGAGAAACTGGTCATCATCGGCTCCGGTCCGGCGGGCTGGACGGCCGCCATCTATGCCGCCCGGGCCAACCTCGATCCGCTCGTCTTTGCTGGGCGTCCGAAGACGGTCCCCAGCACGGTCCTGCCCGGCGGGCAGCTCATGATGACTACCGAGGTCGAGAACTACCCCGGCTTCCCGGAGGGCGTCACCGGCCCGAGGCTCATGGCCCATTTCGAGCAGCAGGCGGTTCGGTTCGGCACCCGGATCGTCACCGACAACGGGCTGCACCCGGATGTCTCCAACCCCGACGATGGGCACAGCTACAGCTTCCACGACTGCCAGCGCGTGGACCTTTCGCAGCGGCCCTTTGTCGTGGTCGGCGAGGATGATGCGCAATACCTCGCCCACGCCGTCATCATCGCCACGGGGGCGACGGCCAACTGGCTCGGGCTGGAGAATGAGCAACGCCTCGCGCGGCTGGGCGGCGGCGTGAGCGCCTGCGCGGTGTGCGATGGCGCGCTGCCGATCTTCCGCGACCAGGTGTTGGCGGTAGTCGGCGGGGGGGACTCGGCCGTCGAGGAGGCGACGTACCTCACGAAATTCGCCGCCAAGGTCTGCATGATCCACCGGCGCGACCAGCTTCGTGCCTCGAAGATCATGGCCGAGCGGGCCCTCAGCAATCCCAAAATCGAGGTGCTCTGGAACAAGATCCCCATCGACGTGCTCGGCGATCAGCGGATCACCGGCGTCCGGCTGAAGGACACCAAGACGGCCGAGGTCTCCGATCTGTCGGTCGGCGGACTCTTCCTGGCCATCGGGCACACGCCGGCCACCGCGTTTCTGGGCGACCAGCTCGCCCTGGACGCCAAGGGCTACATCAAGCTGAAAGACCCGTACCGGTCCACGACGAGCGTGGAGGGGGTTTTCGCGGCCGGCGACGTCGTGGACAGCGTCTACCGCCAGGCGATCACGGCGGCCGGCATGGGCTGCAAGGCCGCCCTGGACGCCGAACGCTGGCTGGCCGAGCAGGGCGTGCACTGAGCGGACACGCGAAGCGGTAGCGAGATGCAGACCCCAGAAGGACCGGACATCTTCGACAAGGTACGAATACCTCCCGCGCTCGACGAGTACTTGCGTTCCACCAACCCCTGGTGGGAGGGCAAGCCTGGCCGGGTGCTGCCTCGCTATCGGCGGTGGGCATTCCAGACGCTGTTGAAGAAGCTCAAATCGGGCCTTGCCCCAGCGGTCGTCTTGCGCGGTGCACGACAGGTGGGCAAGACGACCCTTCAGGAGCAGACGATCCAGCATCTTCTGCACACGGAGAAGGTAGATCCACGGCACATCCTGCGCATCCAGTTTGACGAGATTCCGGCGCTCGAGGAGTTGCGGCAGCCGCTCCTGGACATCGTCCAGTGGTTTCAGGACCGCATCCTGAAGAGGACGCTCAACGAGGCCGCTCACGCGGGGCAACCGGTGTTTCTCTTCCTCGATGAGGCCCAGAACCTCCACCAATGGGCGCCGCAGTTGAAGGCTCTGGTCGATCACCACACCGTTCGAGTCGTGGTGACGGGCAGTTCCGCCCTGCGCATCGAAGCGGGTCGGGACAGCCTGGCCGGACGCATCACGACACTCGAACTTGGCACACTGCTGCTACGCGAAGTCGCGGAGCTGCGCTGGGCGACCGCCGTGCAGCCCGCGCTGCCGGACGAGGGTCTGGAGCCGCTGGTGAACGCGGAGTTCTGGCACCGACTCGTTACGGATGGTTCGCGTGTAGGCGAGGTTCGTGACCGGGCCTTCGCCGCTTTCTCCGAGCGTGGAGGGTACCCCATCGTTCATGCTCGACCGGAGGCAGCGTGGGCCGAAGTGGCCGACCAGCTCAACGAGACGGTGGTTCGGCGCGTCATCGAACATGATCTGCGTCTCGGAGAACGCGGCCGCAAGCGCGATGCCAACCTTCTCGAAGAGGTCTTTCGCCTGGTCTGTCGCTATGCCGGCCAGGCTCCCGGTGCGGCGGTGTACATCACTGACATCGGGCAGGCACTCCAGGCTAACGTAGGGTGGCAGCGCATTCTAAGCTACCTCAAGTTCCTGGATGGTGCGTTGCTGGTGAAGCTGATCGAGCCACTGGAGATTCGATTGAAGAAACGCAAGGGGAACAAGAAGATCTGCCTGATAGACCTGGGTCTTCGGGCCAGTTGGCTCCAGGAGGTTGTCCCGCTGCACTCCGCTGGACTCCAGGGCGCGCCTCATCTTGCCGACCAGGCGGGGCACTTGGCTGAAAACGTGGTAGGCGCTTTCTTCGCGGGCTTGCCTCACCTCGATATCGCGCACTTTCCGGAGCGCACTACCGAGCCGGAAGTGGACTTCATCCTCACCGTGGGCGACAAACGCATACCAGTCGAAGTCAAGTACCGCCAGCGCATCGACCCGCATCGTGACACGGTCGGCCTGCGCTCCTTCCTCGAGAAGACACACTACAATGCACCGCTCGGGGTGCTGGTGACCATGTTGGATGACGTGTCAGTCCCCGATCCGCGCATCATTCCGGTTTCGCTGCCCTCCCTGCTGCTCATGCGGTAGGTGGGTGCCCGTCACGCCGGATTCCGAGCCGGGCACTTCGTACAGCGTCGCATACGGCGTCGCGCCCAGCGGCAGGGTATACTCCTCCATCAGCCGCAAGCCGAGGATTTCCAGGCTGCGCAACAGCGTCTCGTCGATTTCCGGCGGGAACCCGTAGGTCCGCTGCAAGCGCTGGATCTCCCACCAGTTGACCAGCACGTGGGTGTAGCCTTCCCGGCGCAGCCAGTCGAGAACCTCCGTGCCGGCCCGAGCGGCCCGCACCGCCTCCGCGAACGGCTGGCGGTTGAACACCACGAAGTAGTCCACCGGCCGGCGGAAGTAGAACGCCCGGGCCTCGCCGACGAGCAGCACGCGGGCGTCGGCCGGCACGTCCGTGTTGATCGTCTTGAAATACTCCGTGCCCGACAGCCTGCCCTCGTACATCAGCGACGCCGGCGCCCCGCCCGTTCCCTCCCGCGCGTACAGCCGACCCAGGAACGCCAGGTTCCACGCCGCACCCAGCACGACGGCCACCACCACCAGCGCGAAGCAACCGCTGCCCACGGTGCAGGCGACCCCTCCGCCATCCCCCGTCCGCCGACACCGATCCGAGCCCGCCACCGCCCGACCGGCCAGCAACACCAGTGGAATCAGCAACACCACCGCGAACCGCGCATACAGATGCGTTGCCCCCAGCCACACCGCAAGCTGAACCACCAGCACCAGCAGCAGCGCCACGTCCGCACGTTCCACTCGCCACCCGGACGCTGTCTCTGCCCTCCTCGCCCCCCCGGGGGGGCACGTGTTTAGCGTGGGTACCACACCTTCACCCGCCGCCGACAACGCTGGGGTTGTGGCTTCTGGACCCCTCTCCCCTTGGGAGAGCGGCAGGGGTGAGGGCTGCGCAAGCGAAGGCGCTTCCTTGGTGCACAAATGTGCCCGCTCCGCGCCGGAGAGGCTCAACATATGCCCAGGGGGAGAGGCCAGGGTGCGGGAGCCCCGGAACCACCTCGCCAGCACGCCCACCAGTCCCAGCAGCAGCACCAGCGGCCCGAACCGTTGATCACGGTCGCCCGCGAGGTGCGTCCACAGGGCCGTCAGCCGCGTACCCAGATGGCGTTCATCCGGCTTAAGGGCATGCCCCCCCTGCCAGCGCGCGGTCTCCTCCGCGCCCCAGCCCGGCGGCTCTGCGCGAAACAGGCCGTTGGCCAGCGGAAACGCCGGGTTGCCCGTCAGCACCGCGTTCTTGACCAGCCAGGGAGCGAATGCCAGCAACGCGGCACTCCCACACACGACGACGCCGACTGCGCGGCCGCGCAGCGCGCCTCTGCCCGCCAGCGCGGCCGCCAACACTACGGGCAAAGCCACGAATGCCACCGCCGTGTACTTGCACCCGCATGCCAGCCCGGCCAGCACACCTGCCACGGCAAGCTGTCGATACCGCCCCACGGCCGGGCGCTCAGCCTCGGCCGTCCGCTCGCCGCGCAAGGCCCGCAGCACCAGACCGACGGCCGCGATGCCATACAGGAGCATCCCGTTCTCGACGTATGCCAAGCCGCTCAGGTACGGCAGCCAGCCGGTCGTCGCCAGGGTTACGCCGCTCACCAGCCCGGCGCGGGGCGACACGTCCCGCCCCACCACCCACGCGGCGAGCACGGCCAGACCCGCCAGCGCCAGGTGGATCATGTGCGCGGCCACGCCGGCATCGACGTCGCCGTCCATCAGCAGCATGCCGAGCAGATAGAGCATCTCGACATTGGCGGGGAAGTTGGCGTACACGTTGTGCGGAGCGTAGCCGATGCGCCCGGCCGCACGATACTCCTTGGGCATCTGCAAGTGATACTCGAGGGCGTCGTAGCCGTAGCCCTCCTCGCGCCAGAGGAAGCCCGGAGCGTGGGTGGCTGCCAGCAGGGCGATGATCAGAAACGGGCAGATCAGCAACCAAAGGTACCGGCTGCTGCCCAGTGCGTCGGGGTCGCCCGACTCCGTGACCGGGGCCGACGGCACCCGGCGCGCGTGCGCGTGCAAGAGTGCCCGCAGCCGCACCAGGCCGGCCACCGTCAGCAGGAACAGCACCCCGACCCACAGCCCGCGTTGCAGCAGACCGGCGATACCCAGCCCCAGCGTCAGCAGCGACAATGCCCCGGTTCCCAGGGTCGCCCCCAGCAGCAGATGCCAGCGCAGCGGCAGCCCCGCGGCCGGTCGCCAGGGCACCAGCCACAAGCCCGCCAGCACCGCGGGCCCCAGCACGAGCACGGCCGCCAGCCCGTCGAGCAACACGCAAAGGGCCGTGTACCGGGAAACCGCGACCACGCCGGCCAGTGTTCCCACGACCACCAGCACCGCGGGCACCCAGGCGGGATGCCGCCCCGCTCGCGGCGGCGACGCCGGGCCCTGCCGTTCGCCCGCGGCAGCGCTCGCGTACGTGGGTTCACCTGTCGGTTTCATAACGGCGGTGACTCCGGTGCGTGCCCATACTCTCAGCCGCAAGCGGGTGGCCCAAGTCCTTTGGACCTGGGGGACTGGTGAACGCTATGTGGGGGCGTCGCCCACTGGAGCGTGTGTGGCCAGGACCATCGTCGCGGAAAAGCACGCCACCCGATGCGGTTATCCTCCGTTCCCTGCGTCAGCCGCGCGGGGCAACGCGGTGAAGTCCCTCACCCGGCGACCGAAGTCCTGCTACGGATACAAAACCTGCCGCGTCTTGAGCAAGCCGAGCAGCGCATGCTGGCAATGGTCGATGCGCAGCAGATTCAGCGCCGGGTTCGTGCGAATCCCGCCGACCGCATCCTGTGGGCTGCGGATGTAGTACGCCTCCTCCGCCCGAACCTGCAACTGGAGCACGAAACGCGCCGCCGCGCGCACCAGCTCTTGATAACGCCTCACGCGCTCGCCGTCCCCGACGAACTGGGCGAGCGCCAGGGCATCCGTGAAGCCTTCGAGGTAGGACGCGGTGGCCACGCCCGCGCGACCGACCTGAGAGGAGGCCACCCCGCCCCACAACTCCGGCCAGGGACAACTGGCCTGGGAGAGCTGCTGCCCCGCCAGCCAATCCGTCAGGCGGAACACGTATTCGGCGTAGTCCTGCCGCTTGGTCTGTCGCGCCATGGTCGCAAACGCCTGCACCTGCCAAGGCACGAACGCCGGCGAGGGCTGCTGCTCGAAATACTCGCGGTAGAAATCGAGCGCGCGATCAAACGCCGTCAGGATGTCGGCCGAGGGATTTCGCTCATACGCCCGCGCCAGCGCCAACAACGCCTCGCCGGGAAAGTAGTCCTGCGCGTCAATCTGCACGTCGGGGGAGAACGCGGTTAGGAACATCCCCGACGGCTGCTGGAGCTTAAGCATAGCCCGCACGAGACGGTCGCGGGTGGCCGACTGCCGTGCGTCTTCCGGGTGCTCCGCGAGCGCCAGGGCAATCAGCGCCGTCACGCCCAGCTTATGGTTTCCGTCCGGTGTGGCGATGTACGCGCTGTCCGCGGCGGCCGCAAAGTCGGTCAGACGGGCGAGGTGATATTGCAGGGCCTTGTCGGCCGCCGGCCTGACCGCCGCCTCGCCGCCGTGCCGCGCGTACACACACAGCGCCAGCGTCGCCCCCGCCTGCCGGACCGGATTGTCGCTCTCGCTGTAGACGTCCAAAGCAGGTTCGTACTGGTAACTGAAGTGCCCGTTGGTTTGTTGGCGGTAGACCATGTACCGCGCCAACTCCCGGACGGCCGCGTCGAGGGCGTCGCGCGTCACGCGCTGCGGCGGCAACACCTGCAGTCCGCGGTGCAAGGAAACCACGCCCTCGGCGCCTGGTGTCTGGTACCAATGCACCGTCCGGAAGCGGGAGAGCCGAATGTGCCCGATCTGCGAGGGGTCGCTCGCCAGCTTCTGCGCCAGCGTGGTCAGTGCGTCGTAGAGAGCCATGTCGCTGGTGTAGAACTCCGTCGGGCAGACGCTGTGGCGCAGCCGGCCGCGCTCGAGCATCACCCCGTGGACACCCGGCTCCAGGTACGGATCGACGGCCCCGGGCGAGGTCCAGTCCACGTCAATGTTCAGCGCCTGGGCGGGCCCGGCCGCCTCGATCTCCACCAGCAACTCACCCAGCAGACGCAGTTGGTCGAGCCGATCGCCGCCCCGCCGAAGCCACTCCTCGGCGGCGGCCAGAGCGGCATTGCGGGTGGCCTCCGCCACCGGGGCGGGACCACCCACGCCGGCCGCCAGCAGGTACCCGCCCTCGCGGAGCCGTACAATCATCTCGGCCGACTGGGACCGCAGCGCCTCCGGCACGTACGGCGGCTCGTACTTGTCGCGTCCCAGGACGGCCTCCCGCAGGGTTCGCCGTGTTAGCTGCGCCAGGAAGCCGCGGTGGGCCTCCGACAGAACGGGTATGCTCGGCTCCGGTAACGGCGTCGCCGCCTGGGCCAGGACACCCGCTGCCAGCATGGCCGCGACTGTTCCCGCCAAGCTGCCGATAAACTTGTGACCGGTCATGGGCCCCAGTATAGTCCGGGGGCATGCAGGTCTCCAACGGCGACGACGAGCAGGAACGTGTCTACGCCCAAACGCGACGGCGAGTTCAGCAGCATTGTCATTGACACCGGCGTGCGGACCGCCCAGTCGGTCAATGCCCGAGCGCTGTTCAGCTACGTCCACGCCATTGGCGACCTGCCCGCCCTGCAGGCCGCGCTGCAGCCACCCACCGAACTGGTGCTCGTCGCCCGCAACGAGCAGGAAGAGCAGCGGGCGCGCGACATCGGGGCCCGCGTCGTTCGCGCCCCCGCCTTTGATCTGACACGGATGGACCAGGTCAAGATGGCCACCCTGCTGGCCCTGTCGCAACAGGTGCTCCAGCCGGGCGACGTGTTCGTCTTTCTGACCGGCGTGGTCGAGCAGGGGCTGGACACCGCCGTCGTCATGCGCGTCGGCGCCGAGCATGAGCTGTTCCAGACCGTTGGGCAACCCAAGCTGACCGAACACATCCGCCGCGTCGTGTTTGAGCGGGCCCTGACGCTCTCCCTGGAGCTGGCCAACGAAGGACGCGAGGGCAAACCCCTCGGCGCGCTCTTCGTCATCGGGGACTACCGCGAGGTCCAGAAGTACTGCCTGCCCGGGCGCATCAACCCTTTCAAGGGCTACACCGAGAAGGAACGTAACATCCTCGACGACAGCATGGTGGAAACGCTCAAGGAGCTGGCCAAGCTGGACGGGGCGTTCATCCTCAAGGGCAACGGCGTCGTGGTGTCGGCGGGCACGATCCTCCGGCCCGCCCTGGCCGGGGAGACCCTGCCCCCCGGCCTCGGCTCACGGCACGCTACGGCCGCCGCCATCACCGCCAGCACCCGCAGCATTTCCATCACCATCTCGCAATCCACGGGCAACGTACGCGTCTGGCGCCGCGGCATGATGATCACCGACATCGAGCCCGCCTGGCGGCGCAAGCACACCACGTCGGGACCGCCCCAGATCTAGCCCCCGGGGCAATCCCGCTCCCCCTCCGGTCCGGATGTTGCCCTCGCCCGAGCCTCTGTGGCACACCTGGCGTGGCAGGGCAGGGTGGCACTGGTAACGAGTGTGCGGGGGACTAAGATGACGGAGCTGGGCACGGCCGGGCGTGGGTCGGAGGGGCCGGTAGCTGCGCGAGAATGTCCTGTACTCGGTACCGCCAAGCGGGCGATTATATGCATAGGCGCCGCTACGCACGGGTGGGCACGTTGGCCTTCAGTGAGCAATGAATATGTACACCGTCAGAGAATTTACCGTTCTCCCGACCATCCCGAAGTCCCTAGAGCGGTTGCGTACACTCGCGACCAATCTGTGGTGGACTTGGAATCCGGATGCTCAGGACCTGTTCCGCCGGCTGGATCCGGGCCTGTGGGTGCAGTTGGAGCAGAACCCCGTCCACCTGCTGCATTCGGTCGATCAGGGTCGGTTGAAGCACGCCTCGGAGGACCCGGCATTTCTCGCTCACCTGGATCACGTCATGGAGGCGTTCGAGCAGGAGATGAGCGAGAAGACGTGGTTTGAGCTGAACTACCCGCAGCTCAAGGGCCGCACGATCGCCTATTTCTCGGCGGAGTTCGGACTGCACGAGTGCCTGCCTCTGTACGCCGGGGGACTCGGTGTGCTGGCCGGCGACCACCTGAAGTCGGCCAGCGACCTCGGGGTGCCACTGGTCGGCGTAACCCTGCTGTACCGGCAAGGCTACTTCCATCAGCGGTTATCGCACGAAGGCCGGCAGTTCGAGGAGTACCCCCCGGTAGACCTGCACAACGTGCCGTTGACGCTGGTGCGTGATGATGCCGGCCAGCCGCGAAGGGTGGAGATCCCCATTGGGGATCACGTTGCCCGCGCGCAGATCTGGCTGGCGCAGGTGGGTCGTGTGCCGCTGTACTTTCTGGACACGGACCTGCCGGAGAATACCCCCGAGGATCGGCAGATCGCGGGGCAGCTTTACGGTGGCGATCAGCACATGCGCATTCGGCAGGAACTTGTCCTGGGCTTCGGCGGGGTGCGGGCTTTGCGCGCGGTCGGCTGCCAGGCGGACGTCTTCCACATGAACGAGGGGCACTCGGCGTTCCTCGCCCTCGAACGGGTGCGGGAGATGGTGCAGGGCGAGGGGCTTTCGTTTGCCGAGGCGCGTGAGGCGGTGGCGGGCTCCACCCTGTTCACAACGCATACCCCGGTCCCGGCGGGCATCGATACATTTCCGGCGGACCTGGTGGAGCGGTACCTGGGGCGGATGGCGAAGGACCTGGGTCTCTCGGTGCCGGAATTGCTGGCGTTGGGGCAGCTCGAGCCGACGCGCGAGCGGGAGCCGTTTTCGATGGCGATTCTCGCCTTGCGTCTGGCCAGCAGTTGCAACGGCGTGAGCAAGCTGCACGCCAGCGTGGCCCGGCGAATGTGGCACCCGCTCTGGCGGCAGATTCCGGTGGATGAGGTGCCCATTCTGTCGGTCACCAACGGCATTCACATTCGGACGTGGCAGTCGATGGAGATGGCGCGCCTTTTCGAGCGTTACCTGGGTCCGGGCTGGGCGGGTGATCCGAACGACACCGATGTGTGGGAGCGGGTCAAGCGTATCCCGGACGCGGAACTGTGGCGGGCGCAGGAACGGCTGCGCGAAGGTCTGGTGGCGGAGACCCGCGAGCGACTGCGCCAGCAGTTTGCGCGGCGGGGCGCTTCGCCGGCGGAGATCGAGGCGGCCGAACAGGTGCTCAACCCGGAAGCCCTGACCATCGGCTTCGCCCGGCGCTTCGCCCCCTACAAACGGGCGACGCTCTTCTTGCACAACCAGGAGCGCATGGAGGCGATGCTGACGAACGAGGAGCGTCCCATCCAGTTCGTCTTTGCCGGCAAGGCCCATCCGCGCGATGAGATCGGCAAGGACCTCATCAAGAAGATCATCCAGTACGCCCGCAAGCCCAGCATCCGCAAACGCGTGGTCTTCCTGGAGGATTACTCCATGGGCATCGCCCGCATGCTGGTGCAGGGCGTGGACGTGTGGCTCAATAACCCGGTGAAGATGCTCGAGGCCAGCGGCACCAGCGGCATGAAGGTCGCCCCCAACGGCGGCATCAACTTCTCGGTGCTGGATGGCTGGTGGCCCGAGGCCTACGACGGCACCAACGGCTGGGCCATCGGCACCCATACCGACTACACCGACCCCGAGTACCAGACCCATGCCGAGGCGGAGTCGCTGTACGACCTGCTGGAGAACGAGATCATCCCGGCCTTCTTCGAGCGCGGCGCGGACGGGGTGCCGCGCCGCTGGCTGGCGATCATGAAGTCGTCGATCCGCACGTGCTGCGCGCAGTTCAGTGCGAACCGGATGCTCCGCGATTACACCCTGGGCTTCTACATCCCGGCGGCCGTCTGCTCCCAGCGGCTGACGGCCAACGGGCACGCGGCCTCGCGCGAACTGGCCGACTGGAAACGCCAGATCGCCCAGCGCTGGGGCCGCATCCGCATCGAGAACGTGGAGGCCGTCGCCCACGGCACCCATTCCGTGGGCGATACCATCGTCGTGACCGCCCGCGTCAACCTCGGCGAAGTGCCGCCGCGCGACGTGGCCGTCGAGCTTTACCACGGACCGATGAACGGCACCGGCGAGATCACGCGGGGGCAGGTGACGCCAATGCTGCTGGACTCCACGGCCGAGGGCAGCGTGTGTGTGTATCGGGGCGAACTGCCCTGCGGGACGCCTGGACGCCACGGCTTTGCCGTGCGCGTGCTGCCCAGCCATCCCGCGGTTCCCTGCCGCCACAGTCTGGGACTCATCCACTGGGGGTAGACATGCCGTACGGGACGATTCCGCGCCTCCGGCGGTGTCGGCTCAGCGGTTGGCCACCTCGAGCAAGCAGGCGCGTTCGTCAACCTGGGCGGCCGTGATGCTGACGGGCACCAACCGTCGAATGACTTCGATGTTGGTGGTGCTGTGGGGAGTAGGCGGCACGGTGAGCAGCGCGCCGCCGCCGGCGAGGGCCAACGGCAGCAGCAGTTGATCGGCCAAGTACGGTCCGACCGGGACGCCGGCGTCAAGGTAGTCGCGTACCTGTCGGACGACCTCCTGGGCGACGCGTTCGGCCGGCCGGCCGCGAATACCGAAACCGGTGAAGACTTCGGTCACCTCGGCGCTCGCCACGGCAATCGTCACGACGTTGCCCGGGCCTGCGGTGTCGGCGATGTCCACTACCTCAAGCTGCTCGTCATTCAGGCCCAGGCCCGCGCGGACGGTCTGAAGCTCGCGTTCGGCGATGTGCCGCGGCAAGCGGGCCACCAGGGCTCGGGCGCGGATGCCATGCAGGCGTCCCCGCTCGCGCAGGTCCAGCGGCGCGAGCCGCGCCACGGGCTCGACGCGAACAGTGACGATGCCGCCGCCGGCCGGGTAGAAGCCGCAACGCTCCAGCCGCACCTGCACGCTCGGTCCCATCCGCTCGACCAGCGGCAGAAACGCCTGTTCGAGAAAGTCGAAGGGCGGGGCCAGCGGGTTGTGGGTGCCGCCCTTCAGCACCAGCGTGCTGGGACGGTCAGCGAGCAACAGGGGCGGCAGGATCGTTTGCAGCACCAGCGTCGTGCTGCCGGCCGTGCCGACGTCGAACTCGTACGCACCGGGTTGAACGCGGCCTGGCTCGAACGTGAGCGTCTGGGAGGTCAGCGCGGCTCCAGTGACGCGGGCGCCGCTGATCTGGGTCGCCGCGTTCACGGCCGTCAAGTGTTGCTGCCGCAGGCCGGGCTTCTCCCGCCGCGCGCGGATGCGTTCGAGACGCAGCGGTTGCCCGGTCAACAGCGACAAGGCGAGCGCGGTGCGGAGGATCTGCCCGCCGCCTTCACCGAATGATCCGTCGATCGTCAGCATCACCGCTCCCGCGTGGCGGCCAACCGGCTAAGGCATACGGGTGCCCCCCAGGGAAACGACGAGTCGGCTCAGGTTCCCGAGGGGAGCGCCGGCCTGCCCGAGACCTCCCGACCGGGGTTTG
The DNA here is from genome assembly GCA_029558835.1 of Planctomycetota bacterium. Lineage (GTDB taxonomy): Bacteria > Planctomycetota > Phycisphaerae > UBA1845 > UBA1845 > JAKQDH01. Next base: position 16,231 of record JAKQDH010000031.1, on the reverse strand, counting down.
GTTGTCGGTCGCGGGCGGCCACGCTCACCCGCCTGGCTGCTTGCCCACCCTTGCCGACAGCGCGCCGGCCGGGGTGCCCGAGTCAGAGTGTCCGCAGTCTGCGGCAATGGCCACGCGTCCGCAAGGTCGGTACCAGCCGAAACGGTGACCCCAAGAAGCCCGCCATGCCGATACTGATGACGTGGGCTGGGTGGCATGCCCAAGCCCGCCGCAAGCGGGCGCCGGCATGCCGTCGTGAAGACCGGCCCCTCGCCCAAGCGAACGCATGGCGGCGCTGCGCTTGGCCATGCCACCCAGCTCGGTCACCCAGTTTCGCCATTGGGTGGGGCTATTGGGTTGGTTCCTGTTGCAGGGGATGCTCAACATGACGGCTGGTTTCTCGGCGCGGATGAGGGGTTGGTGGGGCTTGGTGAGCGGGGTCGGTCTGCTTTGCGCAGGTTGCGGTGGAAACGGCAACCCGGAGTTGACCGACCGCGAGCGGCAGGCAGTGGTCGCGGGCGTCCGGGCGCCGGGGGCGTTCGGGCTGGCCGCGGAGGTCGCCCGGGTTCCCGCCGGTGGAGTGCCGGGAGCCGCGCAGGCTGCGCGCGTGCGCTGGGACGAGTCCGGCCTCGACGCGGCGCTGGGAGCTTGCCCGACCGTCTCTCTGGACACCGTTTCGCTCGGCGATCTGACCAACATCTCGCTCGACGTGACGGTGGACTTCGGGTCGGACCCGTGCGTGGTACTCAGCGTGGATGAGGAACCCGTGCTCACCTGTTCCGGCAGCGCCTCGGGGAAAATGGCCCTCAGCCTGACCGAGCAGGCCATCGAACTGGAGTTCAACCAGCTTCAGTGCAACGATGAGGGCCTCGACGGCACGCTGGCCGTGGAGTTCACGCTGTCTCTGACCGAGGTAGCGCTGGCGGGCGACTGGGACCTGACGTACCAATCCGCGACGGGGGGCGTCACCACGACCGGCACCGGCACGGTCAACTACGTGCCCGTGCTGGACGGCTGCTGTGACGTGACCGGCGTGGCCGGCTTCGGGGGAACCGTGGCGCAGGACGATTCCGAGTGGGCGGTCCAGATGACCGACGTCCTGATGTCCGTCGAGCAGTACGAGTCGCTCATTCCCTACAGCGGCGTGGTGGACCTCGAGGGCGCGGATATCCGCCCGCTGATCATCACGTTTAACGAGAACTCACCGACAACGGGCGAGGTTACGGTCAAGATCGGCAACTTCCCCGAGATCACGGTATCGCTGTTCGAGCTCGAGGAGGGGGCACAGTAAAGGAAAAAAGAGCGGGCTGCCTTCCAGGGACTCGAAGTCCCTGGCAACCACCGCTCGCCCTCCGGGCGAAGAGCGAACGTCTTCTGCCACCCCGAGTAAGCGTCTTCCTCCGCCCCGGGGGGTGGACGATCGTTCCCAGGGCCTTTCAGGCCCGTATGTGTTTAGCGTCTTTGGCGTTGTGGGTGCCATGCTTTCCCGCGACGGCGGTCGCGGGTAAGCATGCCTCCGGCTGCCGCAGCACCTGCCCACCCCCGCCTGCGGCGGGTGAGGGCATGGCACCCACGCTAAAGACGTACCCAGGCCCCGGGGACCGGACTACACTCGTTTCAGTGCGTTGCGGCTGCCTGTGCCTCTTCCTGCGGGACGAGGCCGCTGCGCAGGGTGTTCTCCGTGATGCAGCGGGCGTCCATGAAGTGCAGGATGTAGTCGGGCGAGCCGGCCTTGACGCCCGTGCCGCTGAGCTTGAACCCGCCGAAGGGCTGCACGTCCACTTGGGAACCCGTGATCTTGCGGTTGATGTAAAGGTTGCCGACGGCGAATTCGCGCTGGGCCCGGGCGATGCGGTCGGGACTGCGCGAGTACAGGCCGCCGGTCAACGCGTAGCGTGTGCCGTTGGCGATTGCGAGTGCCTCGTCGAAGTCCTTGGCCCGTACGATCGACAGGATCGGGCCGAAGATCTCCTCCTGGGCGATCCGCGCCCGCAACGGGACCTGATCGAAGATGATCGGCGCGACGTAGAACCCGCCCGCCGGGTCGCGCGGCAGGTTGCCCTCGACGAGCACTTTCGCCTCGCGCCGACCGATCTCGATGTACTCAAGCACCTTCTGCCGGTGTTTCTGGTCGATGATCGGGCCGATGACGGTGGCGGGGTCCTCGGCCGGACCGAGCGGCAGGCTCTCCACGGCCTCCACCAGCCGGCTGAGAAACACCGTCTCGACGCCCGGCAGCAGCACTACCCGGCTGCACGCGCTGCACTTCTGTCCGGAGTACGCGAACGCGGACTCCATTACCCCATGCACCGCCCCGTCCACGTCGGCGTCGTCATCGACGATGATGGCGTTCTTGCCGCCCATCTCGACGATCATCTTCTTGATATACCCCTGCCCAGGGGCCACTCGGGCTCCGGACTGGATAACCTTGGTGCCCACGTCGGACGAGCCGGTGTAGGCAACGACGTTAACGCCCGCGTGTTCCACCAGGTACGGCCCGACCGTCGCCCCGTCGCAGGGCAGGTAGGAGACCACGCCCGCCGGCAAGCCCGCCTCCTGGAAGACCTGCATCAACTTCGCCCCGAGCACGGAGGCCGGACTGGCCGGCTTCATGATGACGGTGTTGCCCGCGGCCAAGGCCGCACTGGTCATCCCGCACAGCAGGGCCAGCGGGAAACTCCACGGGGAGATCACCACGCATACGCCCTTGGGGCTGTACAGCAGCACGTTGGTCTCGCCGGGGACGTTGCGCCGCCGCGGCCGGGCCTCGAACTGGACGATCTGTTCGGCGTAGAAGCGCCAGTGATCGACGGCCTCGGTGATGTCGGCGTCGGCCTCGCGCCAGGGCTTGCCGACCTCCAGGATCATGGTGGCCGCCAGCTCGAAGCGCCGCTCCTCCATGCGGTCGGCCACGCGCTTCAACAGGTGCGAGCGCTCCTTGGCCGACGCCAGGCGCCAGCGGGCGAAGGCGCGCTGGGCGGCCGCGATCGCGGCATCCGCGTCGGCCCGCGTCGCCCGGGCGATGCGACCGACCACCTCGTCGGGGCGGGCCGGGTTGACCGAGTCGAACCACTGCTGGGTACGGACTGGCTCGCCGGCGATGACCAGCGGATACTCCCGACCGGCCTCCGCGTGGACGTGCGCCAGCGCGTCCTGCATCTTCCTGCGGTTTTCCTCGACGGCGAAACTGGTCAGCGAGGCGTTGGTGAACGGAAGCATCGGTTCCTCCGGATCGGTGTTGACGTAGTAGCGCTTGGGCAGCGGGCCGCTGGGCGGCTGGGCCACGGCGGGATCGGTCAGCAGGCGGGCGTGGCTCGCTCGGTCGCGGAAACCCTGCTTCAGGAAGCTGTCGTTGGAGGTATTCTCCAGCAGGCGGCGGATCATGTAGCCCATGCCGGCAATGGGGTCCCCGTAGGGCAGGTAGATGCGCACGCATCGTCCCATCTGCGCCATGGCCGCCTTCAGCGGGTCGCCCATGCCGTAGAGCATCTGCACTTCGTAGTCGCGCGGGGTCAGGCCGAGGGCCTCGGCCGTCCCCAGCACGTTCGCCAGCGAGCGGACGTTGTGGCTGGCGAAAGCCGGGCGCAGCAGGTGTGTATGCTCGAGCATGACGCGCGTCATGCGTTCGTAGCAGGCGTCGGACTCCCACTTGCGCGTCCAGACGGGCGGGGTCTTGTAATTGCGGACGGCCGCGGCCGTCTCCGCGTCCCAGTAGGCACCTTTGACGAGACGAATGGCGAAGCGCGCACCGCGCTGCTTGCCCCATTCGAGCAGGCCTGCCAGGTCCTGCTCGCCGTCGCGCAGGTAAGCCTGCACGACAATGCCGATGTCCTCCCAGTCGCGGAATTCATCCTCCAGCAGCAGGCGTTTGAACAACTCGAACGTCAGGCTGCGCACGCGCGTCGATTCGAGGTCGACGTTGACGAACGCCCCGGCCTGCCGGGCACGACGCAACAGCACGCGCAGCCGGTCGGATACCACGCGGATCGTCCGCTCGGCCGCCAGGGGGTCGAAGTACGGGTCGAGGCTGGTGAGTTTGACCGACAGGTTCAGCCGCGGCATGGACCCGTGGGTGTCCTCGTTCAGGATGGGCACCGGGGCCAGCGCGGGCAGCGCCGGTGCCACCGCGTCGATGAGGTCCAGGTAGGCCTGCAAGTAGCGCTCCGCCTGGGCGTGGCTGGTCGTTGACTCACCCAGCACGTCCAGCGTGAAGGTCATGCCGTGTCGCCGCAGACGCTCGATGGTGGCCAGGGTTGACTTACGGTCGTGGGCGGCGATGTAGCGGCCGGCCATCTGGGCGGCGCCGAAACGGGCGAACTGGGCGATGAACGAATTGGCCAGCGAACGCGGGTTCGGATTGCGCACCGCCCGGCGGAACAGCCCAGGCAACGGCAATTGCTCCGAGCCCAGATACTCATGCAGGTGGCGAATCAGCGCGGCGTCGTCCTTCAACGCCGGCAGGCACTCCACGAACTGGAACGACCGGGTCTTGAGCACGTCGTCGCGTTCGACGAAGCGCGTCATCGCCTCCAGCCACCAATCCTTGCGCCAGGGCGCCGGCATGGCGGCGGCCGCGCGCTCGAAGATCTCGTGGCCGATCTCGCGTACCCGCTGCTCGAGTTGTTGCGTAGCGTTCATCGTGTTTCCGTCGGACGTACGTTCTGACGCCGGCCTGGGAAGTCCCCGCTGGTTCCGCGCGGCGTGGCCTGGGCACACCGGGTGGGCGGGCCGGGTGGCATGGTCAAGCCGGACGAAGTCCGGCGCCGCCATGCCGTCCGCATTTGCCCGGCATGCCGGCGCTCGCCTGCGGCGAGCTTGGGCATGCCACCCGCACCTAACTGGGGTACGCCGCCCGCCAGTTCGGTCAGCTTCCGGGCATCAATCGTACCGGAGGTCCTCCACGTCCACTATCGCGCGGGCGTGCAGGAACACCAGCCACACGTGGCCAACCGGCATCTGCCACAAGCGCTGCAGCGCGCGGGCGTAGAACTCCACCTGACCGCGATACAGCGCGGCATGCCGCGGAACGCCCCGCGCGTCCACCACGTCCGTTTTGAAATCAACCACCTCCAGGGCGTCCTCACCCGCGAGCACGCCGTCCACGATCCCGCGGACGAGCACGCGGTCGTCGGGCAGCGGTCCGGCCGTCGGATCGACCGCCTCGCACGCCTCCGCGGCCACGTACTTGAACTCGCGCCGGTAGGCGGAACCGGACCGGCGGATGCGCTCCGCCAGCGGCGTGGTGACGAACCAGGCGATGCCTTCTTCGTCCACGGCCGAGCGCTCGTGGGCCGACAATAGCCCCGTCTCCGCCAAACGATGCAATTCCGATGCCACGCCCGCGGCGTCGGTTGCCCGCGTGAAATCCAGGTGTTGGAGCACCCGGTGGGTGGCAAGGCCGCGGAGAGCTGCCGCCCCACTCTGCCCACGCGCAGGCTCGGTTGACGAGGAACCGGGCGTCGGCCTGCCCAGTCCGGGGTGTCCGCGGGCTGGCGCCCGCGGCTCTGCCGCGAACGTCTCCAGCGGCCCAAGGCTGCACTCACCCACGGGAATGCCGGCCTCCCTGGCGCGCGGGACAGGGGGGACCGGTTCCGCCGGCTCGCGCGTATGGTCGTGCGTTCCCTTGAACTCACTGGCCGCCCAGACCGCCCGGACCGAAGCGGCCGCCAGGTGGGGGTACAAGTACTCGACACGTTCCAGCACGGCCTCCACTTCCTCGTCCTCGCTTGCCAGCGGCTCGAAGGACGGCAAGGCCTCGCCAGCTCCGAGCGTGCGGTGCACGTGTTGTTGCTCTTCGTCGCGAGGGGGCTGCACCTGCCACTGCCGGATCTCGTCGGCGGAGTGCACGTGCACCTCGAGGGCCGGTCGGGGCGCCCGGCGGGGCGAACCCTTGTAGTGCACGAGGTCGGTGGAGGCTCTCCGTAGCGCCGGTCGAAGCCAGTCCACGGCCCGGTTGGCGGTGGCCACCTCGAACAGTGTGGCCGGTGCCGTTTGGTCCGGTGCTGCGGGCGGCGCGTCCCAGGGTCCCGTGTTGTCCGTGCCGACCAGGATCAGGCGGTCGCGCGCCCGAGTCATCGCCACGTACAGAATTCGCAGTTCCTCCTCGCGGGTGGTGCGCTCGATCTCCAGAACCGCCCGCAGGTGGGCGGCCGAGGGGTACTCGATCATCCGTTCGGGATCGACCACGCGCAGTCCGAGCCGGGCCTGGCGTTCGAAGATGATCCGTCCGGAGCGGTCGCCGAGGTTGAACCTGCGGCCCAAGCCGGCGACGAAGACAACGGGGAACTCCAGGCCCTTGCTCTGGTGAATGCTCATAATGCGAACGACGTCGCCGCTTTCCCCGGCCGGCGCGGCCCGGGCAGGTCCCGCGTCTTCGTCTTCCAGCGACTCCAGGAAGCGCAGAAACCTGTGCAGTCCCTGGCGACGGAAGCTGCCGAACTGCCGGGCCCGCTCCTGGAGCAGCAACAGGTTCGCCTGACGCAGCGGGCCCTGCACCTGCCCGCCCACCCGCGCGAAGTACCCGCTCTCTTCATACAGCCGGGCGAGCACCTGCGCCAACGGTTCCCGGCGCACCGCGGTACGGTAGCGCTCCACACGCCCGAGCATCTGCCGCAACTTCGTCCGCAGGTCTGCATCTTCGCCGTTCTCCGCGTAGCGGCGCACGGCCCCGTGGAAGGGAACGTCACGGTCGAGACAGCGGATCGCGACGAGTTCGTCCTCCGACAACGATTCCCGCAACAACCCCTGGCGCAGCACGGCCGCCAGCGGGATGTCCTGCTGCATGTTGTCCAGCACCCGCAGCAGGGCGAGCACGTCGCGCACCTCACGGGCCTGCAAGAGGGCTCCGCCGGCCGCGCTGTACGCGGGGATGCCCATCGCCGTGAGCATCTCGGTGACGTACTCCGCCGTCGGGCGCGCGGCGCGCAGCAGAACGACGCAATCCCGCCACGCCAGGGGGTGTGCCGGCGACGCGGCCGCCGCTTCGGCACGCAGTGCGAGAAGCCGCTGTCCGATCAGATACGCCTCGCGCTCGATGCGTTCCCACTGGGCAGGGTCGTTCCAGGTGTTGCCGCGGCGCTCAGCCGAGTCTGCTTCCGCCGGGGCAGACGCCTCCACCTCCGGCTCCGCGTCTGCGGCTGCGGAGAGCGTATCAGACAGGATATGGAGCTCGACGGGCGCGGGCGCGGCCGCCTCGTCCGGCACGCGGGCGGCGCGCAGGCGGGCATCATCGTCGTAGACCAGGGGCCCCAGTTCCGGCCGCATCAACTGCCCGAAAACGAGGTTGACTGCGTCGATGATCTCAGGCCGGCTGCGGAAGTTCGCCCGCAGAAACAGCGCCGTCCCGCGCGCGTCATCACTCGCGCCGGGGGAGAGGGCACCCGCGCTGGTGGCGCCGCTGCCTTGGCGCCGGCGCTTGCGACCCTGCCCGGCCTGCCGAAAGCGTGCCAGCCGATCGAGGAAAATCGCCGGTTCAGCGAGTCGGAACCGGTAGATGCACTGCTTCACGTCACCAACGACGAAAAGGTTGGCCGATTGCCGTGGACTCTCCTCACGGCTGACGAGCCCGATGATCGCCTCCTGGATCGGGTTGATGTCCTGGAACTCGTCGACGAGCACGTGCGCGAACCGCTGCTGCAACTGCCGGGCAATCGGGGAAGGGCGCCGTGACCGGCCGTCGTCGGTCAACAGGTCATAGGCCAGCCGCTCGAGGTCGGCGAAATCCAAGACGTCCAACCGCCGCTTCTCCTGGGCATAGGCCGCTCGAGACGCCCGCACCAGTTCCACCACCCCGGCGGCGTACGGCGCGATCCGCTCCAGGCCTTGCAGCCATTCCGCCGTGGTGAAGAGCGCGTAGCGCTGGCGCAGACGGTCCTGGAACAGCACCCGCGTCGTCTGCCAGGTTTCCTTGGCCTGCTCGCGGGCGGCCTGTTCCGTGTGGTCGGCATCCGCGGACAGCCGCGCTGCGCGAACCGTGGGGAGTTGATGCTCGCGGATCTCGGTGAGAACGGGATCGTGGGCCGCAAGAAACGCCCGGGCGGCAGCCCGATCCGTCGTCGCGGCGGGCGCTGCCTGGGGCCAATGTTCCCGCCAACGGTGCAACGTCTCGGCCCAATCCCGAATGGGGCCCGCGTGGGTATGCCCGGCCGGGTGCCCAGCCGCCAAGGCCTCCGCCAGGGTGCGGGCCCGTTCGTCCTGCCACGCCACTTCCACGCGCAGACCACTCAGCAGGTCAAGCACGACCGTCTCGGGTCGGTGGGTAAGCGATTCCGTTGCCTCGCGCAGCCAGGCTTCGGGATCGGGCAGCGACGTAAGAAACCGCGCCAGCTTCAGCACGATGCCGCGCAGCGAGGCATCATTGCCCAGCCCGTAGTGTTCGACGAGACGCAGGAAGGAACCACTCGGCTCCGTGGCGTCGGTCTCCGCGCCCGCCGGTGCCCCGGTGGGAGATTCGCTGAGGGCCGCTGTCGCGGTCACACCCTCACCGGTGGGTGCCGACGCGTCGGCGGGCGGGCTCGCTGCGCCCACGGCATAACGCCGTGTGAAGAGTTCCTCCAGCACCTCGTTTTCCAACAGACGCGCCTCATCCTCATCCATGACCGCCGAGGTCGGGTCCAGCCCCGCCTCCGTGAACCACCTCCTCAGGATCCAGAGGCAGAACGCGTGCACTGTGGAGATGTGGGCCGCGTCCGCGTACGCGACCTGCTCCGCCAGGCGCCGGTCCCGGGGATGCTCGGCCGCCCGGGCGCGCAACTCGTGGATGACCCGCGCGCGCATTTCCGCGGCCGCCGCCTCGGTGAACGTCAGCACCAGCAGGTCGTCCACGTTACAGCGGCTGGGAAGCGGAGCGTCGCAGACGAGGTAGACGCAGCGTTGGGCGAGCACGGCCGTCTTTCCCGACCCGGCCGCCGCCGAAACGAGGACGCTCCGGTCCACCGTTTCCACCGCCCGTCGTTGTTCGTCCGTCAGCGTCAGCACCCGATAAGCTCCGGTTAGATATCAGACGGCCGGTCGACTTGCAGATCTGCGGACGCTGCCCCGCGTCTGTTCCGCCGCGGCCTGCCTGCTCGTTGTGGTCACTGCGCACCCTCGTCGCGCTGCCGCGCCCAGCCTCGTGCCGGGGCGATTATATCGCGCGTGCGCCAGCGTGCAGGTCGACGCGTTCAGGAAAAGCAGCGGCAGTCCGTCCCAGAAAAGCCGGCGTACGGGCGTAAGCCCGCGGACTTCGCACCGCGGCGCCGCTGCGCGCCCCCGCGGGCCGGTCCTGCCGCTTCGGCGCGTATCGTACAGTCGATTCCGGTGGGGAAAGAAGCACAGGCCGTGAGGCGGTGGCCCGCCCGTTCGGTTCGGCTTCGCCGGCCGGCGGGCGGGCTACCCAGGCCGCCTCAAGGCCTCCGCGGTAACCGGCTCGGGGCTGTGTCGGAGGGGATGCAGGCCGGTTCCGCGCACCTTGCTGGAGGGGCAAGCCGTGTTTCTTTCGAGCACCAACTCGCGGGGCATGCCGCTGGCGTCGGCATGCCTTTTTGTTGCCGTACTCCTCTTCGTACACGGTTGTGATACCGGCGCCGGCTGGACGGGCGACCGATCGGATGGCTCGACCGCCAGCTCCACCCTCATTGATCCCGGCTCCAGTGACCTGTACACGGAAGCGAAGCTCAACAACGCCCTGGAACAGGCGGAGCCGCTCGAGCTCACCACCGCAGGTCTCACGATTGACGGGGCCGTCATCGACACCTCCGACGTCGACGTGTTTGACTTCGGACCGGCCGCCATCGGCGACCGCATCTACGCCCAACTGCAACCGAGTAACGGGCTCAACGGCGCCGTCGCGCTGTTTGATGCCTCCGGCAACTGCCTGCTGGTCAACGACCATCGTAACGTGTACCTCGGCGACTCGGTGCCGTTCATCGACTTGGTCATGCGCCAGCCGACCGAGAATTGCTACCTTGCCGTCACCACCACGCCCCTGTACGAATCCCCGGGCTCCTATCAACTGTACTTGCAGCGAGTCCCCGGCCAGCCGCAGTCCCCGTACCGCCCCGAGACGATCCTCCTGCACTTCGCCGGGGCGACCAAGGTGACGGTGGGGGGGCGTGACCCCGTGGATGTCCCGCCCTTCGACGCCGCCGACATCGACCGCTCCTTCCGCGGGCAGACCGACGAGATCGTGGCCGACGTCGTTGCCAGAGTGCGCGAGGACTTCGCGGGCTTCAACGTCACCATCCTGTCCACCAGCGAGGGTGCCCGCTACGACAACTCGATGACGTGCGTGTACTTCGGCACCTATGATCCGGGCCTGCTCGGCGTCGCGGAGGGGGTGGACGAGTTCAACACGCTGGGCCCGCAGGAGGCGTTCGTCTTCACGGACACCTTCGCCGCCTTCATGGTGATCTCGCCCACCGCGGATGAGCTGAGCCAGGCGCTCGCCAACGTCGCCAGCCACGAGGCCGGGCACCTGCTGGGCCTGGTCCACACGACCGACTACGATGACCTCATGGACATTACCGCCAGTCTCAACCGCCTGCTGCAGGACCAGTACTTCACGCGGGCCCCCCTGCATCCCGAGGTCTTCCCCTTGGGCTACCAGGATGGGGTGCAGACGCTCCTGAACACCGCGGGGGGCGATGCGGAGGCGGTCCAGGCTGCCCTTGCCGGGCGCCTTGAAAAGACACCTGCCGCCCGCGTAAACTACGGCGGTCCGCCGGCCCGGGCTACCCTCCTGCTTAGCGCGCACCGGCCCAGAACCGGCGGATACGCGGAGAGCGACTAGTCCGGCAGCGAATATGCGGACAGGGGGCACCGCCGACGTGCTGCTGCCCCGACTGCGGGTCGTCCTACGCCCGGGCGGGCCTTCCTGGTGTTGGGCGGGGCGGGCTGCGGGATGGTCCGGATCGTTCGCTCCCCACGGGCGCTGTCGCGAATTGTCCAAGTTACCGCGGAGAAATGAAACCAGGCACGGTCGCGTGCCGATGATGCCCAGGTCGCACCCGAGGGCGAGCACGCGCGCGGGCGTGTTACACGTCGCTCCGGACCCCAGGGCAGTGAGGCGACTATGAACGCATTGACCCAGACATGGGGCGGACATCGGCATTGCTGGTTTGCGGCGCTGGCCGCTCTTGCGGCGAGCGTGTGCTTTACCGGCTGCGTCGGGAACGGGCCCAACGGCAACGACAACACCGACCCGACGGGTACGCTCGTGGATGGCAACAAGGATACTTCGCTAACCAGTCCACTGGGTAAAACGTTCGGCGAGCCCAACGACACGTTTGCCCAGGCGATGGTGGCCGTGTTTGATCGGACCGGTCTCGCCGAGTTGCAGGGCAACGTGCCCGCCGCCGGTGATATCGACGTGTTCCGCCTCGGGGAGCTCGATGCCGGGGATCGCATCATCATCGACGCGGCCGCCCCCGGTTCGCAACTGGATGTCTCGGTCGTCCTCTTCGACGGCGACCAGCGACTGGTTTACGAGAACGACGACCGCAACGACAGCAGCAGCCGTTACCTGGACCCGTACATCAGCTTCGTCGTCCGCCGCGTCGGCGACGAGTACTACCTGGCCGTCAGCCACTCGACCTTCGCGGAGCGCGGCGGGTACACCGGCAACTACACGATCGACGTGCGGGTCAGCTCGGGGCACGTGGTTCCCGCCCCGGTGCCGCAGATTCTCGTGCTGGACTTCGATGGGGCGTTTGTCAACTCGCCCCTGCTGGGCATGGTACGCCTGGACGTGTTCGACGCCAGCGACATCGACGGCAGCTACCAGGGACAGACGGAGGTCATCAAGCAGGGCATCTACGACACCGTCGTCCAGAACTATGAGCGTTTCAACGTGACGGTGCTCACTAGTGACGACGTGCTGCCGGCCGATCCGAACAGCTACTCGACGATCTACTTCGGCGGCTTCAGCATGAACGCCTTCGGGCTGGCGGAGGCGGTGGACCTGTACAACGCCGACTTCTGCGACGACGCCATCATCTACACCCAGTCGTTTACGCCGAACATGTTCACCGTGCCCCCGTCGGCTCAGGAGTTGGCGATCGGCATCGGCAACGTGGCCGCGCACGAGGCGGGGCATCTGCTGGGCCTCAACCACACGGACGATGACGCCGACCTGATGGACGCCGCCTCGCCGGCGGATGCGTTCCTGCTGGACCAGGAGTTCATGGAAGCACCCCTGCACGGCGACATCATGCCCATCGGTTTCCAGGACGGCGTCTTGCTGCTGAACGAGACGGTGGGACCGGCGGCCGCCGCCGACCCCTGATCCGGTCGGGCCGCCACACGGACATGAATACGCGCCACGGCGTGGGTCGGTCGTGCCGGCCGCCACACGCCGCCATCCGGACCACCATTAGAACCGTGAATCGGGAGCGTGCGGGCGGACCTGCACGCGGCGCAAGGCTTCAGGAGACGCGGGTCATGGCCGCTCTGTACACGATTTGCCCGTTCTGCGAACACCCCACGGTGGTCCGCGCCGGCGCTACCGACGCACCGCACCGCTGTCGCCAGTGCGCCAAGGCGTACTTTCCGCGCGCGGCCGCCCCGCGCCGCCGCGGCCGCAGCGTCTCGCGTACCCATCGTCCGCAGCATCAGCATCGCCTCACGGGGCACCCCGCCCGGCTCCACCCGGCCGCCCTCCGACCCTGACCACGCCAGCATCACGCTGCGCAACCCTGCGCCGCAGTGACGCGGCGGACATCGCCGTCTCCCCGCGTTTGGGCGGGCCGAATGCAGAATGAAGAATTCAGAAAGCAGAGCGCCTCGGCCCCCCGCGACCAGTGGTCAAGGACCAGACCCCTCTCCCTCGCAGGGAGAGGGGCTGGGGTGAGGGTAGAGGAACCAACACCGTGCACGGCGTGTGACCCCTCTCCCTCGCAGAGAGAGGGGTTCTGTTGGACGCTCTTACGCTCGTCGCTTGCGCCCCAGCAGCAGCGCCCCACCCGCCAGCAGCAGCAGGCTGCCCGGCTCGGGGACGAAGGCGAGGAACGTCGGGTGGTCGCCGCCGGAGGCGAAGACGCCCAGGTACGCGCCGGTGACCCCGTCGTAACGCAGAATCTCGTTCTGCGTGCGGCGCTCGTCGGCCACGTACAGGTTCCCATCGGGCCCGAAGGCGAGCCCCACCGGCCAATTCAGCCCGCCGCTGCCCGGTTGTACAAACGTGCCCACGAAGTCCCCCGTAACCGGGTCGAAGCACACGACGCTGCCGGTAAGGTAGCTGCTGACATACAGTAGCCCATCGGGCCCGAACAGCAGATCGCTCGGAGCCACAAGATCACCAGGCGCGGTCAGCGCGTCCACAAGCTGCCCGGTTTGTCCGTCGTAGCGTAGTACGCTATCGGCAAGGAAGCTACTGACGTAAAGGTCGCCGTCTGCACTGAAACGCAGGCCATACGCACTGTCGAGCCCTTCGGCGGCGAAGACGTCGAGGAACTGTCCTGTTTGTCCGTCGTAGCGTGCTACACTCTCGGGTCCGGTCAGATACAGGTTCTCGTCAGGGCCGAATACCAACCCGCACATTGCTTCGAGCGCTCCGCCGGGCGGCACGAACACATCGACCACTTCCAGCAGTTCCGGATCGTATCGCAAGACCCGATCGGCCCACGCTACGTATACATTGCCATCGGGCCCGAAGGCAAAACCGTACGTATGCGCAGTTGCGAACAGGTCGCCAAGGTACTCCCCTGTGTAGGCGTCGAAGTGCGCTGAAATCTGCCCACTGGCCCAGAGCTCTAGGTCCGCCTGCGCCTGCGCGGAAAGGCACAGGAGAGGCACGCACGCGAGGGTCAGAAGTCGCGCAAAGCCACGGGGAATGGAATACCGAATCATCGGAGTCCTCCTTCAGGGGGTACTATGTAGCTTACGGGTCCAGGCGCGCCGCGATTTGCGGAATCTGCGCCTCCACCGCCGGACTCATGAACACCAGTTGCGGATCAAGCAGCGCACAGGCGACCACGTGACGCTGCTCGTCATCGAACGCCGTCAACGCGACCTGCGTGAGGCCCTCCACCAGCAGCGGGAAGTACTCCGCGTCCGTGCGGTCCTCCAGGTCCACGCCCGTCAGGTACAACGCGAAGGCCGCCCCGTAGCAGCCGGCATCGACAATGTCACCCTGCCCCTCACCTTCGCCTCCGTCCCGCCCTTCACCTTCGCCCCCACGACCCTCGGGGGCTTCTTCGGTACAAACGGTGCAGAAGTCCGGCGGCGACGGCGCACAGCCATCCAGTTCGGGCTTCGACGTGTTCATCCACCCTGGCGCAAAGAGCCCACTGCCATTGAGCAGGTTGATCTCGGTATTCAGGTCGCTTATCGCGTATCCGCCGGAGTGGTTGATGTCGCCCTTGTACATGCCCGCCCCCTGGCAACTCGGATCGCCGGGGTTCGGGATGCAGATATTAAGGAAATTGATCAGCGCAATGATGTCGGCGGCGTTCGCCACAGTCCCGATGTCGCTTTCCACGTTCGCCGGATGGGCAAAGTACGTCACGAAGCTGTGGTCGCCCAGGTACTCGATGGTGGTCACCGCGCCGGGCGTGATGGGGCGGGCGAGTTCGATCTGGTACACCCCGCTGCCCAGATGCGTGACGCTGGTGATGGCGTTGGGCCCGCACACAGTAGTGATGTCTGTCTCACACAAGGCCCAGCAGTCAAGCGTATCCGCGTCCTCGACCGGCGGCGTGACGGCAATCAGGATCGGCTCCGGCGGCGAGGCCTGCCCGATGCCCTGCTGGGCCGCGCACGAGTTGTCGTTGATCGGATGCGGCTGTCGCGCATCGACGGTCTGGTCGGGCGGGTAGGCACCGCCGATGGTGGCCGGCGGGCAGCCCGCCACCGCCCCCGTCAGTTCATAGGTTCCCATGTCCACGATCAGGTTCAGAATGCGCGGGTTTCCATCGAGATCGAGCGGCATGGTCTCGTCCGTGTTCGCATCCTCATTGACGTCCACGTCGTCGTCCGGGAGCAGCGCGTTGCCGCCGGCATCGACGGTGGGCGAGGTCGGCCGCACGTGGTAGTCGCAGCGCACCGGGTCCCGGAATTGGGGATCGGCGTCGATGTTGCCCGGCTCAGACGCAAAGGCAAGGACGCTCGGGAGCACGTCCGGATTCAGGTAGATCACGCCCTGCCCGCCGTGCAGGTCTGAATAGCGAAACCGTAGATAGGCGCCGTTGGTCAGGTAGCCCTCGGGACCCAACTCGGCCGCTGTATCGCCGGAGAGGATGCAGTTGTCCATGTAGACGCAGGCGTGCATGGCGTAGAGCCCGCCCCCGTACTTGCCGGCCCAGTTCTCGCTGAGCGTGCAGTTGATCACCGTCGGCTGGGTCCAGTCATCGAAGTGCAAACCGCCGCCCAGCCCGTTGGTGCCCACCGCGAGATTCCCGATGATCAGGCAGTCGTCAATGATGGGGCTGCGCTCGCCGTCCGCCACGCAGTCCACGGTCCGTTCGGGCTCCAGCGAACTAACCATCTTCTGGAACACCCCGCCACCCTTGGCGGCCGAGTTCCCTTCGATGAGGCAATGGCTGATGCGCGGACGGGCCAAGCCGGCGATCCAAACCCCGCCGCCCTCGGCGGCCGCCTCATTGCAGGCGATCGTGCACCAGACGATCTGGGGCGCGCACGTCTGGCCCTGCCCAGCGTCGCAGCAAATCCCCCCGCCGCCACCGTCCAGCGGGCTGGTGGCCGTGTTGTCGGTGATGACGTTGCCCCAGATAAGCGGCGAGCTACCGGAGATGTAGATTCCGCCGCCGTATTGACCCGAGTTCCCGGTAATCACGTTGCCGCGGATGACGGGGCTGGTACCGCTGGAAACCTGAATGCCCGCGCTGGTCCCGCCGGTGATTGTGAACCCTTCCAGGAGCGTACGGTCGTCCTGGCTACGATCGATGTGGAAGATGCAGCCGTCGCCCCCTTCCGGTCTGACGACGACCGTGGCCGCCGGCCCCGCGCAACTTCGCAACTGCAGTTGTTTGTTGTTGGGAAACCGGATCATGCTCTCGAAATACACCCCCGGCAGGGCGAGCACCACGTCCCCGCTCGACGCCTGGTAGAGGGCGTACTGAATGCCGCAGAAGGGGTCCTCTTCAGTACCACTACCGGTGTTGGGGAGACACTCAGACTGCTGCCCATCCTGGTCGATGGGTGCCACGTACCAGCAGGTCTGCCCCTGCTCACACGGACAGTCGGCCCCGGCTCGCGGCAACAAGGGTGTCATTGCGAGAGAGAGAGAGAGAGAATCAAGCCGGGCTGCATTCGCCTG
>JAKQDH010000191.1 GCA_029558835.1 Planctomycetota bacterium | reverse complement strand
AACGCCGCGGTCGCGGCGGCCGTCCCCAGACGCACTCGGCACCACGCCGCCCGGTCGGCAGACGGTGCGGTTGCCACCACCGCTCAAGCCGCGCCAGCAGCCGGTCCCACAACACCCCCGCCGCGCGGGCCACGTCCACGATCACGCGCCGCCCGTGTTCCACCACCCGCGCTCCGGCTTTCAGTACCGTCTGTTACACACGCCGGAGATCCCACCCGCAGCCCGACGCATCTTCCAACTCTCCGCGCAGCATCCCCGCCAGGTTGAACGCCAGCAGCTTCAACAACAAGCTTGCCTCATTGGCAGCGAACGATCCGGCCGACAGGCCGTTGCCGATCGCCCCGTTGAACTCGCCCAGCCGATCCTCGAACGTCCCGCGCCGGCGGTAGTGCTCCAGCAGTTCCCAGCCGCTACGCTGCTCGATGCGCCAGTTGGTCACCAGGAAGAAGTAGTGCGGGAACAGTTCGCGCAGCCCCGTCTGTGAATCCGGCAGGTCGATCACCACCAGCACCACCCGGTACGGCCGCGTCCATGCGGCGGCCTGGTACGACCCCAACTCCACGGCGAACTCGTCGCCCTCTTTCAGCGGCCGGCCCGGCGGACGCTTCAGATACGGCTCGGCCCACGCGTCGAGCACGGCGTTGTTGCGGATGCGACCCACGAAGCGTGCCCCTTCGTCGTCGATCGCGTCCAGCACCCGTCCGGTCACGAGCCCGGCGTCAAGCCGCACGTCCAAGTGCGATGCCAGTGGACGGCTCTGCCGCAACGCGGCACGCACGAACCGCACCGCCCCCTCGGCCGAGCTGCTGTTGCCCCGCCGCAGGAGCGCATGCACGAAGCCCTCGCCCAGCCGCGGGGCATCGTAATCACCGCCCGCGCTGAAGCTGGCCACCAGCGGATGGTAGATTGTCCGCCGGTAATAGCCGTGATGGGCGCCGCCTTCCTGCTGGCCATGCACTTCGATCGGGAACGGGTCGATGTCCAGCGTCCCGTGTGTGACCTTGCGCCCACGCCCCGCGGCCCCCTGGTGCCGCGCCACCCATTCACCGAGTGCCGCCCGCAAGGCCCGGCGGTTGCCCGGCGTCGCCAGCCGGTCGAGCAGCCGCCAGTCCGAGGGCTGGCTGGCGAGTCGTTCGTGCAGGCCCTGCCGGCCGGGGCGGTCCCAGACGGACAGCTTCAGGGCCGGGTCGTGGGCCAGGCTGTCCTGATCGTCCTGGTGCGCGTAGCCCAGCGCCAGGGCGTACAGATGCTGGCGGAGCAGTTCGACCTGCTGGTAGCGGATGCGATCCGGCCGGCGCGGGTCGAGCAACCGTGCGGCCAGATCGGCCGTCAGCCCGAGGCGGTGATCGGCCTCCCGCAGCAGCAACGCTCCGGCGTTGGACGTAATCCGTGGATCGGCCTGCCGCAGCTTGATCGCGCGATTGAACGTGGGTTCAAACAACCATCCACCGGTACCGCCGGCCCGTCCCTGGCCTTCACCCATGAGGTGCTGCTCCCGTTCCGTGGTTTACGCGCGTCTGCACGCTTGTATTACGCCGCGAAACGGAACGGGTTTGCCGCAAGGCTCACGAAGCTGGTGAATAATCCGGGGTGATTGGCGATCGGGCGCTTGGGTGCCGTGTCTGGGGCAGCCGCGACGCCAGTCGAAACGCACGCACGGGCTTGAGTCTCGTCCTCTTCCGCTGCCATGCAGCGCGGGTCAGAGCGCGCAGCCGCACCGCCGGGGTGGGCCGGGATAATCCCGCCAAGCTCCCGTGAGGTTTGGGGGTTGCAGCAACCCGCTCCGCCCACCCCCACCGCCGCATTGCCGCGACGGCATCGAAGAAGGTGCGCTCGTTCTTGGCGGCCCGCGGGATGTCAGCGTGACGCGTGCGCCGAACGGGAAGCCGGGCGTGCAGCCACGCGAGGACCGAGAACAACCCGAATGGACACCGGGCAGTACGCGACCCGAGACCACCTCCACCCGCCGGGTGCCACCGCCGCGTCAGGCGACCATCAAGCGAGAACGGGGCCGAGCCGTGCTCCGGTGACGCCGGCAACCCCAAGTCCCCTGCCCGCAGCTCCCATCGAGGTCGCGGAATCGCGCCAGATGATACCCGAGGCTCTACTCGGCCACGCAGTCTTCATACGACGGTCGCCCCGAACCCGGATGCCACAGAGTCGTTAGGATCTCTTCGGCCGGCAGGGTGTCCTTCTGCCAGGCATCACCGCGTACCACCACGCAGCGGAAGTAGTCGGCCGGATTGCCACTCGGGGCCGCCGGGTAGCTGCCCAGCCGCTCCGACCGGTAGTGCAGGGCATACCCCTCGCTGTCCTCCGAACCGATGATGTAGATCCTCTGCGTGTCCGCGTGAGCGTCGGCAAACGCGCGGTTGTACGTCCAGTCCTGTCCGTGCCAACCACGGATCACCTTCGTGGGACCCACGTCGATCCCGACCAGGAAGTCGCACCAGTCCTCCCGCGCCGCCCACGCCCACC
>JAKQDH010000179.1 GCA_029558835.1 Planctomycetota bacterium | reverse complement strand
CACGCCGGTCTTGCACCAGTGTGACATCAACCGGTCGGGCACGGTGACGGTGGCCGACATGCTGACGCTGATCAACCTGCTCAACGGGGCGTCGCCGTACCCGGAGGCGTACTTCGGCAAGCAGCTTCCGGCGTTGCCGTAAGCGGCAGGCAAGGGGCAGGAGGCAAGAGGAAGGCGTAGGGCGGGCTTCTACCCGCCAGTTGGGCCACTGGCCCGAAAGATGCGGCGGGCTCCTGTCTGCCGGGCGAGCGAGCAGCGCAACGGCGTTGACTTCCCGGCAACACGAGCCCGCCGTAGCATGAGGTGGGTCTTGTCGCCACCACCCGTCGAAAGGAGCACCGCAAATGTTTCGCACGGGCCTCGTTCTGCCATCGTTTGTGATGCTGGCGGTGAGCGCGTTGGCGCTGTCCCAGGTCGGGTCATCGTGGCACTCCGGGCCGCTCACTGGGTATGCGCTGCCAGGCACCACCGGCGCTGAAGCCTATCCGGTCCCTGACGGTCGCGGTTCTGATCACCCACCGCGGATGGCATACGCTGACCGCCCTGAGACATCACAGCAACCGACGTCGCCCCCCGCGTCATCCGCACCCCCACTCCCCCCCCAAGAGGGAACCGAGCAACACCCCGACGTTGCGGGCGTACCCGGGCCGGAAAGGGACAACAAGGACGACCAGGACACCCTGATCGAGACGTGGGTCCGGCATGCCATGCCCGGCGAGGAACACAAGCTGCTCAACCAAATGGCCGGGCCGTGGAAGACTAAGGTGCGGTATCGCATGAGCCCGGACACACCCGCGGTGGACTCCGAAGGCACAGCCACCCGCCGGTGGGTCCTGGGCAACAGGTTCCTGTTGGAGGAGTTTGACGGGGGCAACCTTGGCCTGCCCTTCCAGGGCCTCGCCCTGTACGGGTACGACACGTTCGAACAGAAGTACACCTCGGTCTGGGTGGACACGACCTCGACGGCCATCACCAGGAGCCTCGGTAGTTGCCAGGACCACTGCACACAAATCCTGTTCACCGGCGAACACGGCGACGCCTGGAGCGGAACGAAGAAGAAGACCCGCGGCGTGGTGCGTCTGGTGAGCCCCACCGAGCACGTGCTCGAACTGCACGAGCCCGACGCCACGGGAAGCGACTTCCTGGTCCTCAGCATCACCTACCAGCGTTCAGAAACTCCACCGCAGGTCGGACCCACCAGGCCGCCGCGACCGTAACGCAGCCGCCCCCGGGCCCCTGTCGGTGTGCCGATCGCGGTCGGCGCGCGAAAAAAACACGTCTGGGATTTGACCTGGCCGGAACGTGGGCTCCTATAATCCCACGTTCCGGGTCTTGGCCGGGGGCATTTCACCACCAGGCCGGGAACCGGGACGGGAGAAGTCGCGCAGCCTGAGGCGCATCCGGTCGGACCGGCGGCTGTGGCGGTTGGGGCCCGTCTGCGGGAGACAAGGGCACAAGAAAGGAGGTGGCGGTCAACTCCGTTCCCTTGAAGGGCGGTCGCTTCGCCGGGCAAGAGGGTCGTGCCAGAGGGTGCGATTCCTGCGAGGAGCAAGCGAACCCCCCCGTCAGGTGCCGTCGGTCGGTTCGTCACGTGGTCAGTCAGGACCGGCGTCTCGTCTGCAGGAAACAGAAGGTACTTCGGTGCGTGGGCCCACCCCTTCGGACAGGTCGGGGGTGGGCCTGTTGTATTTCGGGCTGGCCGGGGAGCACACGGCGGGTGGGGATTCGCCACGATCCGGTGAGGCAGCGTTTCGTGCGCCGGCAGGGAGCCCCGGGCGCAGCGGCGAGTGCTTCCCTCCGGTCGGTGGTCTCCGCGCCCCCGCGGTGACACGCAGCGTCACCGGTGCGCCGGTAGGGAAGCCGGAGCGCTGCGCGCGATGTGGATCAACCCCAGCAACAACATCAGGGCGAGATCACTTCCGCCCAGCAGGAACATGTAGCGGGCGACGGCCCCCGTGCCGAAGCCGTAACTGTGCAGGCCGATGCCGAGCACGAAGTTGACGCCTACGTACGTCATGATGATAAGCCAGAACGCGGCGATGCTCTTGGCGGCCGTGGCGAACGGGCCCCGGACCAGCACCACGAACGCCAACGCGACCAACCCGCCTGCCAAACCGAGCCAGCGCCCCGCAGTCAGCTCACCCTGCCATGTGCGTACAACCAGCAGCAGGACCGCGGCTGTCAGTACCACCCCGATCACATACGTGGCCCTCGGCGTCCGCTCCCGGTCGATGCGGACGTGCAGAATCGCCAGGTAGCCGAGGAACGCGATGAGCGACCAGACCTCCTTCGGGTCCCAGCCCCAGTAGCGTCCCCAGGAGGAGGCGGCCCACATGCTGCCCGTGATGATGCCGGCCAGCAGCAGAATCGAACCGACGTGAACGTACCAGTAATGCAGCAGGTCCACGGTGTCACTGAGCTGTTGACCACGTCCGCGCGGCGCGAACGCCAGCAGGAACAGTTGCGCATGCGCGAACAAAGCGGCCAGTGCCAGCACCGAATACGACACCATGATGATCGGCACGTGAATCGACATCCAGATCGTATCGAGCAGCACCGGCACGGCCGGGCGGACGAACGGGTCGAGCCCCGGTACAACGTCGGCAATGTAGAGCGCCAGCGCGCCCATGAATGAGGCGGTCAGCGGCACGATCCGCAGACGCATGAAGAACCAGGCCAGGATCGCAAACGCGCCCATCCCCCAGCTTAGGAACAGCAGCGATTCATACATATTGGTGGCCGGGATGCGTCCCGCAATCTGCCAGCGCAGGTACAGCCCATAGCTGAGCATGAAGAAGCCCGCCAGCAAACCCAGCACCGCCAGCGCGTCGAACCAGCGTCTCCGCACCCACATGGCCAAGGCGCCAAGCGCCGCTCCAATGATCATAATCTGCGATGCCCGGTGAAACGGTCTCAGACCATTGTAGCGCAGCTCCAGTGCCAGGCGCTGCGGCGGCGGCCGATACGCGGCCGGCAGGGCCGCCAGTTCCGTCGCCAACTTCTGCGCCACGGCCGTGAAGGCCGGCCCGTCATCGACCAGAAACGCCGTCCGCAGGTGCTTCCACGCCTCATGCAGAGTGTCCCGCGGCGTGGCGTCCGCCCGCATGGGCAACTCGATGGGACGCCACGCAGCCAGGCGGTCCGTCGGGTGCGGAAGCAGCCGAATGCTCTGCCCACCGAACGCCTCGTCCAAGAGGAGCAACTTCTCATAGATGCCACTGACCTTGGATTCCAGAGGGTCGGGCTTACGCCCCTGGACATGCATCGCCTCGTCCACCAGTTGGCGGAAACGGTCATGGTTAACCAAGTCGCTGTAGGAAAATACCGACTGTTCCGCGGGCAGCTCCAACTCCGCCCGGAGTTCGGGGTTGCCGATCGGGATGAGCGGCTCGTCCATCCAGGTGATGGGGTCGAACGTCCACGCCAGCAGCGCGAGCACCGGGTCCTGCCCGCGGAAATCCGACGTCCCGGTCACCGAACGCACCAGGTCGCGGGCGACGGTGTCGAGTGGCATCCACCGCCCGTCATGCTGCACCGGCAGGGCGCGCACCGTCGTGAGATCGAGCAAGGCGGGCAGCTTCGCCTCGTCGGCGTGGACGGCCGCAACGCAACCCAGGGACAACAGCAACAGCACAACCGGCACCCGGGGCGACGGATGCCCGGGGGCGTGCGCGGGCACCTCAACGTTGACAAACGCACCCGGCGCCGGCATTGCCTCGCCCGCGACCGCCTGCAGCCGCCGGCGGTGGGACGCCATCCGCGTCACCAGCACCCACAACATCCCCGCCAGCGTCGCGATGTAGCCCGTGAACGTGATCGGCTGACCCGGATCGCGCGCGACGCTCAGAAAGCTGGCCGAACGACCGCCGCGCTGCCCCTCACGGTAGCTGGACTGAAACAGGACGTACCCCCCGTACTTCAACGGGTTGTTCATACTGATCATCCGGCTGAGCGCCTGCCCGGTGGCCGGATCGGTGATGGTGACGTGGCTTTCGAACGACCGCGGCCGGCGCCCCCCGGGGTAGACCCCCAGATGAAAACGGTCCAGTTTCAGCTCGTAGCCGAGTGCTACCTCGCGGTCACCATAACGCAGTTGGTGGGGCACGCCGTCCAGGTCGATCGTCGCGGCGGCGTACTTCGACAGCCACACCTCACGCGCGCCCGCAACGTCATCGACGCGCACCAGGAGCGCCGGCATGCGCGTGTCCCGCACCGGTTCCACCGGCTCCACGACCTGCCGCTGCCGGGCATGCTCGAAACGGCGCAGCACGTTGAACTTCAGCCCGTGCCACGGCGACTCCAGCGGCGTGCCCAACACAATCGGATGCACGCTGACTTTGCCCTCGGCCCAGAAGCGCGCGTACAACTCACCGTCGGCAGTACCGAGAACTTGCAGCGGCGCCCCTGCGGCATCCTGCCCGGCACCGACTGGAGTCTGCATGACCAGCGTGACTCTCGGCCCGGCATCGCTCCCGCCGTGCATCTCCCCAAAGTCGGGAAAGCGGGCGAAAGCGAGCTTGCGTTGCGGACCGTCCGGCCCGGTCACTTCCGCCTCGATGGCGGGGTTCTCCGGGCGATCCGAGACGTTCGTCAGCCCGCCCTGCGCACCCACCTGCGCGTGCGGCAGGTAACGCAGCACCTTGATCGTGTAACCCGTCTCGGCAATCGGTTGCGCCTGCTCCAGCACTGCCGGCAGCGGGAACTCGCGCGTCGTCCCCTCCACCTCGACGCGTACGAGAATCTCGGAACCGGCGGATTCCGATGCCGCCGCATCCCCCGGCAAGGCCAGCAGCGTCTCCAACTCAGTCCGGTCCACAACCCGGAACGACGCCACGAGCGAACCTAACCGGACATCCTGCCCGGCCGGCAGCCACACCGGTCCGTCCGTGCCATTGCCCGAGAGCGACACCTCCAGCGCCGGTGCCGGCAGCGGATTGTCGTCCACGACCTCTTCCGTCACGCGGGCATCGGGCAGGTAACGCTCCACCGCCAGGCGGGTCCCCTCAATCGTCAGGGGCACGGTTCGCGGCCGATCCACAGCCTCAACGGCCTGAAACGCCCACCCCTCCAGCGGCCACTCGGTCACGGCCTTCGTCTTGAGGTTCGTCACCACGACGGTCGACCGGTCGGCGTCGGCAAACGCGGTCACCGTCTCACTTTCGAGGAAGCCGATCCGTCCGTTGGTGCCCCAGCGCTCGGTAACCAACGCACCGCCCAGCGTCACCAGAATGCCCACGTGGGTCACCAGGAACCCGAATTGAGGCCGCGAGAATGGGTAGCGGACCAGAATCGAAGCGAGCAGGTTCACGCCCAACAGACCCAACAACGACACAAACCAGTTGGACTTGTAGAACGCCGCCAGCGCGTGCTCCGTGTCGTGCGCCGCTTCATGCACCGTCGCGCAGGCCATCGCAATGGAGAGCAACACCAGAATGACGGCCGCCAGCCACAGCGAGCCGAGCGTGCGAAGCAGGGAATGCGTTATGTCCGTCATGAACCTGATACCTCCGGCCTGCCTGTTTCCCGGCTCGCCACGCTGCCCCACGGAGCGCGGGAAGTGCGTACTTGTAGCGGCAGGGGCGGGAATGTCAACGTTGCGAAATGGCGCTCACCAGTGGGCGCGGGCAGCCACGGCACGCTGCTGCAACTGCGACGACCACCGGGCGTCACGCCGGAGCACCAGGCAGCGGGCTGCGGCCGGCGGAGTGCCATGCCCAAGCCCCAGGTCACGCCGCGTCAGGCAGGCCGGCATCCCTGAACAGAAGGGGGCAGTGGGACAGGCAGGGTGACATGCCCAAGCCAAAGGCGCCGGCATGCCGGGTTCGCGGCGACGCGTGTCCAGACGAGCGCATGGCGGCGCTGCGCTTGGCCATGCCACCCTAAACCGCCAGCCGGTATGGCCGTTCGGTGGAGCTGCTCAGTTGCGTGGATTGCCTCGAAGGAAATGCAAGGTCAAGACGCAGCCGGCCGACCGGCTTCCCAGATCGGCTTGACGAGCAGTGCCTCCGCCGCGTTGGCGGGACTGTAGCCGACGTACTTCTGGAGGATCCGCTCGCGGACGCCGGGGTTGGGCATGCGGCGGACGGTTTCGAGCTGATCGTAGTCCTCCGCGATGTCGGCCAGGCGCTCCAGCCCAACCGGCCCGACGCCCGCGGGGATGACCTCGGTCAGACGCATGAGTTCATCCCGGCGCCCTTCACGCAGCCAGCGCTGCACCAGATTGATCCACGCGGTGCACGGCATACCGGCATCCGCGGGCGGCACCGGCCAGTCAAACCAGCGCACGCTGTGACCGCGAATCACCCGTTGCGTCTGCCCATCATCCGGCGGAATGAGCGCAATCTGCACCTGCCGCGCCAGGGCATAGCGTATCCCCACCGACACCGAGAGTCGCTCGCGGAGCGCCAGCGGCAGGGCCGCCAGCACGAACTCCAACCAGGCGAGCGGCGACTGCACGCCCACGACGATCCAGGGGACCGCGTCCGGGCGAAGCAGTTCCGACACGAAGATCGCCAACCCTGCGCGATCCTGCTCGCCCACGAGCGTCAGCCCGGCCCCCGTCCACGACCGGCTCCGCCCCCCTACTGCCGGGTGTAACGGCAGGGCAAGCTGCGGCAGCGCCTGAGCCGCCTCGCCGCTCAACATCGGCAGCCGCACCTGCGCCAGAACGGCATGCACGCGTAAGGGGTCGCAGTCAAACTGACGAAACGCCTCGCGGTCCAGCACGACGGAATGCGTCAGGATGCGTTCCCCGCCCCTGCCGGTGTGCTCCAGCCCGGCCTTCCGCGCGTGCCCCACACAGTAACGTCCCCCCGCCAGCGCGAACGTCAGCAACCCCACCGCGTCGGGCCCGGGGTCGCATAACCCCTCGTGCGACGGGCAACGCCGCGTGATCTCGGTCTTCTCGTTCGGGCGCAACCCGGCACTGACGGCCACGATGCGATACCCCTCCCCCATGACCGACGGCAGCGACGTGAAGATCGCCTGCTCCGCCAGTACGCACCCGGTCGACGGCTGCGGCGCGGGTAGCGGCGGTGCGCCCGGGATGACGCTCGCAAGACGAGCGCTGCGCGGGATCCCCGGCGGTGCCGGCACGGGCTGCGCGGGCGGATGGGGCACGGCCGGGCGCGGCGGAACAAGCGGCCTGCCTGTTGACGCCGGTGGCGCAACGGGCGGCGCCGGCGTCACCGGCGTCACCGGTCGCGACTTGGGTCCGATCACCGGCGGACCAAGCGGCACCGGCGGCGCGGCCCCTGGTTGTCCACGCGGGAGCCCCGGCGGCGCCGGTCTCACCTTGCTTAGATCCGGTCGACGATCCACTGAAACGGCTCCAACACCCCATGCAGGGCGGTGTGCAACGGAATCGGCACCACGTATTCCCCGTTGTTGCCGGCCGTCGCGTACGCCAGCGACCCCACCACGCTGCACGCGAAGAACTCGACGTTCGAGAACCGACTCTCGCACAGGTTCCACACGCGGTTCAGGTTCGCCTGCGCGAACCGGCGCGGGTCGTCAAAGCATTCCGGGCAGTAGTCGCCCTTGCAGAGGATGATCGCCAGCGGCGTCTCCACCCGCTCGTCGGCCTTGCCGCCGCGCAGCGAGTCCACGTAGCTGAGCATCTTGACGGCGAAGAAGTCCGGCTGCGACGCCCCGTTGGCCGCCTGGGCCGCATCAACCAGCAGCATCAGGCCCGCCGACTTGCCCACCAGATCGCGGATCACGCGGAAGGTCTCGGGGTTGGCCACCTCGGCCGCCAGCGACTCGCCGGCCATGTCCGGCATTACCAGGTCCACCCATTTCGCCTTGCGGTCCCGCCGGCAGACCTGGTAGTACGCCCAGTACCACTGGTTGGCCTCCATCGGCGTCTTGGGCGGGAACATGCGATGAGCCATGTGGATGATGACGTTCTGCTGCAAATCGACGGAGTAGGCCCCCTTCGGCACGGCCTCGAAGCTGCCCGCCCGCTGCGCCAGCATGTCCAGCAGGAAGCCCAGGTACACCGTCTTGCCGACGTTGCTTTCCCCGATGACGCTGACGATGCGCGGTTCCCGCTCCTGGGCGGCCACGTCCCGCACCAGTGCCAAGGGCGCGGCACAAGTAGCGCACAGCGCCGCGTCGGCCGGGTTCTCTGTCGCGCAGATCAGACAAGTCGTACCGTGCGTCGTAGCGTAGGTCGTGCTCACGTGTTGACCCTCTCACAGCGGCGATCAGCAGGTACGGCCCGCCGTACCTTTGCTGGAACTTGTCAGCTTCCAGTTATCAGTTTTCAGTCCTCAGTTGTCAGTTCCCGGCTGCCAGCCGAAAGCGGAACGCTAACAACTGCAATCTGACAACTGATAACTGATGACTGATGACTTCCTCAGCCCGCTTCACCCTGCCTCGTCTGCAAGTCCAGCGCGCAGCGGAACCCGACGTTGTGCGCCCGGATCAGACAGGCCACGCCCGTGCGGAACGCACTGGTCGCCTGTGCGGGGAAGTACGTGTCAAATGCCCCACCCCGCACCGCCTTCATCAGCATGTCGCCGACGACCGGCTGCCCGTTCTCGTCAATCACCGCGAAATCGGAGGCCGTCCACTCCCAGACGTTGCCCACCAGTTGCAGCACACCATTGGGGGCCGCCCCCTGCGGGTAACCCGTCACCGGAACCGTGTCCCCGACGCTCGACGCCCACAGGTTGCACCGCCGCAGCTCCAACGCGTCGCCCCACGGATACCGCCGCCACACGTGGGCACTGCTGCGGATTCGCCAACTCGCGGCCATCTGCCATTCCGCCTCGGTGGGCAACCGATAACCCGCCCACTGCGCATACGCGGACGCCTCATAGTGGCTTACGCCGACGACCGGATGATCCGCCCGCCGACGATCATGCCGACCACGGCGCCAGAAGCGCGGGCCGGGCTGCTCGGTCTGGTCCTTGAAATCAATGAGGTGTGGCCAGACGTCCTGCGGCCAGAGCTCCAGCTCCTCGTACCCGCCGGCGTCCACGAACTTCTGGAACTGAGCGTTGGTAACCGCGTACTTGGCCAGTAGAAACGCTGGCGTCTCGCAGTCCAGTTCCGGCGCGCCGGGGTAGTCGTACACGCTCTGGGGCAGGGCAACGAAGCCGTCCGGCACCAACGCGAACTGGTCATCCACGGCCCGGCCGGCCGCCCGCAACGCCTCGTCGGCGCCGGGCGAACCCGCCCAACGCTGCGGCTCGCGCAGCAGCAGGCCGTAACGCTCCAGCTGCAGCGCCCGCGCGACCGGATCTTCAGCCAACGCCACCGCCCCGGCCGGGTCGTACTCCGACCGCGCGACCGGCGCCAACGGAGAAGGCGCAGGACAAGTACTCTCTGACTTGCGCGAGAACAGTTTCAAACCCATAGCTTGTCCCTCGGGTTCCGCCCCGCTCCTGCGGCAGGGCTGCTGCATAGCGTCATTCGGCAATCCGTCACCGCGGTAGCGTCGGCCCCCCGTGGCCGACGCAAAGGTCTCGGGGCTTTACGCCCCGCCGCGTGCCGCGCTTCGCCGCGACAGCAGTCGCGCGGCACGGGGCCTTTCCACGCGGGCACGCGTGCGTCGTTCATCAGTCCCCCAGGTCCACAGGACCTGGGCCACCCGTCCCCCAGGGCGACCCGGCGTCTACCCGGCGCCGATGGCGCGGCGCCGCGCGTCCCGGCAGAGCTTCTGGAAGCGC
This sequence comes from Planctomycetota bacterium, assembly GCA_029558835.1. Taxonomy (GTDB): domain Bacteria; phylum Planctomycetota; class Phycisphaerae; order UBA1845; family UBA1845; genus JAKQDH01. The sequence goes on along the minus strand of JAKQDH010000179.1, from coordinate 65,545 downwards.
TCGACCGACTCCCGGGCCGCCTGCTGGGCGGGTGTCAGCGCCTCGCCAGTCGCGTCGCCTCCCTTCCCGGAAGGCGTGCCGCCCTGCTCGCACTTGGTGAGCACGTCGTTGCGCTGCTCGGCCACTTTGGCCAGCTCCCGCTCCAACTGCCCGCGCAGATCGGCAAGAGCCGCCTGCGCCGCCTCCAGCTCGCCCATCTTCTCCTGCCATTCACGCTGCAGCGCGGCGAGCTGCGCGTGCTGGCTTTCGAACTGCTTCTCCCGTCGTTCGAGGTCGGCCGTTTGCTCCGCTACATCGCCCGCCTGCGACTTGAGCTGCGCTTCCGCGCGGTTCAAGACCTCCCGCTCGGCGGCGAGGGCATTTTGCTCCTCTGCCAGGGTCGCCTCCTGCTTCGCGAGCTGAGCCTGCTGTTCCGCGAGCGCCGCGTGCTGGGCAGCCACGTCGCTTTCCTGCTGCTCGAGTTTCCGGCGTTCCTGGTCCAGCTCCGCTCGCCCGCGTTCGAGGTCCTGGCGTGCCTGACGCAGTTCGCCCTGCGTCGCCTCCCATTCGGCCTGCTCCTCGGCAAGACGCCGGCGTGCCGTCTCCAGCTCGCCTGCGGCCGTCTCGAACTTCGCCTGCTCGTCGCGCAAGCTCAGTTCGCGCCGCTGCAACGTTTCCTCGTTCTGCTGCTGGGCGGTCTGCTGGGCCCGCAATTCCGCCAGCCGGGCCTCCACTTCCCGCTGCTGCTCCGTCAGGCTCCGCTCGCGCTGGGCCCACTGCGTCTCCAGCTCCGAACCCCGGACACTGACCTCCTCTAGCAGGCGCTCACGTCGACCCAGCTCGGCCTCCCGCTGTTCGAGCTGGGCCGACCGCTCCGACTCCTGGGCCGCCAGCCGCTCGGCTTCCGCGCTCAGGCGGTGGTGATGTTCCTCGAGAGCGGCCCGGCTGGCTTCGAGCACGTCCGCCCGTGCTTCGAGCAGTTCGCGCACGGTCTGGAGCGCAGCGATGACGTCCCGCCCGAGGGCTTGCAGCCCCGCCGCGCCGACCTCAGCGTCCTGCGTCCCCGCGCTCACCGTTGGTTTGGCCTGCCGGTGCATCGCCTGCCCTTCTTCTCGCGTACGTCACCGCGCGTCGTTCAGCGCTCTCGATTCGCCATCGTGATCGTCGGGGCAACGCTCCGCACGCTGCGGTGCCGAGCGCGCCTCGCTCATTCGCGTCCTCATCCGGTCCAGCACGCCGCGCAACGCCGCCGCGTAGCCGATAACCCGGCGAGCGTACTCCGCCTGGCGCTCCTCACGCGCCGCCAGTACGGCGACTGCCTCCTGCACGGCATGGGACCACGCACCCATGCGGGCATCGACCGTGGCGAAGGCTTCCGCGATCGAGGCCTCCGGCGGGGGTAGTGGCGGCGGCAGCAGATCGGCACTGACCACGCTCATCCCATAGTCCCCCGCGCATTAGGCCGGCCCGACCGGCGACAACCTGATCCCCGCCAGATTGCCGTCCGCCAGCTTACCCAAAGTCAACTATACGTTTTGCGACCGCCGCACGCGGGCCCCGCCGCAATCCCCCGGCCGATAAGAAGCCCCGTCCGCCGGCAGCCGTGGGGAGACGCCCGAGAAGTGCCACTGTGTAACACTCGTGACCCGGACCGTATCGCGGTCAACTGGCGTACGGCCGAAGCCGGCCGCAACACCGGCGCCTTGCCTCAGGCACACCACTGTGGTACACTATGGGACGGTCGTTTCGATGACGCCATGTCATTGGGCTTTGCGAAGGTGGCGCCCTGTCCCCGTCAGTCGGCGAGGGGCAGCGTATCGGATTGACGCAGCGCCGGCCGACCGTTGCGCGGGCGCCCGTTCAGAAAGGCTCGGTGCCGGCGGAGTCGACGGGTCGGACACACCCCTGGCCCGCCCCCTCGGCAATGCCCAGGCAAGCCGCAACGGCAAGCATCTCCCCCGCGGACTGCGACACGAAGCCCGAAGTAAAGGCGACCCTGTTGACGCATGACGATGGTGTCCGCGCGCGGGGAACGATACGGACTCATGTCGAACACGCAAATCTCAACGAAGGAGGACGAGCATGCACACGAGACTCTCCAAGGCGATCCTGGCGCTGACGGCAATCGGCGCCGCCCTCGTGATATGCCCCGGAGCCTGGGCGTTGGACTACTATGCCCTGGCCGATCCGGGCACGACGAAGCCGCCGGGCGGGCACTGGGTCCTGGTGGCGGGCAACGTGAACTTCAGCTTTCCTGCGGGTGGGGGCAGCATCTGGTTCGCTACGACCAACCGGTACGTTTCCACGAACCAGAAGAGCTACACGCTGACCCTGACCGGGAACACCCAGTCGCTGTCCGTTTCGGGCGCCTGGGGTTACTACGACAACGGTAGCAGCCAGAGCGAAGCAGCCTACTCAGGAGCGCACGAGAATAACCCCGAGCGGTTGATCGCCTACGTCACCTTGACGCCGCAACCCGATTGGGAGGTGGTCAAGATCAGCTCGGATCAAGCGGGCGTGCACTCCGTTTCCGTGAGCGCAGCGTCCTTCTGTTCGGACATGGACTTCAGCGGCAGTACCTGGGACTCCGAGGGCTGGTGGGGCCCGCCGGGAGCAGGGTTCCACTACCCCGTCGTGATCGCCTTCCCCACCAACGTAGCGGTGGATACTTCGGTGATTCCGACGCTTATCGCCCCGCCGGAGACCGGCACCTGGCAGTTCTCGTTCGTGTACACGGATCCGTCCGGCGCACCGATGCCCTACGGCGGCGTGCGGTGGGAAACCGCGGGTGCCGGGCTCAGCGAGCAGGTCCAATACCAGTCGAGCTTGGCCGTGCAGGGCTCCGCCGAGACCACGTACTTGTACTATGCGTACGACGCGACCGACAGCCAATGGGACATGGTCCGGATCGAGCCGCCGCCCGGGGCGGTCCCGGCCGCCGGCTACTGGGGCCTGGGCATCCTGGCCGTGTGCCTGATCGGGCTTGGCGCTGTGCTGGTCATTCGTCGCCACAGGACCGCCAGTGAAGTGACACGGGCGGCCTGAGTGACCACCGGCGGTGCAGCGGCTCGCCTCCTACGGGAACGCACTCCCGCAGGAGGGGGAGCCACGTCGTGCCGCCCTTACTACCATGGAGGTACACGTATGCGTGCGCGACCATCCAAACCCGTTCTCTCGCTCGTGTGGATCGGTGTCCTGCTGACCTGCAGTCCTGCTGTCTGGGCAGCCGATTACTACTCCACCGCCAACCCGGGGACGACCGCCCCGCCGAACTCCCCCTGGCAGGTAGTGGTAGGCAACGTCAACTTCAACTTCGGCGTCGGCGGGGGCGACATCTGGTTTGCAACCACGAATGCCCACATGTCGACCAACCGGAAGAGCTACACCCTGACTTTGACCGGTGCGACCACGGTTTCCTTGTACGCCAGCGGCGCCTGGGGCTACTACGACGGCGGCAGCAGCACCAGCCTCATCAACTACTGGTCGGAGAACCTCACGCCCCCCACGCGTCTGGTCGCTCACGTCACCTTGACCCCGCAGCCCGATTGGGAGGTGGTCAAGATCAGCTCCAACCAGGCCGGCGTACACTCCGTATCAGTGAGCAGCGCGGCCAATTGCTCGCACATTGACTTCGACGGCAGCACCTGGGACTACGACGGCTGGTGGGGTCCGCCGGGAGGGTCGTTCCGCTACACCGCCGTGATCGCGTTCCCGACCAACGTGATGGTGAACCCGTCAGTGACGCCGACGTTCACCGCCCCGCCGCAGACCGGCACCTGGCAGTACTCGTTCGTGTACACCGACCCGTATGGAGCACCGATGCCCAACGGCGGCGTGCGGTGGGAGACCACCGGCATGGGGCTTACCGAACAGGTGCAGTATCAGTCGAGCTTCGCGGTACAAGGCTCGGCCAACACGACCTATTGGTACTACGCGTTCGACGCCTCGGACAGCCAGTGGGACGTCGTCTGGATCGAGCCGCCGCCGGGGACGGTGCCCGCCACCGACTACTGGGGCTTGGGCGGTCTCGCGGTGTGCCTGATCGGTCTGGGCGCCGTGCTGGTCATCCGGCGCCAGAGGGCCCGGCCTGAGGCGGCGTGAAAGGCGCAGACGAACGCCCGCGCTGCACATTGCCATGTTCACCCGCGGCCACCGTCGCGGGTGAACGTGCTGGTTCATCCTCAGCACGCATCCCGGACCCACGGGACCGGCGGGCCCTTGTGCGCCCAAGCATCCCGTTGCGTATGCCGTCCGTCTCCGCCCCGGCCACACCCGAAGACGAGCCTCGCCGCCTTGTGCAACCCCCTTGTCACTCCCCACCGTTCGCAAGATGATGCCCATCCCAGCAGCTTGCGGCGCAGGGGCTCTGCGTCGTGCGGGTTGGTAAGCATGGACTCCAAGGACCGGGCATTGCCAGCGGAGGCGTGTGAGCACCTCCACGACGAGGAGTGCCTTGCGGGAGGCTTCGCCGATGCGTGTGGGTCGCTGGATCATGTGTGCCGCGCTGGGCTTGCCCATTCCAGGGTGTCAAGTGCCAGGCAGGCGGAGTGAGGTGGAACCTGTACGGGAAGAACCTGGTTTGCTCTGGGTATTCCCCGGCGTCGAAGGCGGCGAACACTCGGTGGCCAGGGCGTGCCGGGCGTTCCGCGACGCCGGCGTTACGGCCGACATCGAGATTCACGACTGGGACCGCCCCTTCGGGCTGCTCGTGAACCTGATGTCTTACGAGCGCAATCGCCGCGACGCGGCCGGCGTCGCCGAGCGCATCGCTGCCTACCGCGCACAACACCCTGCGGCCCCCATCGACCTGGTCGGCTACTCCGGCGGTGGCGGTGTGGCCCTGATGGTCACCGAAGCACTGCCCGACGATGTACACGTGCGCCACGTGCTCATGGTCCAGCCGGCCGTCAGCCCCGACTATGATCTGAGCACGGCCCTCGCCCACATCGACGGCAAGTTGGTGCTCTTCTACTGCCCGTCCGACTGGCTCATCCTCGGCTGGGGAACCCGACTCTTCGGCACAATGGACCGGCGAAAAGTGGCATCCGCCGGCAAGACCGGCTTCGACCTCCCCAAGGCCGCCCCCGACCCCACGCAACGCGCCCACCTCGAGCAAGTCTGCTGGACCGCCGACATGCGCGCCACCGGGCACCGCGGAAAGCACCGCAACATCCTCGGCTACCGGTGGAACAAAGCCTATGTCGCGCCCTACCTTACACCGCGTGCTGATCAGAGCGGCAATCCTGCCGACTCCTCCACGATGCAGTCGCCGCCGCCCGTGACGTCCGCCAACCACCGCGCAAGCAAATGCCCGCCGGGGTCGGCGGGCATTTAAAAAAGCGCGGCGATAACCTACTCTCGCCTCTCGACTACCATCGGCCATGCAGGCTTAACTACCGTGTTCGGAATGGGAACGGGTGTTGCCCTGCACGTATGGTCACCGCAGGGACAAGAATAGCACGCCCCGTCGCCTTGTCAAGCACCCGGAAAAGAAAACCGCGCCCGTGCGGCTTCCTCCACCCGCCGGCCACCCTTTCCCCTCCGGACACCGATCCGCCGCGTTGCCCCTCCCAGCGTCAAGCTCCGCCACCCCCGTGGGGACCCGGCGGATCCGACAGCCGCGCGACCTTCCGGGATCGGTGGCAACCGATGCACATGCACTAAGGCGCCTGGGACCGCCGCCACCCCGACGGGTCGGCGCGTCTTCTGCCAGTGCCGCAGGCCCGGGGCCTACCCTCCCGGCCTGATCGGAACCAGCCGGAACTCGATCGGCTCCGGCTCGTCGGCCAGGCGAATCCCCGGCGGCAGGACGTAATCCGGTGTTCCCAGTAGTGGCATGTCGGGACGCGCCAAGTCCGCATCACGTAGCTGGATGACGCCGTAGGCCCGCGTTTCTCCCCGTCGTAGACGGGCGACCGCCTCCGGCGGCCCCGTCACCTTGACTGGACGGGTTACTAGTGTGCTTCCATCGGCCGTCACCGCCCGATAGGCCCGCTCCAGATTCGCGAAACTCACCGCCAGAAGTATGGGCACGGTCGGAATCACCTCCGTCGCCCGCTGTGCCTGAACGGTGGCCGTCACACGTACGGTGTCGGGGATGATCTCCGCATCCGGACCGAACGGCTGCACGTCCAGTGCCACGGTAATAGATACACTGTTTCCTGGAGCCTGGTCGCGCACAAGTCGTTCGAATTCCGGTGCGATGTCGATCTCCGGCGGCTGCCCGGACTCCAGGAGCTGCGGGTACAGGCTCTCCCGCATCCGCACCGTGACTGAGTTCCGCGAGAGCTGTGGCGGGGCGTCGTAGCCGAGCGTCAGGCGCTTGGCGGTAACGGCCAACCGCTTCGCCACGATGTGGTCAACGTGCACCGAGATGGTGCTCGGCTGAACGGCCAGAACCTGGACTTTGCGGAAATCGGGAGCCTGCTCAACGAGCGCTTCCCGGATGGCCGGCGCAAGGAGCTGCATCGCAAACTGACCCGTCGGGCGATCGGCGAGTTGAACTCGCGCCCGGGGGGGCGATCCGGCTCCCAGACTTTCCACGATTCGGCGGGGGCCGGCCACTTGGATCTGCACTCGTCGAGCGTCCTGCTCCACCTCCACGATCATGCCGGAGGTGGACTCGGCCGGCCGCACGTCCAGGACGACACTGAGGGTGACCGTCTCGCTGACGAGGCTGTCGGCAGTAACCCAGATCAGCAGCGTCAACACCGCGGTGGTGCTGAGCAGTTTGAGGTTCTCCATGGTTTCGTCTCCTGCCTTGAGGTGGGCATCGCTGGGGACACCCACCGCCGGATGCTCAGGGTTCCCGCGACCCATCGAAGGGTGCCGAGGACGCCCGTCAATCGGCCGTGCGCGGAGCGTGGCCCCCGCCGCGTGCGCCGCGCCAGGGACGTCTACGTCGGCCACGAGGGGCCGACGCTACTTCCTCAACGGGTTGTCAGGAAGCCGGCTTCGGCGTTTCCGGCTTATCGCCTGCCTTTCTGGGAACCGCCAACTCGGCGAGGAGTAAGTCGCGCAGCCCCTCGGGCGTCAGGCCGCGACGCAGCCGACCCCGTGAGGCGACCGAGATCGTCCCCGTTTCCTCGCTCACGACAATCACGAAGGCATCGGCCTCCTGGCTCATCCCCAGGGCTGCCCGGTGCCGACTGCCCAACGAGCGGTCGACGTCACCGGACTCCGCCAGCGGAAACTGGCAGCCGGCCGCCACGACCCGGTCATGGCGAATGATTACCCCAAGATCGTGCAGCGGCGTCCCCGGCCAGAAGATCGTCTCGAGCAGTTCCTCCGACACTCGCGCATCCAGGCGAATCCCCGACTCGATCACGGCCCCGATCTGGGTCGTGCGCTCGATGGCGATGAGGGCGCCGATCTTGCGCGTGGCCAGCCACTCGACGGTCGTCACCAGCGGCTCAACGACCTGCCCCGACGGCCGCGTCCACCACTGGAACCAGCCCCCCTCGCCCACGCGCATGAGCAGGCGGCGCAGTTCGGCCTGGAACGCCACCAGCGATCCAAGGAACACGCCCAGGACGAAATACGGGTACAGAACGTTGATGCGGTCGAAGGCGAAGCGTTCCGCCACGAGGCGTACCACGGCGAAACTGACCGCGAGAATGATCAGCACCGCACGCACGAGGCGTGCGCCACGGGTCCCATGAAGGAACCGCAGCACCACGAATACGACGATGCCGATCAGCAGGAGTTCGATCAGCGTCACCCACGGTCGATCGATGGCGCGCTGCACGAAGGACCGGAATTCCTCCAGTACACCAACCTGGGCCAGCCACGTGAAAGGGTTTTCTCGCATATTCGCCCGGAGCAGAGCCACCGACGCCGGCACCATCACTTCGGCGAGAGTATAGGCCGGGAGCGCGCATCTGGCAAAGACGAACGCAACACCACCTTCTCAGGGACGAGATTCGCCGGGGCGCGACGGACGCTCGACCGGCGGTTCCTGCCGATCCCTAGGCTGCGCCGGCCGCGCACGTCGCTCCCCGGGCCTGCTCCGGGACGGCGGTGGCTGTGCCTTCCGCTCGGCATGCTGTGGCGACCTCGGGTCCCACCCGCAGTGCGGGCACACCTGCGGCTGCGAGTCACGAAAGGGGGCGAACGCGATGCGACAGTGCGGGCACACGGGTGCTCTCTCGACGGCCGGTTTGCCGCAGCGCGGGCATGTCATCCGGAGCGTGCGGATCGAGGTGTCCTCCGAGGTGGATTCCGCCTCTTCCCCATCGATCGCCACCGGCGCGCGCCCCGCCGGCAAACGCCGCTCCCCATCAGGTCGGTCAGGCGCCGGCGGACGCGACGCACCGCCGGGCGATCGGGGCGGACGCCGTTGCCAGTCGACAACTTCGCGTGGGGTAAGCCAGAACACTTCCCCACACGCGACACACGCCCAGGCGGAACGCAGGTCCTCCCGATCCGGCACCTCGGCGAGCGGATCGGCCCCGGCGAGGAGTTCATACGCGACAAATGCCCCCGCCAGGACACATAGTGCCACGGCCGTCACGAGCTTCAACCTCGTCCGATCCATCGTCAGCATGGAGGCAGTCCACGCATCATCCGTGTGCCGCGCCCAACGCCGACGGGCACCCGGGGCGGGCCCCATTATCCGCCGAGCAGAGCTCCCTTGCCAGAGGTCCACGCGCCTGGACGATGTCCGAGCGCGAGCGAAAGCGGCAGGCAAGAGGCAACAGGCATGAGGAAGGCGCAGGGCGGGCGCCGCCCGCCGGGATTAGCGAATGAAGGGCCGGCCGCCAGCATCAGACGGGCCGCCGTTGCGTTTCTGTCCGCAGATTACGCCGATTCCGCAGACTCCGGCCTACGGGTGGCGGCAGCGCGTTTCTGCACCCAGGAGCCCCCTAACACGGCGGCCGGAATGCACACCAGGAGGCCCGCCACCATGTAGTACAAAGGGACTGGCTCAAAGGTCGAGGGAGACAGCCCCCATACGATCAGTCCCAGCACGACGAGCACCACGCCCATCGCCAGCGCGTTCACCACCTCACGCCCGCGCGCCAGCTTGCCGGTGACGAATCCACTCAGAACAGTCAACAGCGCAGCCAGGAAAAACGTAAGGCCCAGGAACGTCGGCCCGGCGGCGATCCGCTCGATCTTCTGCTTGATGATGGCGTCCTGGGCAAGCCGCGAGTACCCGGCCGACGCATCCGCGCCGACCGACAGTCCGACGACCACCCCGATGACCACCAGCAGTACCACGCTCCCCACCACATCGACGAGCAACCCCGTTAGAATCGCCTTCACACTGAGCTTACCTGCCTGGGCCATAGTTGTACCTCCCTCTCAGACCCCCTTGCTCGGTCCATCACCGGTGCACAGCCTACGCCGACGCCGGTCGCCCGTCCAGCGAAGCCGCGGTAGTGGCAGCAGTCAGCAGCCAAGCCGCGGTAGTGGCAACAGTCAGTAGTCAGGCGGCGCCGTCCCCCTCGGACAGGAACCGCAGCAGATCCAGTCAAGCCCCGGCGGGGTAACCGTGGGTGACACATCACACGCAACCGTGTTCACGTCTGCCGCCCCACTGGGCCTCACGTTGATTAGGAGGTCAGTACCCCTTTCCCCGGGTTGCCACCCTGGGCTACCAAGTTCGGCCCTTCCAGGGCCGCAGAGTCGCACGCACTCCGAGCCCGAGCGGAAGCGAGGGGGCAAGGGGGAATAGCGAATGGCGAGGAGCGAATAGCGAAAGCGGCAGGCAAGAGGCAAGAGGAAGACGTGGGGCGGGCTCCGCCCGCGGCGCGACTGTCAAAGCCCGAGCGGAGCGGGCAGGACGCTTCAGGTAGACATCGCTGGCCTCCGCGAGAGTGGCTGCCCGGCGTCACTGCCGGCGGCAATCAGCGGGTGTCCGCGCTTCGCGGTCGTGACGAATCTGGCCGGCGGCGCGATAGCCGCGCAGCCGGCCAGAGAACCCGTGCGGCAATCCTCAGCCACCCTTGTAGCACAGCACCGGGCGCAGGCAACGCACGATGCGCACCAACTCCCGCTGGGCGCGCATGACCGCGTCCACGTCCCGGTACGCGGCCGGCGCTTCCTCAACGAGCCGGGCCGCAGTTTTCGGGTCAATCCAGACGTGGGCAAGCTGCCGGGCGGAATGTTACAGACCCGCGCGACGCTTAACGGCATCGTCTCGCCGCCCGGCGTCAGCCGCCGCCGCATAGGCCCGTTGCGGTAGCTGCGTACGGTCAGCCCGTACCCGTCCTGCTCGCCGCCGCATTCGAAGCGCTGGCGTCGCACGTAGACGTTTACCCCGTCCTCCAGGGCCGCCAGGAGCATCTTCCGGCCACCTGAATGGGCGTGCGCAAACACGCGCCCCAGACAGTGTGGCGCCGCCGCTCCCCTGCGGCTGCGGTTCCGATCGCCAGCGCGGAATCGCGCACGGTGGTTTGGTCAGGCCCGCTCCTCGCGCTGATCCCGAACCGCGTGTTGCGCCTCTGTGGCCGCTTCGAAACCCTGCCGCTCGCTGCTCGTGGTGTTGTGGCAGCCACCGCTGGCATCCGTGGAGACGACCTTCGTTCCTAGCGACCAGCAGAATGCCGCGCGTTCTCGATCCTGGCAAGTTCTCAAGCCACGTCGACTATGCCGCCTGTTCACTTAGACGACAACATAGTCAGGTTATGGGTCCTCGCCCACTCGTCACCTACTGCAGGAGCTGCTTTCTGATGATATCTGAATCGGGGTGCGTGACCGCGCGCCGCTGGTGGGATGCGGCCGCTCCCTGGCCATCACGGTCAGGATCGGCGGCGCTGAATGGCACACGGTGATTCAGATAGGCGGGACCCTACGCTTCGGTTGCGCGCGCGACTGCCACGGAAGCCAGGAAGCCCTTGCGTCGGGACAGCCTATCGGTTACGATACCACTCGACGTCGCCGCAGGCGCTCCTGTATGCATTGTTACTCGGTAAAGTGGCCAGGTAATTGCGAGCGAAGCTCTTACATTGAGGTCCAATCATCGTGCGGCCCACGTGCTACCCGAAGTGCCACGGGCGTTCCGACGGAAGCTACGAGTGGAGCCGCCGCTGCAAGTAAGGAGGTCAACGCTATGCTCCGTTTCGGCTGGGCCACGTGGGTCAGGCTTGCCGTGCTTGTCATGGCTACGATTCCAGCAGGCTGCTCAGGCCCGACTGCCGGAGGGGGCGGAGGTGGAGCAGGGGGAGCTGGAGACGGCGACGACGCTGGCAGCGCCCCGCCGCAGTCCGTCGGATCTGCGTTCCGGGCCGCCCTGGATGCGAGTGCGAGCGGTGGAGACGCTTCGGGATCGCTGCAGGCCTTCCACGAAGCTGCCCGGGCGCTGTACGCTGCTGACCCCGAGAGCGCTCCCGACACGCTTCTTGAGGCGGCAGCCCAGGAGTTGCAGACGCCTGAGGACCTCGAGGCGTACCAGGACCTTGAGGAATCCCTCGGAGACACAGTCTTCTGGCTTGAGTCCGACAACGGTGTAGCCAAAGCGCAGCAGCTTTCAGCAGCCGGTGACACGTCGCCCGTTGTAGGGATCTACGTCAACGGCATCAATACCTCTTTCGTAGAGGCTGAGGCCCACCAAATGGCTTTGGACACCCTGCTGAGGCACGGCCCCTCGGGCTCTCGCATCGACCGCCTGACCGGGGTTGGCCTCCACTACAACACGAGTTTTGAGAACGAGCAGAGGTCCTTCTGGGGCCAGAGGATATGCCCGTTCTTCTTTACGGCGAATCCGCCGCTGGGCGCCACGTGCGCGTTGTTTGTCGGAATCGGAACCGACGCCCCGGAGGCCATGTTCGAGAAGGTGCTCGAGTGGTTTGGCAACCCGACCTTCGCGGCCGAGCGGGGGGGCGACATAGGAACGCTGGCCGTCCGGATCGCGCAACACCTCAACGAAGGATATGGCGTGTTGCTTATCGGCCACTCGCAGGGCAACTTCAAGATTGTCCAGGCTCTGAACCTCCTGTGGGCCAACTACACGTCCTGGGCTCCGGACTACTCAACCGCCCAGGAGACGCTGCTCAAGTCGGTCGGCGTGGCGGCCATCGGGTGTCCTGCGGACTACCGACAGGCCATTGAGCGGGGCATTCGCGTCCGGAAATTCAACATCCGTCAGTCAGCAGACGCCAGCGTGCTCGACGCATTGAATGACACCATTCTGTGGGCCGCCTTGCAGCTCTGGAACCTCGACGAGGACATCGTATCTCTGTTTGACGACTCGCAGCCGGCCCAGGAGTACCTGTGGGGGCACCATCCCCAAGTGGTCCCCGGCCTCTCCGGCAACCTCCTCTTTCCAGAGATCCACGACCTGCGCGCGTCATACCTGCGTTTCTACGGCCCTACCATACGCGCTGATACCGCCGAGCTCGTACAGCAACTCGGCACTGAGGGCCATACCGGTCCCCTTACGGTGACTGCCGCAGCCAGCGAAACACTGCTCACCAACCCGACCGAAGAACGGGTTCTGTTGAGCGCGACGGCCGTCAACGCAGTCGGAACCGCTGCGTATAGCTGGGCGGTCACCATGCCCGACGGTACGACAAGGCACGTCGACGATCTCCAGACTATCTGGGTGGTCTTCTCGACGGATGCCGTGCCCGGCGCCTATGTCTACGCCGTGACCGCCCGAGATTCCAATGGGACCACCGCGACTGCCACCGTGACGGTCACTGTTGTTAACGATCCGGCGGCCCCCACAGGCTGTACGGTCGATGCGGACTGTCCCGAAGGCGTGTGCGACAGTACATCCGGTGAGTGTGTCGAGTGTGTCAGCTCCGACCACTGCCCTGACGGACAGGTATGTGAAGGTCACCAGTGTTACGTCAGTTGTACGGACATCGCCCCTGGGAATCTGCCGGCGCAAATCGACACTGCCGCCTGTTTGCCCAGCGGCGGCACGTACCATGTCGTCAGCGACGTCGAGGTCGCGTGGGACCAGACGCTCTGGATCGAGCCGGGTGTCACCATCATCTTCGATGGTCCCTACGCCATTGCGGGGCGTCTGGTTGCTGAGGGAACTACCGATAGCGTGATCACCTTCACGGCGGCGGAGCCAACGCCGGGCTTCTGGTCTTCCGTCCGTTTGCACCCCGGGAGCATTCTGTCCTTCTGTGAGCTCACGTACGCTCAGAACGCGCTGGAGCTGCTGGACTACCTCGGTATACCGGCCGACAACTGGTGCAAAACGATCGAACCGAGTACCATCATCATTGCAGATTCCAAGATCAGCAATTGTTCCATGTTCGGAGTGACGAGGCCATACGAACGGAACCTGGCGAGCAGTACGGTCAGGCTGGAGCGCGTCAGCATCACAGGGTGCGGCGGGAATGGTGTCCAGTTGTCGGGCAAGGCACACACGGTCTGTTCTCTGTACACGCACTACGAACTGGCTGAGTGCACGATCGCCGGTAATGGAGGTACTGGAATCCAGATAGTTCAGTACACCTACGGGGGCGGACATACGTGGACCATCAGGGACAGTCGGGTCCTGGACAATGCCGGCGGCGGTGTGGCACTCTACACACGCAACCCCTGGCTGGACGCGTACGACCTCAGACTGGACCTTGATGTACTCATGGAAAGGACGGAGATCGCCGGAAACGGGTTGCAGGGGGTGTCGGTCTCCGTCTCTGAGTCGAACTGGAATGGTTCCTATGCGGACGTCAGAATCGCCCAGTGCAGCATACACGGCAACGGATCCGAGGCGTTGTACGTTCAGAATGTGGGTGATGGCCTCCGGGCGTACGTGGATGTCGATGCCAGCGAGTGCTGGTGGGGGCAGGCGCCGCCGCGGACGGAGGACCTCGTCATCGCACCGGTACGCGACGGAGTCAAGCCGAAGTTGGTGTACGAACCGTGGCTGACGACGCCACCAGATCTCTCCCAGGCAGGTGTGTCCGCGTTTTGGATCACCGTAACGACGGACACGCCGGAGGTGAATCCTGGCGAGACGGTTCTGCTACTGGCCTCTGCTGCCGGTGGTGCCTTCCCCTACGGCCTGTTCGAGTGGACGGTGACGTCGTATCCGGAGACGGATACAGGGGCTCCCTTTGTTCTGCAGGTCTCCGGGGGAAACTCAGGCAGTGCTCAGCTCGAACTGCTGGGCAGCGCGCCGGAGGGCGAGTACGTCATAATGGCGACCGTGCGCGACGCGGAAGGCAGTCGTGCCATCGGCTTTGCCAGGATCACGGTCACGCGGACCTGGGTCTGTGGTGACGGGATCGTCACACCGGGTGAAGAGTGTGACCCGCCTGATGGCGTAACCTGCGACGCGAACTGCATGGCCATTGCGTTAGCGTGCACGGACTCGGACGCCTACGCGCTCGACCTGGACGTCTTCGTCGTCGGGCAGACGCAGTATGGCGATACGCTTGTGGACGTGTGTGCAACCAGCAAGATCCTCCGGGAGTATTACTGCGAAGGCGGTGTGCGCAAGGACCGGGAGGTTAGTTGCCCGCAGGGCATCGACTGCGTCGACGGACGCTGTGCTGACCCCGCGACGGTCGTGTGCGGCAACGGGTACTGCCAGGATCCGGAAACTCCCGCCGACTGCCCACAGGACTGCCACGACTGACGGAACGAGAAACGAAACGATTATTGGTTCCCCGTCTTGCCGTCCACCCGGCGTGCACTGAGGCGCGCTCGAGCAGGCGTGCGATCCGCGGACACGCCGATGACAAGCGGTTCGCTCCACCCCAAAGAGGCTACAACAACCAGCCGGACGCAGTGAGCCACGGGAACACCGACAACGACCGACCTGTTTCACCCCCGAAAGGGGTGCAAACCGGTAGCCCGGCGCGTCAGCACCGGGGATCACAAGACCAACAACCCCCTCGCCGCCCCGGTGGAAGTGCAAGTCGTCAGCCCAGGGCGGAGGCCCTCGGAGCATGCCCTGTGTGATGAGTCCATCAGGCCCCGCCGGGGCGGAAGATCGTAATATACAATGGCGCGCCATGCACCTCCCCTCCAGAGCTAATACAGAGATGGGGAGAGTGGGCGACGCGCCACCAGGGGTTACAAACCCCTGGCAACGAACGTCGGCCCTTCCAGGGCCGTAGAGTTCAGCCACTCCGAGCCCGAGCGGAAGCGAGCGGGCAGGGGGAAATGGGGAATGGCGAAGAGCGAATGAAGGAGAGGCCAGCACCATCCGAGCCCGAGCGGAAGCGAGCGGGCAAGAGGCGTCTGGCAGACATCGCCCATCTCGGTGATTCCAGAGCCGCTGTCCACGCCGTCGCCGGTGGCAATCCGTCGCGTTTGTGCTTCCCGGAAGTGAATCCGGCCGGCTGCGCGAAGGCCGCGCAGCCGGCCCGGACACCTGCGCGGTGGTTTTCAGACACCCTTGTAACAGAGCACCGGGCGCACGCAGCGCACGATGCACACGAGGTCCCGCTGGGCGCGCATGACGGCGTCCACGTCCCGGTACGCGGCCGGCGCTTCCTCAACGAGCCGGGCCGCGGTTTTCGGGTCGATCCAGACGTGGGCAAGCTGCCGAGCGAGGTCCTGGCGGCGAATCTGCGCCCGCGCCGCGCTGCGACTCAGACGCCGACCGGCTCCGTGCGAGCTGGACGCCAGCGCGTCGGCCTCACCGCGCCCTTCCACGTGATAGGTGTGCGTGCCCATCGAGCCGGGGATGACGTTCGCCGTGCCCGGCGCGGCCACGTTGGCTCCCTTGCGGTGAACCCACAGCATCCGCCCGCTGTGCTGCTCCGCCTGAACGTGATTGTGGTCGGTGTTCAGCAACGTTGTCCACTCGGGCTCGCTGCCGACCAACTCCGCAACCACGTCGGCCGCCGCCTTGAGCATGCGTAGCCGACTCTCCGCCGCATAGGCACGTGCCCACGCCACATCGCGGAGGTAGGCTTGACCCGTGTCGTCGTCCGCCGGCAGCCAAGCCAGGCCACCACCGGCCGCATTGGCACGCCGACCATGGAAGGCGGCGATGTGCTGCCCCATGGCGCGCGAGCCGCTGTGCGCCATCAACCACAGGCATCCCTCGTCGTCCTCCTGGAACTCCAGGAAGTGGTTGCCCCGGCCGAGGGTGCCCAACTCCAACCGGCCGTCGCCGGTCGCCCGGGCAGCCAGCGCGGACGAGCTGAGCCGCTCGGGAGCGAGCTCTTCCCGCAGCTCCGGCAGACCGTCACGGCGCCGGTGACGCATCACAGGCACCGCGGCGGGCAGAGCCTGCAACATGGCCTCAGCCGCCGAGCGCCGCGTCAATGGAGCGGCCGAGCCATGAAACGCAACGGCAGCGAACCCACACCCAATGTCACCGCCGACGGCCAGCGGGTAGATGAGCCGCTCCGTCGCGACGGCCACGCCATTGCTGACACCGGCGGCCAGGTGTACGTCGGGCATCACCGCGACGCGCACCACGTCCGGCGCACGCCCGAGTCGCTCCAGTGTCTGCCGTACGGCCGGCTCGGGTGGCTCAGTCACCCACAGTTTCAGCACCGTCCCTTCGGTCATGAATCGCCTCCTTCCATCACCACCTCGAACGTAAGTTCCGGGGCGCGGTGACGAGTGATCGCCGAGGCCACCTCTGCCCGGAGGCGGCCGCTGTGTCGTTGCAGGATGGCCGCGATCTGCGCCCGGCGGGCGGGATCGGGCGTGACGACCACCGCGCGCAGGCGTTCCGCACTCGGCGCCGGTGCGACCTCACGCACCGACGCGCCGAACAGGGCATCAGCCTGCGGCAGCTCTCCGAAGGCCAGTTGCAGGGCCTGCGCTACTTGCTTGCAAAGCTGCAACAGCTTTCGGTCCGGTCTTCTTTCAAGCTCGGCGTCGCGTCGCTTGTCCTCACGCGGGTCGACGCCGTCATCAGCATGCAGATGCGCGCACGGTGCGCGCAGGACATTCCTCTTTCGCTTGCGCGAAGGCATATACACTCCTTGCTGCGGGCGATGCGCGCAGCATCACCCGTGTTTGTCCGTTCGAATCAGCCAACCACCGAATAGGGAGAGCCCGGCTGCGTTCAGCCGGCGATCAGGAAGGGATCAGCCGCGGCCGAGAGCGCAGAAAGGCTCCGCTCGAAGCATCGACGCAAGACAACACACGCGGCACCTCCTTTCTGCAAAACGAGCGAACAATGCAACACTGACTTCGATTATGCCACAGGAACGGGGAAAGTCAAGCCCTACGAAGGTTGCAGGCGGTCGACCTCGACATGCAGTACCCCAGGGTTACCACCCTGGGCTACCGACTTCGGCCTTGCCAGGGCCGCAGAGTTGCAGCCACTCCGAGCCCGAGCGGCAGCGAGGGCCTGGACGGTCGGAGCGGACGTCGCTGATCTCGGTCAGTCAGAACCCGCTGCATTGCGCCGCAGCCAAACCGCAGCGCCGAACACTGCCGACCCGATCACAAAGTAACCGCCCGCTTGACCTCCAACAACGAGGGGCAGCAGTTCGGGCGGGAATATGTCGCTTAGCTGCCGCCGCTCGTACGCTTCCGAACGCTGCGCAAAGTCCATCTGGGCCCATTCGAGGTACTCCTGTCCCCTTCCCGCCCTGATCCAGTACTCGAGTTTACCTGGGCCTTCGTAGTCCGCCATAGACGGCTTGTCCGCAACATGCACGCCATACAGCATAGCCATGCCGGCTGTCGCGCCCAGCAACGGCGCGAACAAGAAACTACTCAGGGCAAGGGAAGGTAGGCTGACAGCTTTGACGCGCTCAGCACTACTGTCGTTGCGCAGGCACTCGACGATCGGCCAGCACCCGATGGATATTGCGACCCCGAACGGGACAAGAACACTGTACGCGAAGCTCAATCCTCGATTCCCGGGCACGAACAGGTGCGCGGCCAACAACACCCCAACGATGCCCGACACCGCGACGGCCCGCCCACCTTCAGGGAGAATGCGCGCCCAAAAACTCGTTCGGTTGCACACACCTTTCACAGACAAGATGATCCCCAGAATGGCGCAAGGAACCTGAAGGTAGGGCGAAGGCCCATCGAAGACCATGAGAAGTACGACGCTCACGGAGATGACGGCTACCACAAGGATGAGGCTCCGGCCCATTCCTCGTGCCCTTAGGTACTCCCCAATACAGTGACCTTCCGCAGTCCGAACGAACGCAACAAGAAAGAAGGCAAACGTAACGCCGAAACGCAGCAGTCCGAGCGCCGCCAGTAGGCCCAGGAGCGCCAGAGTATGCAGCGGCGTGAACTTGAACCCGCCCAATATATCGCGAAAGCCTACACCCTTTACGCCTGCCCAGAAGAGGGCACAACTGCCAGTGGCCAGAAGGAACGCCAGTCGCGGACACACGATCTCGGGCAGGCCGAACGTGCCCTCCAACAGAAGCTGCAGAAAGACACCAATGTCGGCACGCTCCACCACGTCAAGCTCCCTGGGCGTCCCGAGATGCGGGACACGATTGCATGTGCCCTTGGCGAGGGCGGTCCTGCTCCTGGGTCCGGGCTTCAGCTTCACGCGGAAGGCGACCTGCTCCTTTCACGCCTTCATCGCGGTTCGCACGTTGACGCCCCACCTGCCCTCTGATGAGCGCGACACCTCCCCCGTCGCGAGGGGCAAGGGCTGCGCCCCCCGCGTCTACGAGTACAACGCCCGCTTTGCTCTTGGTTCACCGACGCTGCGTTCGACCATGCAGCAGATAAGGCTGATCTCAGTCGCTCGTCCTGTCTTCCAGCCAGCCGCGAGGCGCGGCGCGAGCCCTGTCGATCGTCAGTGGCGTTCTTTTCTCTTTCCTTCGTGGTCAACCTGCAAAGCCGCTGGGAGCGTCGCGTTAATGCGCTCGAACAGCGTCTCAAACCGCCTCAGAGTGTCATCGTGGAGTCTGGGGAGAAGCTCATCGCGGTGCCGTAGAAGTATCTCGGCCGGGCGCCCGTGATCGAATCGTTGGAGGCCCTGATGTCGCGCAATCCGGGACACAAGCGGATCTGTGCCCGTCAACTCCTCGGTCTTGATGTTCGTCTCAAACGCCCGGTTGTAAAGCAGCAGGTAGTCAGCACTGCAGAACACGTCTTCAATATCGCCTGCCTTGCGCCCGAGTACTTCACCTATCGTCACGATACGCTTCTGGGCTAGGTAGCCCCCTTCTGCAAGCTGCGACAGACGCTGGTGCCCAGACTTCTGGGCGTCCACCAGAACAGTCACGTCAAGGTGAACGCCGAGAAGAGCCACGAACGTTGGGATCATGTCTGCACCGCCGACAGGCACGATCGACCAGCGAGGGTCGAGGCACGTTCTGCCTCTCTCCCTGAGGAAGTCGGACAAGACCGAGAGGTAAGTGTAATCCGACGTTCCCTCAACCACTAGGTTATGCGGAGCGATGAACAGGTGCTGCACCATGTCGTAACCAAGCGCACCCTGGAGTGGAAAGACCGTGTCTGGGTCGGTGCTCAGGACATCCGACGAAACTCGAGCGCCCTCCTCGCGCCCTCGGTCTTCCACGATTCGTACGCGCTCCAGTTTTCCGGGCTGGATCATGAAAGCGGAGTGCGTAGTGTAAACGACCTGGTGTTTCGGCGCGAGGCGCTCGTCGATGAAGCGAAGGAAATCGCGTTGAGCCCGGGCGTGGAGACCAAGCGCTGGTTCGTCAAGGAGGATGATGATGGGGTCGTTCGTGTATTCGTATTGCGAGAAGGCAGCAAGAAACGAGAAGAACCAGCGGAAGCCCGTAGACCTCTCGTCAAAAGGCAGCGAGAGCCAGTGGCGCTCGTCCCACATGCGTACCTTGAGCTCGTCAAGCACAGGCGTCGGTGGCTTCTGCGGACCGGTCTGGACCTCCTGGCTGATGTCGATCAGCACCCGTAGCTCGGGGTTCTGCGTCCAGTACTTCAGTACCTCCGCAGTGAGGCTATTCGCAACGTTCTCCAATTCGCGCTTACGTCGTTCATAGTCTGGATTCAGAAGGTAGTCGTCGGCCGCTGCTGCTAACCGAAGCAGCGCCAGGGCTGTGTGGTGGTCCTCATCCAGGTTTCGTGGGTCGGCCTTCAAGAGCTCACGTATCTTCACGCAGCCAGGGAGCCTGCTGTACTCGGCGTAGTAGAAGAACCTCGGCAGGCGCTCACTCAGGGCGTTCATCACGCCCTCTTGGAAGTCTTTGGCTCCTTTCAGCATCGCGACAATCTGGTTCTCAAGCGATGTAGCAGCTTGTGCTGCCTCCGCCCGGCGCACGGAAGCCTCCTCATCGTCCCCGCTGTCCTTTGCGCCCGCGACTCCCTTCCCAGTCTCCTGCAGCTCCGCAACGAGCTGGCTGAGTGCCTCAAACGTACCCACCTTCTTGACGTTGCTCTCGACCGAACCTGGAATCTCCGCGCTGGCGACGACATGCGCCACCGCCTTCCTCTCGTTCGTCTCGAATTGGAATAGCCTCTTACCGCTGTACTCTCGCGCGAGAGTGACAGTAGCGGACGTCAATGCGCCCTTACCGAAGCGCTCGTCAATCGCGGCTCGGTCGTCCTTCTCGATCTCGAAAACCGCCCGTATCGGCGTGACCTTCTCCAAATCCTCGCCGCGCAAGCGGTCCTGCTTCTCCAGCCACGCCGGGTACTGCTCGGGAACCGAGAACGAGGCGATGGGGCGGGCCGGATTCAAGCGGTAGAGGGCGTGCAGAAATGCCGTCTTCCCCGACTCGTTCTTGCCAACGAGACAGGTCACGTCATCTTGTATGTGCACGTCGGTAGAATCGAGGATGTTGCGGAACTTCGTGACTGTTACGCTGATCAACTTCATCGTGTCGCGCTCCTCGATAGGTTGTCGGCGGTAAGCGTACACTAGACCCTGCAGCGTGGCAACCCACGAACAGCAGGGACACCACTCATCTCGCCTTCGCCTTGCCGGCCGACGTGCTGCGCGTGGGCTGGAGCCGCAGGCCACGGGCGGGCTGCTGAGGGGCAGAAGGGACCGACCCTATGCCTCCAGATCGACGCGGACGCGGCCTTCTTTGTCGGCGGTGATGCCGGGGGTGGATGGGGGCCCGGTTTCTTCTTCGGTCTCGGATTCGGGTTCGCTGAACGGGCGGCCCTGGCTGCCGGTGCCTTCGGCGTCGGCGTAGACTTCGGCGTCGCGGTCACGGGTCCGGCCACTCTCACGGGCCCTGGCAGTCTTGCGGCCGTGGGCACCGGCGGCGTACGGCTGGAACGCCCCGGGGGGCCGTCGGCACCGCGCTCTGGCCCCCCCTCCCATCCCGGCTAATTCAAAATCGGATCTTGAAATAGCCGGGCAGCAGGAGAGGGGCTTTCTTGCCCAAGGTTGAGGCCGCAGGCTATCAACTTGGGCCCTTCCGGGGCCGGCCAACCGGCGCGTGCTGGTCAGCAGCCAGGCTGCATGAGCCCCCCGGCACACGGTGGGCATCACATATAGTCAGCCCCCGAAGGGGGCACAAGTCAGTAGCCAGCGGGCGTGAGCCCCTGGGTGCGACAACCGTCGTACATACCATCAACCCCCGGCGGGGCGACAGATCGTGACACGGCGAAACCACGGCTGCGTCCACCTGTCGCCCCGCCGGGGCTCATATTGATTGAAAGAGAGGGCGCGTTCGTTACCCAGGGTTGCCACCCTGGGCTACGAACCTCGGCCCTTCCAGGGCCGCCGTCGAACCGAGCGTAGTCCTTGACGTGCCCTGGTGCGAAGCCGGTGCGTTCGGCGTGTTCCACGTCGGCCACGGGGGGCCGACGCTACTTCTCCATCGCGTTCCTATGCTTCAAGGTCAACGCGGAGGTGACCGTCGGCGTCGGTGGTGATGCCGGGGGTGGACTCTTGGGGGGATTCTTCCTCAGACTGGGCTTCGGGCGTGCTGAACGATCGGCCCTGGCTGCCGGTGCCTTCGGCGTCGGCGTAGACTTCGGCGTCGCGGTCATCGGTTTCGACGATCTCGCCGGCCTCACCGACCTTATTGGGCTGCGCCGGGTCGGCGTGGGTGCGGGCGGCCGCGCGGGCGTCGCGGGCCTCGGCCGTGTCCTTGGCATGGTAGCCGGCCTGGATGGCGGAAGCGGCGATGTCGGAGGGAATCTGCGACATGATGCTTGCTCCGGGCGGCGACAAAAGAAAGAGGACGGGCTGCCCTTCAGGGACTCGAAGTCCCCGGCAACGATCACGCGCTGTCCGGACGAGGACCCGCACGACCCGGCGCTGACGGCGGACCCGTGCCACCCGCCCGTCCGAGCCCGCTGCGCTAGCTGCGGGACACGTCCGCGGGCTCGCGCCCCGCGGCTCTGACCACGGCACCCGTCTAGCGGACCAGCTCCTTGCGGCGCAGCTCGAGCTGCGTCTTCAGCCGGGCCAGGATGGCTGAGTGCATCTGCGAGACCCGGCTCTCGGACAGATCGAGCGTCGCCCCGATCTCCTTCATCGTCATTTCTTCGTAGTAGTACAGGATCAGAATGAGCCGTTCCGCCCGGGTCAGCCCCCGGGTAATGAGCTCCTTCAAGTCCTTACGCTGCAGGTCGTTGATGGGGTCGCGGCCACGGCGGTCCTCGATCACGTCGATCTCGCACAGCTCGCGGTTGGAGTCGCTCTCGTTGTACCGGCGAGACAGCGAAATCTGCATGACGGCCGTGGCGTCGCGGGCGAACTTCTCGTACTCATCCTCCGGCACCCGGAGGTGGTCGGCCATTTCGGCCCCGGTCGGTGTGCGGCCGAGCGTGGACTGCAACGCGGCGGCGATGCGTTCGATCTTGTGGGCCCGGCTGCGCACCAGGCGCGGCACCCAGTCCATGCTGCGCAGCTCATCGAGCATGGCCCCGCGGATGCGCGGGGAGCAGTAGGTCTCGAACTTGACTCCGCGGCCGATGTCGAACGCCTCAATGGCGTCGATCAAACCGAACACCCCGGCCGACACCAGGTCGTCGTATTCCACTTCGTCGGGGAGCTTGGCACTGATGCGCTCGGCGTTGTACTTGACGATGGGGAGGTAGTTCTCCATCAGCCGGTTGCGCAGGGCCTTCGACGGGGTGCGCCGGAACTGGCGCCACAGAGCGGCCGGGTCAGCCTCTTTCTTCGTCAGTCGCATCACGTCCACTCCTTCTGCATCCGTGCCTCAGTGGGCCGTGCCGCCCGTCCCCGGCAGGACGCCGAGGGGCCGACGGCAGGACCCGAGGGTAGACGGCTAGGCGGAAACTGACGCCGGTTCCCCGCTGGGGCCCTCCATGGGTACGGGGGTAACGCCGGCGTCGCGGTGGTTCTCCTCTTCCCGGTAGCGTGCCTGGATCTCGGCCACGCGTTTGGCCTCGTGCTCGGCGATAATCATCTGGCTGACCGCGCCCAGCGCCAGACCGAGCAGTGAGAACAGGAACAAAGCAAGGATGCTGCGCGAGAGCGTCACGGTCACGGGATTGCCGACGACAAGCCCCGCGATGACCGTGAGCGTAAAGGCGAGTAGTCCCAGCGTTGCCGCTGCGAAACGAGCGACCATCCCTGAACCGTCCCTGTTGCTCGTTCCGTACCGGTCGGTCGGGTCCGGGCCGCGCCATGCCCCGCCCCGGGCATCAGCCGAGGCATCCAACCCGCCGCCTGCACGTCCGTCGCCAGCATCCCTGCTGACCGCACCTCAAGCGGGCACTGTACCACCGGGTCCCTAGACGAACAACCCGACGACCCGCTGGAAGAAGCCGCCACCCCGCTGGGCGGTCGGCGACATCCGCACCACTTGGGCCGCCGTGGCCGCGATACACGCCGCCGCGTTGCATCCCGGCGAGCGGATCACGAAGGGGCACCGGTGCTGTACCGCTTGCTCTACGCAAGTATCATGCAACATATACCCGCGGTCTGCAACCGGGCAGTTCAAAAATCTTGTGGCCACCTCCGCCAGCCGGCGATAGGCCGCCCGGGCCTGGGCCCGACTTTCCACCATATTCACAAAGAGCCCCACCTGCCCCGGGTAGGAGTCCCGGTTCAGCACCTTGATCATGGCGTAGGCGTCGGCCAGGGCGGTCGGTTCCGGGGTGGTCACCACCAGCACCTCGTCGGCACTGGAGGCAAAGGCGGTCACATTCCGGGAGATGCCCGCCCCGCAGTCCAGAACCACGATATCAGTACTGTGCTCCAGCCTTCTGAGGCCGGCGATCAGGCTCTGCCGCTCGAAGTCCGACAGGTTGGCAACCTGCTCCAGGCCGCTGGCGCCCGGCACCAGCTTCACCCCGCCGGGTGCCGGGGTGACGATCTCGGAGACGGTCCGCACGCCCGAAAGCACGTGGGCCAGCGTGTACCGTGTCCGGAGATTCATCAGCAGGTCCGCATTGGCCAACCCCATATCCACATCAACCAGCGTGACCCGCAGCCCCCGAGCAGCCAGGCAAATCGAAAGATTCACGGCGATATTTGTCTTGCCCACCCCCCCTTTGCCGCTGGTGACCGCGAGGGTCCAGGCGCGTCGCGCCCGGTGCCGGGCAAGCGAGCGCAGCCGCGTGGCCTGGTCCGCCCTCGGGATGTCTGCCGTTTGTTGCGTCATCGCCACTACCCCTGCGTCACCTGCCCCCCCGTCGAGCCGGCCCTTTCTGCATTCTGAATTCTGCCGTTTGCATTCGCAGTCCTTTGCCTCCCGGCAGGGCACACACCCGCTACATCGCGGCCGTTGGCTCCCGGTTGTTCAGGATCAACGCCGCCAGGCGCCGACCCTCCCCCACCTCGATGTCATCCGGGACATCCTGCCCCGTAGTTACGTACGACAGCTTGGCGGCCGCCTGCTGGAGGCACGTCAGCACGACGCCGAAGCCAATCGCCTCATCCAGCTTCGTCAGAATCACGCGGTCAATGCCCAGCGCGGAGAACCGCTCGATCGCCTCTTTCAGAACGGCCTCCCCGCAGGTGCTCGACAGCACCAGATGCACCTCGTGCGGGCGTACAGCCTCGAAGAAGCGTTTCAGTTCCTCGATTTTCGCCGTGTCGCGTTGGCTTCGGCCGGCCGTGTCCACCAGCACCAAGTCACGGTCCTGCATGCGACCCACCGCCGCCCGCAACTCGGGCGGTGTGACCACGACCTCCAGCGGCACGTTGATGATCTGGGCGTAGGTGCGAAGCTGCTCGACGGCCGCGATGCGGTACGTGTCGATCGTAATCAACCCGACCGAGCGCCTCTCCCGCAGGCAGAAATTGGCGGCCAGCTTGGCGATGGTGGTCGTCTTGCCGACGCCGGTGGGACCGATGAGGGCGATAATCGTCGGGCCGGTTGCGGTCGCCAGACGGATAGGCCCGGCCACGGGCAGCATCTCCTCCAGGGCGGCCGCCAGGCGCGCCCGAACCGCCCGCCGATCACGCAACTGCTCCGGCGACAGCTCGCTCCGCACCCGGTCAATCAGTTGCAGCGCAACGGTATCCGCGACCTCGCGCTCGATCAGGTGGCGATACGACTCAAAAAGTTCCTCGGGCACGTCGGCCGCCCGCGCGCGGCGCGTCTCCCGTACCAGGTCCTGCACCATGGACTTCACATGCCCCAACTCCGCGACCAGCGTATCGGGGGCAGGCTGGGACGGACCGGAGGGAGCCTGGGGCAACTCCGCTGGGGGCTTGGCTTCCGCAGCCGCGTTGCCGTCCGTAGACCCCGCGGAGCGGCGCCGCTGCGTCCAGAGCGACAAGGCCGCCTGGTCGGCGGGAGCGGCCGTGATCTCCACGCATGGCCGACCGCCGATCCCGAACCACCCGCCCTGAGTGAACGCGCGGGTGTTGAGGATCAGCGCGTCGCGTCCGAAGTGCTTCTTCACCTGGGCGAGCGCCTCGGCCATCGAGCGGCCCCGAAACGTCCTAAACTTCATCATGGCTCAGCACCACCATCCCATGCGACTCAACTTCAAACCCACGGACGACCTCGTTGTACGAAAGCACCGCCACGGCCGGCAGCACCCCCTCGATCAGCCGCCGCACCCAAGCCCGAATCTGCGGCGGACACAGAATGACCGGCAAACGACCCCGGGCGGCCGCGGTGGCCGACTCCACCTGCCCACGAATCGCCTGCACAACCCGCCCCTGCACCGGCGGCGGCAACGTCAGGTGCGACCCCCGGTCGGAACGCTCGATGCTCTTCTGCAAGAGCGTCTCAAGCTGGGGGTCCAGCGTGATACAGTGGATCTTGCCGTCATCCGCGCGGTGGGCGTAGCACAGTGCCCGGGCGAGGGCGTTGCGGGCATACTCGGTGAGGATTTCGGCGTCCTTGGTCCGCGTGGCCCAGTCGCCGATTGTTTCCAGGATCACCTCGAGGTCGCGGACCGGCACGCGCTCACGCAGCAGCGACTGCAAGACGCGTTGCACCTCGCCCGGCTTCAGCACGTTGGGCACGATCTCCTCGACCAGCTTCTCCGACCGCTGCTTGAGGTTGTCCAGCAATCGATTGACCTCGCCGCGGGTGAGCAACTCGTCGGCGTGCCGCTTGATGAGCTCGATCAGGTGCGTGCTGAGAACGCTGGAAGCCTCAACCACCGTGTAGTTGCGGCGTTCCGCGTCGTGGCGGTGTTCCTCGGCGATCCACAGCGCGGGCAGGCCGAATGCCGGTTCGGTCGTCTCCATGCCGCCGATCCGTTCGCTCACCGTGCCCGGATCAATCGCCAGCAGATGCCCCGGCATCACCTCGCCGCGCCCGATCTCGTAGCCGCGCAGCTTGACCCGGTATTGGTTGGGCGCCAGTTGCACGTTGTCGCGGATGCGGATCGGCGGCACCACGATCCCCAGCTCCTGCGCGATCTGCCGCCGCAGGTTCGTCACCCGGTCCAGCAGGTCCCCGCCCTGCTTGCGATCCACCAGCCGGATCAGTCCGTAGCCGACCTCCAGCTCCATCGGGTCCGGCGCGAGGAAGGTCTCCACGCGTTCCGGTCCCGCCGGCTTGGCCCGCGCCGCCGCCGCCTGCGCAAAGGCCGCCTGCTTGCCGCGGCCCAGCGCGTAAGCGACCCCCGCGCACGAAGCGCCCAGCAACACCAGCGGCCCCTTCGGCAACGGCGTGAGCAGCAGAACCCCGAGGAAACCGGCCGTCACCGCCAGCGCCACCGGTTGTCCCGTGAGCTGGCTGAACAACTCATCGCCCAGGCTCTTCTTGGCGGCCGAACGCGTGACCGTCATCGCGGCCGCGATCGATACCAGAAACGCCGGGATCTGCGACACCAGCCCGTCGCCCATCGTCAGGATCGTGAACTTCCGCAGGGTATCCCCCAGCGGCAGGCCCAACTCCACCAGGCCCACGTAGATGCCGCCGAGAATGTTGATAAATGTAATAATGACGCCCGCAATGGCGTCGCCCCGCACGAACTTGCTGGCCCCGTCCATCGCCCCGTAGAAGTCAGCCTCGCGGGTGATCTCCTCGCGCCGCCGCTTGGCCTCTTCTTCGTTGATGATGCCGGCGTTCAGGTCCGCGTCCACGGCCATCTGCTTGCCCGGCATCCCATCCAACGTAAACCGGGCCGCCACTTCCGCGATGCGCGTTGCCCCCTTCGTAATCACCACGAACTGAATGACCACGATGATCGCGAAGATGATGACCGCCACCGCCAGCGAGCCGGACGCCACGAACTGCCCAAAGGTAACAATGACGACGCCCGCGTTCCCGTCGGTCAGGATCAACCGCGTGGTGGCCGTGTTGAGTACCAGCCGAAACAGGGTCAGCCCCAACAGCAGCGACGGGAACGAGGAGAACTCCAGCGGCCCGTTGACGTACATCACCGTCAGCAGCACCACTGCCGACAGGCTGATGTTGATCAGCAGCAGCAGGTCCATCACCGGCGTGGGCAGCCGGATGAGAATGACCAGGATGAGCGCTAGCGCCGCCATGGGCGCGGCCATGCCGATGTGCTTCGTGAACGTCGAAGCCTGTTTCAGCTTGGCCAGCGGTAACTTAGCCATTGCAGGTCATCCATGACCCAACGTCACCCGCCCACCGCGGGCAGCCAACAGCCTGAAGGCAGAACGCAGAAGGCAGAAGTCGGAATGCAGAAGTCAGAATGCAAAAACGCTGCATGCGAAGCCTCAAATCTCAAATCTGAAAGCTCAGACCCGCGATCTGAACTCTCGAATCTGAAGACTCCAATTTGAACCCTCGAATCTCAACTCGCAAATCCAGAAGCTCCAGTTTGAAATCTCAAATCTGAAATCTCAAACCTGAAATCTCAAATTTCAAATCAGAAATCTCAAATCTGGACTCGCGCATTCCGCCTTCGCGACTCGCATCCCGCCATCCCACAGACCCATTTGCCCGCACACCTCACCCTCTCTCCTGCATCCGTCCGCAGTCTCCCAACGGAACACCGGCAAGTGCAGACCGAAAACCGACGGCTGGTACCTGAAAGTCAATGCCTCCCGGTTGCCGGCCGGCAGCTCATAGCTGATAGCTTGTAGCTGATAGCTTATGGCTTGCAGCTCATAGCTGACAGCTCACAGCTTCCGGCCCGCCGCTTCGCACCCATCACCGTCCCTGGCCTCCGATTGCCGTTCTCTATCCCGCTCCCACCGCAGCCGTCCGCGAGAACTCGCGTGCCCGCCCACTCAGCTCGTAAACGTACGCCAGGATCTCCGCGATCGCCTGGTAGAAGCGTTCGGGGATGTACTCTCCCACCTCGACCGCCTCGTACATCGCCCGCGCCAGCGCCCGGCGCTGCACGATCGGCACGGCAAAGTCCACCGCCAGTCGCCGGATGCGCTCGGCCAGGTAGCCCGCGCCCTTGGCCACCACCTTCGGAGCGTACATCGTGTCCGGATCATAGCTGATGGCGATGGCCAGCTCCGTCGGGTTCGTCACCACCACGTCCGCCTTCTTCACGCCCGCCTTGATGCGGTGCATGGCAAGCTGAAACTGCAACTGGCGCCGACGACGCTTGATCTGCGGATCACCCTCCATGCTGCGATACTCGTCCTTCACCTCCTCCTTGGTCATGCGCAGGTCGCGTTCGTGGCGATACCGTTGATACGCGTAGTCCGCCAACCCGAGGATGAGCAGCACGGCCGCCAGCCGAATCCCCAGCCGGAACGTCAGGGCCGCCCCCAACCCCAACGCTTCCGGGAAGCCCACCGTGAACGCATACAGCACCTCGGCCGCACTGCCCACCAGCGTCAGATACGCCACCACCCCGACCAGAAACAGCTTGCCGAGGTTGATCACCGCAGCCGCCAGCGTCCGCCCCGAGAACATCCGCTTCAGCCCGTTGATCGGGTTGAGCTTCCCCAGGTTGGGCATCAGCGGCCGGGTGGTGAATACGCCGCCGACCTGCGCCACTTGCGTGACCAGCACGGCCACCACGATCAGCAGCAGAAACGGCGCCACCGCCTTCAGGGCTTCGACCCCCAGGCGGAGCGTCTCCGCCACCAGGGAGTGCCGCGCCGGCGGCATGGCCGCCGCCAGGCTCGTCTGCACCGCACCGAGCAGGGTGCGCATCAGCCGCGGCCCGAACCAGTCCAGGGCGACCAGCCCGACCAGCAGCGTGACGGCCGCCGGCAGGTCCTGGCTCCGGGCGACGTTCCCCCCTTCGCGCGCCTCGCGGCGCCGTCGTGGGGTCGGGGGTTCGGTCTTGGCATCATAATCCGCCGGCACGGTCGCTCACTCCTGCCGCCAGCACCCGCTGCGCTTCCGACCCCATCCAGCCGCAGGCCGCGGCCCGCGCGGTTCACCGACACGCTGATGGCCACACCGCGGCGCACGGTCCGTCAGGCCGTCGCCATCCCAAAGTGCACGCGCACCGAATCCAGTACTTCCCAGACCGACCCGATCAACAGATCGCCCGCCACGCCCAGCGTCAGCCCCGCCACGCCCAGCGCCACAAATCCCTTGATGGTGAAACCGACCGTCAGGATGTTGAGCTGCGGCATCGTCCGGGACAGAAACGCCAGCGTCGTCGTCATCAGAAACAGCGCGATCAAAGCGGGCGCCGCCAGCCGCAGCGCCAGTACGAACGCTGCCGTCAGTACCTCTGTAAACAACACCACCACCGACTCATTGCCCGTAAACGACAACAACGGCACCGCACTATACGAATCCAGCAGCGCTCGTAACAATGCCCGATGCCCGCCCAGACCCAGGAACAGCAGCATCAGCACCAGATTGAACAGTTGCCCGAGCAGGTTTACGTCCCGCCCGAGCGTCGGGTCAAAGACCTCGCCGATCCCCAGCCCGGCCTGCATGCCCGTCAGCATGCCGCCCAGTTCCACTCCCACCAGCAGCAGCCCCATGCTCAACCCGATGCACGCCCCCACGGCCAGCTCCGCCACGGCCCCCGTAAGCACCGCGCCCAGCGACAGTTCCCCCGGCACCTGCACCCGCACCAGCGGGAACACCATGGCCGCCAGCACCATCGTCAGCGCCGCCCGCACCCTCAGCGGGATCACCGGGCTGCTGAAAACCGGCGCCACCAGCATGAGCCCGCTCAACCGCACCAGCACCAGCGCGAACGCCGGCAGCGTCTGCATCACCTCCAACGCGCCCCACGGCACCTCGTGCCTCCTTAGTCCACCCCTCGCCGCGCCCCAGCCAACGCAACGCGCCCGACCGGGTGGCATGTCTGAGCTTGCCGCAGGCAAACGCCGGCATGCTGCCCACGCGCCCCCACACGCCGTCCGGACGGCATGGCGGCGCTGCGCTTGGCCATGCCACCCCGCCGCGCCTCACGACCGCCCCCCGCCCGCCCCATCTGCCCCCTGCGCCCCGCTCCCTGGCTCCCCGCCGCCTTACCACGGCAACGAACCGAGCATCTGCTGCGCGAATGCCACCATCCGCTCCGCGATCCACGGCGTGAAAATCGCCCCGGCCACCACCATGGCCACGATCTTGGGGGCAAACGACAGCGTCTGTTCCTGCAACTGCGTCACCGACTGGAAGACGGCGATCGCCAGCCCCACCACCAGTCCGATGATAAGAATAGGAGCGGAAGTCGACAGCGCCATCCAGAACGCCGTCCTCCCCAGCTCCATGGCCGCCGAGATTTCCATGACCGCCGTCCTCCGCCGCGCGGGAACTCCCTCGTTACACAAAACTGTATAACAGACTCTCCACCACCAGGTGCCACCCGTCCGCCAGCACGAAGAGCAGGATCTTGAACGGCAATGACACCAGCACCGGCGGCAGCATCATCATGCCCATGGATATCAGAATCGTGGCAATCACCATGTCGATGACCAGAAACGGCAGGTAGATGCGGAACCCCATGATGAACGCCGTCTTCAGTTCACTGAGCATGAACGCCGGGATGATCACCGTCATCGGCAGGTCGTCCAGCGCGACCGTCTCGTCCGCCGGGATCTCACGCTGCTGCGCATATTCGAGGAACAGGAAGATATCCTCATAGTTCTCCGCCCGCTCGATCTGTTCGTACATGAACAGGCGCAGGTGCTGACTTGCCAGCGCCAGGGCGTCGGCGTTGCTCAACCGATTGTCGAAGTAGGGCCCGACCACGTCGGCATGGATGCGCTGCCAGGTCGGCGCCATGATGATCGCGGTGAGAAAAAGCGACAGCGCCAGCAGCACCTGCCCGGGAGGCAACTGGGGCACCCCCATCGCCTGCCGCAACAACGCCAGTACGATGATCACTCGCGGAAACGCCGTCATCATCACCAGGATCGACGGCACCAGCGTCAGCACCGTCAGCAGCACCAGGACCTGCAGCGACGCGCTGACGCCCCGCGGCTCCTCGGCCGCCGGTACCAGGCGACTGACGTCGGGGACGTAGAAGGGCTCGCTCGCTACCCCCGGCGCACCCAAGGGCGGAATCCCCGGTGCCGGCGCGCGCGCCGGTTGCGCCGATACCGTCGGCACCAACCATCCCGCGGCCACCAGCGTCAGCAACGCGGCCCGCGGCCACTGCAAGCTTCCTTGCCTGCCCTGCATGCGCAGCTCCGCTGCGTCAGTGTCCCCGTGTTCTCTCCCGACTCCTGCTGGTCAACGTGTGCAACTTCCCGAGCAGACCCGAAAGGGCGTCCGCCCCGCCGGACTCCCGCGGGCCCACACCCTGCGCGCCCAGCACCCTCGCGTGCCGGTCCGCCTCATCCTCCAGCAACTCGTCGAACTGCCCCGCCCGCAGACCCGCCGGCACTTGCAGCCGGCTGAGCAATTCCGCCACTTCCTCGGGCTCTTCAATCGACGCCAAGGCGTTCACGCGGTCCGGCGCCAACCCGACCAGCATCAGCCGGCGCGGCAAACGCACCAGCACGACGCTGTGTCGCGGCGTCAGCGTCACCCGCGCCACCACCTGCATCACTCCTCCATCGCGGGCCCGCGTCCCCGGCACGAACCGGCGCAGCAGCACATAGCCACCGCCCACCACGCCCAGCACGATCGCCAGGGCCACCGGCCCACTCTGGTACCACGCGGCCGCCCGCCCCGGTCGAACCCGGCCCGATGCCGACGACTCGCCTTCCTCGCTCACCGGGCGCTCACCGGCATCCCTGGCGGTATGCGGGATCGTCACACCGCTCGGCGACAACCGGAGCGGCGCGGCCGACGGCGCACCAACGGCGTTCGCCGCCACGTCCGCGTTACCCGCAGATCCCGCGTCCTCGCCGCCAACCGCGGACGCCGTGTCCGGCGCTTCCTCCACGGAAACGGATTGGTTGGAAGTAACTTGCGAATTGCCCTGCGGCGGATCATCCGCGCGCAGCGGAACACTCAAGGCCAAGGCCGCCAGCCCCGCGCATCCCCAGCCCGCGTACCTCCTGTACCCTGCGCCGCGATGCGGTTCCACCGGATCGCTCCGAAACATCCTGACACGAGCATCACGCGCTCACGCGATGCGGATCCTCCGACCGCACGTCACTGACCCGCACACAGAACGCGTCGTTGAGCACCAGAACCTCGCCCCGCGCGACCAGGCGCTCGTTCACGTACACGTCCACGGGGTCGCCGGCCAGCTTGTCCAACTCGACCACGCTGCCCACGTCCAGCTTCAGCACGTCCTCAATCAGCATCCGCGTCCGCCCGAGCTCGATCTTCACCCGCAGGCTCACGTCGTTGAGCATGCTGATCTTCCTGATCTCATGCTCCGGCGCGGGCTCTTCACCCAGTTCGGGCAGATCCAGTGCTGCCGGTCGTGGAGCCACCGCCGATTCCCGCGCGGCCGCGCCCCCAGCCGGCATCGCCCGCGCGGCAGCGCTGGCTGCTGCCTGGCGTTCC
This sequence comes from Planctomycetota bacterium, assembly GCA_029558835.1. Lineage (GTDB taxonomy): Bacteria > Planctomycetota > Phycisphaerae > UBA1845 > UBA1845 > JAKQDH01. The sequence continues at coordinate 32,561 of JAKQDH010000179.1, read as the reverse complement.
TCCTCGATGGCGGCCGCCATCGCCGCTGCCGCCTCGTCAAACGGCCGCCCCAGGGTATCCACCCGCGTGTCAACTGCCGGGACCTCGGGCGCCGCGGCCGCTTCGACCGGCACGTCCTCCACCACCGGTGCCGCCCCGTCCTCGGCTCCCCCGCCGGCCAGCAGCGCGTCGATCGCAGCTTGGTCGACGACCGCACCCGCTGCGCCTTCAGCCTCCAGGGCTCCCCCCCCAGCCTCAACCGGGGCTGCGTCCACCGCAGCGTCTTCACCCTCAGCCGGAGCCGTCCCGCCCAGGAGAGCGTCGATGTCCTCCTGGGAGAACGCCGCTGCGTCGCTCGCGTTGTCTTGCGGTCCCTGCGCCACCTCTTGAGCCCCTTCGACTCCGCCGCCTCAAGCCGGCTGTCCGGCACTGCCGCGCCGCCGTAAGCGGTAACCCATGCCGCTCCCACGCCCACAAAGCGCACACATCATGCGCTCTCGGCACCCGTCAGCGTACCTGCCCAGCGTGGGTGCCATGCCCTCACCCGCCGCAGGCGGGGGTGGGCGGCGCCGGGGCATGCACCCGCGACTGCTGTCGCGGGCAAGCAGGGCACCCCTGCGCCCCCCTGCGCCGAACCCGTACCCGTCAGGCGCGCGTGCCGACCGATCGGCCCCGCAATGCCCTTTTTATCGGAGAATCCTCAGGTTGACCGACACCTAAACCCCTGGGCCGGATTGCAGTATCTCTGGAATCAATACATCCCGGACAAGACCGGGCTCTCCAAGAATCTGCTCGAACTCGTACTTGAGTTGGCGCTTGATTGTATCCAGCCCCGGCTCATTCAGGTGCTTGAGTTCCGCCCGGCGTACGGTGACGTTCACCCGGTCGAGCAGGCGGTCCTTGCGTTCCTCGACCAGCTTCTTCACCTTGTCCTGGTGTTCTCGGGCGACGAGCACGGAGACCCGGAGTTGGAAGGTGATCAGCCGGCCGGTGGTGCGGTTTGTCGGACGGGCTTCCACCACGGTCACTTCGGCTTCCCCGGTTGCCGGCGGCACGTCGCCGCCGGCAGCGTCCGGGTTGGTGGACTGAGCCGCCTGGGCCGGCACTGGCGAGGCCCCCGTGTACTTCACGAATGAGTACACCCCGACGCCCTCCAGGAGCATAAGACCGGCCACGATCACCACGCTGACGATCCGCTGCTTCTTGCCACCGGCGTTGGCCCCTGCTGCCGGAGAGGGAGCTACTTCATCCGCCATGGGAGGACTCCTCGGTTTGTTCGTGCAGGCCGCTGCCTGCGTAGTCTTCCATCAGGTCCTCCGTGACGATGATCTCGACACGTCGATTCTCGGCGCGGCGCTCCTCCGTGTACGCCTGCCGGACAAGCGGTTCGTGATCGCCTACGGCGATGAGCACCAGGCGCTCCTCGCGAACGCCGTGTCGGACCAACTCGGCCGCCACCGCCCGCGCCCGCGCGAAGGAAAGGTCGGTGGCATCGGTGTAGATGGAGTCGGTCGGCAGCGCCTCACGGGTGGCATGCCCGCGAATGAGCACGCGCGTGTTGTATCCGCGCAGGATGTCGGCCGCCCCGGCGATCAGCTCCTGGGCTTCGGATTTAAGCGTCGCGCTGAAGCGGTCAAAGGTGATGCGTCCGCCGACGACCACCTGGATGCCGTTGCGCACGTTGGTCACCCGCCATTTCCTGCCCTCGATGCCCTCGTACTCGGTGTCGCCCTGCTTGTCGGTTGACCTGGGCAGGTCCAGCTCGAGCAGACGCTGCAGCAAGGCGTTGGCCGGTTCGTTGTGGATGGGCAGCGCGCCCACCGCCCCCTCGTAGCCCCCGAACGCCGCCCGCAGCGACTCCAGCACCTTGAAAAACCTGTCCTCCTGTTTGATCTCGCTCATGGAGAACAGCACGATGAAGAAACACAGCAGCAGGGACATGCAGTCCCCGTAGGTCAGGACCCACAGCGGCGCCCCGGCTTCCTGCTGCTGCTTCTTCTTCATGGCTGCGGTCCATGGGCACCACGGCACGCCTGTGCCGCGATCCCGCCGTATACTAAGCGGCCGCCTTGGCCGTCACCTTGACGCGCTCCCGCGACGGCAGGAACGTCTTGAGCTTCTGCTCCACGATGCGCGGGTTGTCACCCGACTGAATCGCCAGCACCCCCTTGATGACAATCATCTTCGCCAGCAACTCCTCGCGGCTGCGCAACGCGAGCTTGTCCGACAGCGGCAGGGCGAAGAGGTTGGAGATCCACGCACCATACAGCGTGGTCAGCAACGCCACCGCCATGGCGGGCCCGATCGTCGCCGGGTCCTCCATGTTCTTGAGCATGATGACCAGACCGATCAGCGTCCCGATCATGCCGAACGCGGGGGCGTACTTGCCCAGAGCGTCCAACAGCGCCTTGCCCTCTCCGTGGCGAGACTCAATAGCCTCCAGCTCGGTCGTCATGATCGTCTCGATGAGGTCCGGGTCGGTGCCGTCCACGGCCATCTGGATGCCCGACACGATGAAAGGGTCTTTGATTTCTGCGGTCATGTTCTCCAGCGACAAGATGCCGTCCCGCCGGGCGACTTCCGCGAAACGCACCATGTCCGCGATGAGCTTGATCGTGTCCGGCGGCCGGGCAAACACGCAGTTCTTGATGACCTTCGCCACGCCCAGCAGGTTCCGCAACGGGAAACTGATGAGCGAGGCGCACACGGACCCGCCGATCACGATCAGGACCGACGGAAAGTCCACGAACGTCTTCAGTTCGGCGCTGGACAGAATGGCCCAGAGCATCATCGAGACGCCCGCGATCAAGCCGATGAGGGTCGCGATGTCCATAGGTCTGATAAGCTCCCACACTGCAACAGGGCGTCACCCCGCCCCGTCCTTCCGTCGAACACGATATCGACGTTCCGCGGACGGCTCGTTAAGGCGCTCACCGGGCGGTCACGCTCGTCGGCGGCGCCCCCGCGTCCGGACAGGCATCCCCGCGGGTCCGATCATACCGGTCCGCCCGGAACGCACAGCTCAAACCACGCGGAACCCGCGCACCCGCCGGGCATAATCAATGGCCCGATCCACCACCTCTTCCACCGACTCCCGCACGATCACCGTGTCCCCGTTGATCAACGTCACGATCGTGTCCGGAGTGGCCTCGATCCACTTGATCAGCTCGGAGTTCAGCACGATCACTCGCTTGTCCAGGCGCGTAAGCGTGATCATGTCCGGCTCCCGAACCCCTGTCTCCCGCCCCCCGCACCGGCGGGGTGACATGGCCAGGCGTAGCGCCGCCATGTTCTTCAACCCGCAAGACGCTGTCCGCCGCCACCGGTCATCACCGCGCCAGCAGCAGCAGTTGCTGGAGCAGGTCGTCGGCCGTACGCACCACGCGGCTGGCGGCCGAGATACCCGTCTGCGCGCTGATCAGGTTGATGAACTCCCGCGTGATCTCGACGTTACTCTCCTCCAACGTGTAGGAGCGCACGGCCCCCGCCCCGCCGCTCTGCGCCACGGTGAGCGTCGCGGAGCCGGAATTCGGCCCCTCGAGGTAGCGGTTCTCGCTCCGGGCCACCAACCCCTCTTCGTTGGCAAACAGCGCCACCGCCACCTGGCCCAGCGTTTGCGTCAGCGTGTTCGAGTACTTCGCGGTGACGATCCCGTTGGCGTCAATCTCATAATCGGTGAGCAGACCGGCCGGTCGCCCGTCCTGGCTGGCCATGAGCAGTTGCGAACTGCCGTCCGTGCTGCTCACACCGGTCAGCCCGCTGAAGTCCAAAGTAACGGTCAACGGCGTCACCGCCCCGGCGGCGGCCCGGTCGATCGACAGCGTGTTGTTCGTGGCGCTGACGAACTGACCATTCGCGTCAAAGGTGATCGTACCGGTGCCCAGCAGCGCGCCGGGCGCGGTACCCCCGTCGCTCTCGGCATAGAAGCGCCACGTGGTGCCCGCCTCGGAACGGGACTCCATGACGGCCCGGACGCGGATGCCCACCGGGTTGCCCAGCGAATCGTACACGTTGAAGCTGGTGCTCTCGCCGGTCCCGGCAGCCTCCGTAACCGTTGTGAAACGCAGCGGCGAGCCCGGCACCGAGCCGGTGTTGCGGATGGCGCCGTCGCCCAGCTCGATTGCGTTCACGTCACCCGGATTGCTGGTAATGACCAGGCTGCCCGCGGCCGGGGCAGGCCCCTCGGCGGTCGTGACGCCAGCGCCGCCGCCGGTCACCGCGTTTGTGTCGAGGCGGAGGACCTGCTCCAAATACGCCGCGAAGTCACCCAGGGTCCGGCCGTCGGTGCCCACCACGAACGTCGCCGGCGCCAGCGCTCCGTCCGGCCCCTTGCGCGCGTTGATCGTCACGGCGTCGCCCTCGGCAAACAGGGCCACGCCGTCGTCATCCACCAAGTCCGTCAAGGCCGTTGCTTCCGTGGCCGCGCTGCCCGAGGCCGTGGTCAGCGGTTGCGACACGAGCACCGCACCCTGCGTGGCGGGCTCGGCCGACCCACTGAGTTGTCCGTCCATCACCACCGTGCCCGTCGCGCTGGCGGCACTCGCGCTGCCCAGGGGGATGACGAGGTTGGTCAGCGTCGAGGTATCCATGGCCCCCGTGGCATCCGCCGCGTACACCTGCAACGGCTCGCCGTTGCTGCTGACCATCGTGTAATTCGCGTCAAGATGGAACGCCCCGTCACGCGTGTAGACTGGATCACCCGTAGCGGACTCCAGCACGAAGAAGCCGCGCCCGTCCAGCGCCAGGTCCGACGCGAAGCCCGTCGTCTGCAGCGAACCCTGGCGGAAGTCGCGTTGCAGCGTGGCCACCGTGGAGCCGGTCCCGTACTGCTGCGGTAAGGTCCCGCCGGACACGGCCGTCGGGCCGGTGCCGTCGTGCGTCGTGCGGTACATCAACGTCTCGAACAGCGTCCGCTGCGACTTGAAGGCGGTCGTCGCCACGTTGGCAATGTTGTCACCGACGGTATCCACCGTCACCTGGTTGCTGCGGATACCGGTAAAGCCCACCATCATGGCCGAAGAAAGTGACATCCGGTTCGACGCTCCGCTCGCGGCCAATGCCGCTCGGGTCTAACATCCTCTCAGAACTTCCGGCGCCGCCCACGCCGCGCCCCTGCTGCCGCCACATGTCTTCGTAACGCCGTCCTACGCCGTTTCGCGCACCGTCACCACGTCGATCAGGCGCAGGTCGTTGCCCGTGTCCAGTTCCAGCACGACCTGCCCGTCGTCGGCCACGCGCGACGCGGTAACCACGCCCTCGCGCACCTCGGGGGTCGTCGCGCGCCGGTCCACTCCGGCGACCGTCAGTCCGACCAGCCCCGCGGCTGCCTGCTGGGGGGCGGCCACCGTCTGTACCTGTTCGAGCGGCAACTCCGTCCCGCTGCTGAGTTGCAGCACGGCCGCGCCGCTCGCGTCGAACCGCACCGCCGTCACCACGCCCTGCACCAGCGTCCCATCGGTGCTCGACGTGCCGGCCACGTACTGCCCGATCAGGGCGGCCGCCGACGTGAACCGCTGCTGACCGGTCAGCGTCTTGAGGGAGTTGGTCAGCGTGGTGGTCATCTCCAGGTTGCGGATCGACGAAATCTGCTCCATCAGCTCCTGGTTGCCCATCGGCTCCAACGGATCCTGGTTGGCGATCTGCGTAAGCAGGAGCTTGAGGAAGTCGTCACCGCTGAGGTTCGAGAAGCTGCTGGTCGAGCCGGTCGCGGTCGAAGTCAGCAGACCGGATGTCGCGTCAATGGTGCTCACGCGCAGGCTCCGAGCAAAGGGGACGGAGGCTAGCGGTCTCCGCCGATACGCCTCCGCGTGCCGCCGGACGCCGTAGCGTCCGCGCACTCAAACCCTGATATCGAGTCGCGCCTCCGTGCCGACCCGCCAAACCGCTTCCCCGGCCTCTACCGCTCCACCAGCGGCAACGGCCGCCGGCCCGTCTTCGGCCCCTGCCTCCTCCAGCGACGCCGTTCGACCGGGGGACGAATCCCGCCCTTCCGCCGTCTCGCCAGGCAGGTCCGCCGACGACTGCTGCGGCGTTCCGGCAGGCGACTCACCGCCGCCGGCTGAGCCGCGCTCCGCGGCGCTCTCTCCCGCTCCGGCCCCGGACGCCACGGTGACTTCCAGGTGCTTCACGTGGACCCCGTGCTGTTCCAGCGCCGTCTTCAGCGACCCCAGCCGCTCGCTGAGCAACTCCTGCGCCTCCGCGCGCTCGACGCGGACCGCGACACTCAGGTCCTTCCCGCTCAGTTGGACGTCCACGCGCATGCGTCCCAGTTCGGGCGGATACAACTGCATCCGCGCGCTGGAACTGCGCCAGCCGCCCTGCAACTTCATTGTCCGCACCAGCCGCTCGAACAGCGGCGAGCGCGTCTCATCGGGAACCGGCGTCCTGGCCGCGGTCGCGCCGGACTGCTTGGAGCCGGTCGCGGACGGCGCTGCCGCGCGCATGGTCGCAGCCGTACGCGCGTCCGCCGCCGTCGCGGGGACGCTGCGAACCGAGGTCGCCTCGCCCGCGCGTCCGGAGTTGAGCAGTTCCGCCACCTGGCGGGCGACGCTCTGGCTTCCCGCCTGCCCCGCATTTGCTACCGCATCCGTTAGCACCGTTGCGGTCAACACGGGTGGCGCACCTGAACCGGGCGCCGGCGCCTGCGACGTCGTTTGCCCGCGTCCACCGGAGGCACCCGACCCCGTGGAGCGGGCGGCCACTTCCTGCCACGCTCTGTCACTCAGCCCGTCGAAGGCCCGACCGACCGTGCGCGCGTCGGTCGCACCCGCATCGTCGCCACTGGTGCTGCGTGCGCCGTCCGCCGCCCCGCCGCCGCTCGCAACGCCCACGGCACCGGTGACAACGGACTCCCCGCCGGCCTGCGTCGGCTCGCCTGCGGCCCGGTGGGCACGCAAGGCTTCCACGCGCTTGCTCGTCATGTCTCCTTCTGCGGGTGCTGCGTCTTCCCGGCGTGCCTGGGCGCTCTGCTCCGCCGATCCCGGCGGCGCCTCGAACATCTGCTCCGCGGAGGCATCCAGCATGGCCGCCAGGCGGTCAGGCGCCGTCCCCCAGCAGGCGCTCAGCAAAACCTCGAAGGCCGAGGTCACGGACGCTTGCCGGGCTGACGGCTGCCCCGTCGCCGGCGCGCGCCCGCCACCGGGTGCCTCATTGCCCACCGCGCGGGGCGAAGTTGTCGTCAGCGATTGCACGTCATACGCCCCCGGTCGGTTAGCCGTTGCTCTCCAGCTCCGCCGAGCGGTTCGGCGCCACTTCGCGCAGCCGTTGCAGGATCATCTTCATGCGTTCCAGGTCGTTGCCGCGCTTGGCCGCCTCGATGATCTTCTTGCCCTTGCCCGCATCGAGCGCCAGCAGGATGCGGGCGGCCTCGTCCACGTTCGACTTCGCCAGCAGGTGCTGCACGGCGACCTTCGGCGACAGCGTCTCGAAGTACTCCAACTCCTTGCGAAAACCCTCGTTGTCGCCGGTCTGGTTCAGCTCCTGGGCACGACGGTTGGCGTCGGCCACCTCCTGTTCCCAGGCTTCGCGTTTCTTCGTCACTTGCAGCAGGACGCGGTTGACCGTGGCCAAGCGCTGATCCAGTTCCGCCTTGATGCGCTCGGCCTCCCGGCGCGTGATCTCCTCGTCCTGCTGGGCCGCCAGGGCAGCATCCTCCGCGGATTGCCCGACGGGGGGCGGGGGCGGCGGCGCCGGCTTCGCCTCCGTGGCCGGCGTCTCCACCGGCGCGGGCTCTTCGCCGCGCAGGACGGCCGCGATGCGCTGCACCCGCTCGCCTGTCAACGTACCGCTGCCGATCAGATAGGTGCTTAGCGCGCCCAGTGCGAGCAGGTGCAGCACCGCCAGCAGCGCGACCATGTCATACGCCCGTCGAATCAGTGTGCCATTCATGGTCGTCAGACTCCGCCCCAGTACGCCGCGCTCTTGCGTTCCCCAGGTTCAGGTATGTGTTTGGCGTCGTTGGCGTTGTAGGTGCCGTGCTTTCCCGCAACCGCGGTCGCGGGTTAGCATGCCGCGGCACATGCCCACCCCCGCCTGCGGCGGGTGAGGGCATGGCACCCACGCTAAACACCTCCCGGCGCAGAGAACCTGGGCCACCAGCTCGCGTCATCAGTCACCCAGGCTCAAGGAACCCGGGCCTTCCACTCGCTGCCGCACGTACATCTGGTTGCCGATCTCGTTGGTCTCCACCTGCTCCGCCCGCTGCGCCTCGGTGCGGTGGCGAAGCCACTGCTTCTCGCGGAGCTTCTCGATCACCTTCAGGCGCCGCGACAGCTCGGCCAGTTTCTCCCGCTCCCGGGCGAGCTTCGCCTGTTGGGCGTCGGCGGTCGCCTGCGTCTCCAGAATCTGGCGCTGCAGCCAGCCCCGATAAAACTGCTGCCGGCGCAACAACGGCACGTCGAGCGCCGTCCCCAGCAGCGTCCGCCGCCCCGCCTGCACCTGCGCCCGCAACTGCTCCGTGCACTGGCGGACGTTCTCTTCCAGTCGCAGCAGTTCGCGTTGCTCACCGGCCACCACGCGCTGCTGCGCGTCCTGCGCCTGCCGCCGCACCCGGCGCACCGCTTCGAGACGAAACCGGAACCGACCGGGCATGGCTGATGGTCACCCCTGCTACGCCGCCGGTGCCGCGGCACGGCGCCCCTGCAACTGGGCCCGCAGCGTCTCGATCGCCCCGGCCAGCTCCACCAGGCGCAGCACCGTGGCGGACCACTCCGCCCGCTCGGCAATCGCCTGCTGGAGGAACTCATCAATGCGCGGCTTCATCTGCACGGCCACATCAAACTCCACGTTCGTCCCGACCGCATAGGCGCCGATATTGACCAGGTCCTCGATGTCCGCCCACACCGCCAGCACGCGACGCACGGTCCGCGCCGCCCGCAAGTGCTCGGTTTCGGCCACGTCGACCATCACGCGGCTGATGCTCTCCAGCACGGCCACCGCCGGGTAGTGCCCGCGATTGGCCAGCCCCCGCGCCAGCCACACGTGCCCGTCGAGAATCCCGCGGATGGCGTCGGAGATCGGCTCCGTGATGTCGTCGCCTTCCACGAGCACCGTGTACAGTCCGGTAATGCTGCCGCGTTCGGTGCGCCCGCTGCGTTCCAGCAACTGCGGCAACAGGGCGAACACGCTGGGCGGATAGCCCTTCGTCGTGGGCGGCTCGCCGGCGGAAAGCCCGATCTGCCGCTGCGCCATCGCCAGTCGCGTCGTCGAGTCCATCAGCAACAGCACGTCCTGCCCCTGGTCGCGGAAGTACTCCGCGACGGCCGTGGCCACGAAGCCCGCCCGCACCCGCAGCACCGGCGACTCATGTGCAGTACTGACTACGAGCACGCAGCGCTTCAGTCCCTCGGGCCCCAGGTCCTTCCGCAGGAAGTCACCGACCTCCCGTCCGCGCTCGCCGATCAGGGCCACGACGGTGACATCGGCGGCCGTGTACCGCGCGATCATCCCCAGCAGCACGCTCTTGCCCACGCCCGTGCCCGCGAAGATGCCCAGCCGCTGCCCCCCGCCGACGGTGTGCAGCGCGTCGATGGCCCGGATGCCGGTACTGAGAGGCCTGTCGATCGGCCGCCGCGCCAGCGCCTGGGGCGCCTCCCGGTAGACAGGCAGATGCGCCTCCACGTTGAAAGCCCCGTGTCCGTCGATCGGGCGTCCCAGACCGTCCACCACGCGCCCGAGCATCTGCCGCCCCACCGGCACGAACTGCAACGCGGCGGCGCTCCGCACGCAGTCCCCGGCGCCCACGCCCTGCGGTTCCTGCAACGTCATCAGCACCGTGCGCCCCGCCTGGAACGCCACCACCTGCGCCGGGATCGACTCCGCATGCGCCCGCGTGATCGTGCAAAACGACCCCACCGGCAACGGCAAACCCTCCGCCACCACCGTCAGGCCCGTCACCTGCACGACGCGCCCGGTCACCTGCACCGTGGCCGTCCGCTGCACCAGGCGTCGAGGCTCGGCGAACAGGTCAGCCATCGCGTGCCTCCCGTCCCAACAGCAGGGTCACCAGCGCCTCCAGTTGCGTCTCCAGCGTCGCGTCCACCTGACCCGCCGCGTGCTCGACGATGCACCCACCGGCCGTCACCTGCGCGTCGGGCACAATCTTCACCGCCTCGTCGCGGGCGTTCTGTTCCAGCACCTGCGGGGCGAACATCCGCAGAGCATCCACGTCGTCCGGGTGCACGCGCACTGTGAGGCTGGTCCGCGCGGCCACGCGTTCGAGCGCCCGCCGGAAGTTCTCCTGCGCCGCCTCCGGGGACACGCGTCCCACCGCGAACGTCAGTTTCCGCGCCACCTCGACCGCAAACTCCAGCAAGTCCCGCTCGGCCTGGAGACGCAGGTCCGTCTTGAAACCCTCGATCTGCGTAATGGCCTGGCGCAGGGCGGCGATCACCTGGGCCTCTTGTTGCTGGAAGCTTGCCACCGCTTCGGTGTGGGCTGCCGCTCTGCCTTCCGCCTGTCCCCGCTCGAAGCCCTCCTGGTACCCCTGCTCGGCGCCGCGGGCCCGCGTCTGCTCGAAGAGACTCGCTTCGCGTTGCCGGGCGGCCGCTACGATCCGCGTCGCCTCCTGCCGCGCCTGTTCCACCACGGCGCGCGCCTCCGCCAGGTGGTCTGCCAGGTCCACCGTAGTGAGCCGGTTCAGCAGCGGCCCGGCCGAGCCTGCCTTGATCACCGTGGCCATCCGCGTGCCCCCTCACCCGGCCCTCTCCCCCTGGGGGGAGAGGCGGACGAGCACTTCTACACAATCAGTTCCTTCTCGCCGCCGCGACCGGAGATAATGATCTCGCCCGCGTCCTCCAGCCGCCGCACCACGTCCACGATCTTCTGCTGCGCCGCCTCGACGTCGCTGACGCGCACCGGCCCCATGTATTCCATCTCTTCCTTGATCAACTGCGCCGCCCGCTCCGACATGTTGCGGAAGATCTTCTCCCGCAGGTCCGGGCTGGCCGTCTTCAGGGCCAGGGCCAGTTCATCGTTCTCGATCTCCTTGAGCACCACCTGGATGCCCTTGTCATTCACCAGCATGATGTCCTCGAACACGAACATCAGGCGGCGAATCTGCTCCACCAGGTCCGGGTCTTCCGATTCGAGAGCCTCGAGGATGCCCTTCTCCGTGGAGCGGTCAGCCAGATTGAGCATGGCCGCCACCGCGTCGATGCCACCGACCTTCTGGAACGTCTGCGACACGATCCCCGAAAGCCGCATCTCCAGCCCCTTTTCCACCTCCTTGATGACCTCGGGGTTGGTGTTATCCATGTTGGCGATGCGGGAAACCACCTCGACCTGCTTGGCCGTCGGCAGACCCGCCAGTATCTCCGACGCCTTGCTCGCGGTCAGGTGCGAGAGGATCAGGGCGATCGTCTGCGGGTGCTCGTCCTGTATGAACGCGGTCAGGTTCTCGCTGTCCGTCTTGCCGAGAAAGGCAAACGGCTGCTGGTAGACCTGATGCTCGATCATCTTCAGGACGCGGCTGGCCTGGTCGGACGGCAACGCCCGATCCAGCAGTGCCTTCGCGTGCAACAGACCGCCCTGCTGCACGTACTGGCGGGCCAGCGCGAGGTTGTAAAACTCCTCGATCACTTTCCCGCGCGTGTGTACGTCCACCAGGTCGATCTGCGCGATCTCGCGGGTAACCTCCTCGACCAGGTCCTCATCCAGCAGTTTCAGCACGGTCGCGGCCGATTCGCGGTCCAGGGCCAGCAGCAGAACCGCCGCCTTCATGGTCCCCTTGACCGCTTCGTACTCGATGGTCTGACCGGGCTTGTTCTTGTCCTTGGCCATCGCTCACCCCGCGTTACGCGCCGCGCGCCGCCTCAATCCTGCTCCTGGACCCAGCGGCGAATGAGGTCGGCCGCCCCCGTCGGGTCGTCCTCGACCATCTTGGAAACCTCCTCGCCGAGTTGCTGATACCGCAGGGTCTCGTCATCGACCTCCTTGCCCATCAGCAGGCTCTCGCTGGCAATCGCCTGCCCCACCGGCGCGGGCCCTACCTTGAGCATGTCCTCCCCATCATCCTCCCCGGCCTCCGCCAGCGGCTTGAGCTTCTTGACCATATCGCTGGACCGCCGCACCACGCGCAGCATCATGAACATGCTCATCAGCGCCAGCACGCCCAGCCCCGCCTGCGGCCCATATGCCCGCACCAGGTCCACCGCCTGCTGCCCCTGCGTCGCCTCGCCCATCACCAGCGTCGCCCCCGCGTCGCCCCACCCCGGTCCGCTCTTGCCGTCCCAGTTCATGTCCGGGAACACGTCCACCTGCACGCTCCCCGGACTCGCCATGACGATGCGCTCCACGACGGCCGTCACCTGTTTCACCTGGTCCGTCCGCTCCGTGGCGATGTCCTCGTCGGTCGGCGCCGCCACGTCGGGGTTCTTGAGCTTGAAGAGATTCACGACGAAACTGCGCGGGATGCTCACCGTGGCCGTTACCGTCTTGGTGGCCAGGGTCTGATCCTCGATCCGCTCCGTCTTCGTGAGGTTGCCGGGGAAGTTCTCGGTCTCGGATTTCTCCGTACTGCTGGTCTGCCCCGCGGGGTTCCCCGTCAAGGCCGTCCCCACGTTCGCCTGCACGCCGGTTTCGCTCGCCCCGCTGCCCGCGTTGGTCTGCGTCTCGTTCACCATCTCCTTGCGCGGCTGCGGCTTGTCATACGTGTACTGCTCGGCCGTGCGCTTTCGCGTGTCCAGCTCGACGCTCACCGTCGCCCGCACCCCGGGAATGTAAGCCAGCGCGTCGTGCACCTTGCTGAGCAGGTGGTTCTCCCGCTTCTTCACCTCGGCCAGGTAGGACACGCCGAGGGCATCATCCGGGTGGGGAACGCTGAACGCCCGTCCGGTGCGGGCATCACTGATAAACACATTGTAAGGTTTCAGCCCGGTAACGGCCCCGCCCACGAACTTCGCCAGCCACTCCACCGTCTCCTGCGACATCTCCTTGCCGGGCGCCAGCGTCACCAGCACGGACGCGGTCGGTACGTTGCCCTCGCGTCCCAGGGTCCGCTTCGTTACCGGGTTAATGACCACCCGCGCCCGCTCAATCAACGGCGACGTAGCGATGATCTTGCCCAACTCGTTGCCCAGCGCGTACACCTCCTGCGTCTTGCGCGCCTCGGGGGCAAGAAACGGGTTCGAGTCCGTCACGTGCGCCGCCAGATCGTACAGGGCGTCTTCCGGCAGCGCCTTCGCCTGGTGCAGCACGCGGATCAGGTTGTCCTTGTCGGCCGCCCGCACGTACACGCGGCTGCCGTGCACCGAGTACTTGGCCCCGTTCGACTTCAAGGCCTCCTCGGCCGCCTGCAACTGTTCCAGGCTGAAGTCCGTCGTGACCAGCGGCACCATGTCCGGCTCCGCCGACCACTGCATCAGCCACAGCACTGCCACGACCACCAGCGCCGCGCACAACGCAATCGCAATGCGCTGAGAAACGCTCAGCACGCCCAGTTGCGTGACGATGTGGTTGATGAGCTGTCGCAGTCGCTCCATCGCCTGCTACCTCACTCACCGAGGAAAGAGAAGAGAAACCCACGGGACGCCGGCGGTTCCACCGCCCCGTCGCCCCGCACCCATGCCGCTACACCCGCATCTGCTGCACCTGCTCGTAGGCCTCCAGCAGCTTGTTGCGTACCTGCATCAGCAGGTCGAACGCGATCCCCGCCTTGTTGACGGCCGCCAGCACCTCCGCCACGTTCTGCGTCTCGCCCGTGGCCAGACGCTGCACGCCCGCGTCCGCCTCCTGCTGCAAGCGGTTCACCTCGTCGAGGCTGTCGAGCAACAAGCGTTTGAAGTCGGTCGCCGGCACCGCGGACGCTGGCCCCGCCCCCGCGCCGGAAACCGGACCACTGACGCGCCCGACCTGCATCGCCTGAATCGGATCTACCATCGTGCCTCCCTGCCCTTGATCCTTCGCGGCGTCGCCACCCGCTTCGTAGCGTCGCCCCCCGGCGGGCTCGCCAGGCTTCACAACTTCCGCGTCGGCGGGGTGGCATGGCCAAGCGCAGCGCCGCCATGCCTTTCCACCCGCAAGACGCCGGCCTCCACAGCCCTACCGCTATGCCAGTAACCGCAACGTGCTGCTCGCCATCGCCTTCGCCATGTCCAGCACCGTCACATTCGCCTCATACGCCCGCGCGGCCACCATCGCGTTCACCATCTCCGTGTGGTAGTCCACGTTGGGCATTTGCACGTACCCGGCCTGCGGACCTTCCTTCAGGGCGTCCGGATGCTGCGGGTCATAGCGCAGCTCGAACGGCGACGGGTCCTCGATGATGCTCGCAATGTGCACGCCCGGCGCGTCGCCCCCGGCGGTCGGGTTGCCCGCCGCAAACAGCGCTACCCGCCGCCGGTACGGCGTGGACGTGCCATCCGCCTGCCGCGTCACCTCGCGGTTGGCAATGTTGCCCGCGATCACCTCAAGGTTCGCACGCTGCGCCACCAGCCCCGAGGTCGCGATGTCGAGCACCGTGAACATACGTCAAACCACCCTCGCTACCGCCGCGCCCTCCCCGCCGGGTGCCCTGCCCTCGCCCGTCGTCGGCGGGGGTGGGCATGCGCCCTTGAACACGCCGTCAAGCGCGTTACGGCATCCCGCGGATCGCCTTCCGCAATCCGTCAAACCGGTTGGTCAGCAACGCACTGAACAACTGGTGCGACATGCCCGTCCGGGACAGCTCCGCCATCTCCCGTTCGAGCGACATATTCGTCCCGTCGTAAGACAGGATGTTCTGCACCGGCGTCTCCTGCGGCGTCACCCGCAACGCCCCCGACTCATCCGTTGTCACCTGGCCTGGCTGCTCGACCACCAGCGGCCTGCCCACGTCACTGCCGCGTTCCTCGATGGCCTCCCGCAGCGCCTCTTGAAACCCCGCCCGGTCCAGGTGCTTGGCCCGGTAGCCCGGCGTCCCGTAGTTCGCCACGTTCTCCGCGATCACGCGCAGTTGCGCCTCGTTGTACGCCAGCGTCTTCGCCAGCACCGGCAGCGCGCCCCGCTCCGTGATCGACGTCACCAACATTGCCGAAACCTCACCCGCGTCTCACGCGCGCCAGGTACGCCTCGTCAGTCCCCCGAGGTCCGAAAGACCTCGGCCACCCGTCGAACGTCGGCAAGGGTGGCATGGCCAAGCGCAGCGCCGCCAGGCACTCTCCCCCGAACAAGCGCCCGCCTCCGGCAACCCCATGCCGGCACCTTCGCCTTGGGCACGCCACCCGCAAGAGCAGCGGCCCGCGGGCGCACGGCGCCGGTTGACACCACCGGGTGCACACCTCATACCAGCACTTCCTCCCCCGGCTCCCAGCACCGCGGGGCCCGTTTGAACCCCCGCCGTGCCGGCAACAACTGCGCGGCCGCGCGGTTCCTGCGCCTCACGCAACCCTCGCCCGGCCGCCTCAGTTCGTACACGCCACGGCCGTCCGCTGCCGCGACTCGTCCTCCTCCCGCCATTGCTTCAGCTTCATGCCCAGCGTCCGCACGCCCATGCCCAGCGCCTTCGCCGTGCGCACCCGATGCCCGTTGAACCGCGCCAGCGTCCGCTCGACGAGTTGCCGCTCCATGTCGGCCAGCAGCCGACCCTCGCGCAAGTGTCCCAGTCCCTCGACCTGCACGGTACGGTTCGACGCCAGCCACGGCTCAATCAGCTCCGCCGTAATGACGCCCCCCGGGCACAGCGTGGCCGCTCGTTGACAGAAGTTCTCCAGCTCGCGCACGTTGCCCGGCCAGCCGTAGCGCATCAGTACCGGCAGCGCCGTGGGCGCCAACCGCAGCATTCGCCCGCCCGGCGCCGAACCCGCCTGCTGCAGGAAGTACTCCACCAGCTCAGGAATGTCCTCCACCCGTTCCCGCAACGGTGGCAACGCCACGGGCAACACGTTGAGACGATAGAACAGGTCCTCGCGGAAGCGCCCCCGCGTCACCCAGTCCGCCAGGTTGCGGTTCGTCGTGGCGATTACCCGCACGTCCGCCCGCCGCGTTGTGCTGCTACCCACCCGCTCGAACTCACCCTCCTGCAACACGCGCAGCAGCTTTGCCTGCAACGGCAGGGCCATCTCGGAAATCTCATCCAGCAGCAGCGTCCCGCCGTCCGCCAGCTCAAACCGTCCTTTTCTCGTCCGCTCCGCACCGGTGAACGCCCCGCGCTCGTGGCCGAACAGCTCGCTTTCCAGCAGGTGCGGCGACAGCGCGGCACAGTTGAGGCACAACATCGGTCGCGCCGCCCGCGGCGACGCGGCGTGCAGATACGACGCCACCAGTTCCTTCCCCGTCCCCGACTCACCGGTGACCAGCACCGTCGCCTGCCCGGCCGCCACCAGGTCAAGCTGCCGCCGCAGCTCCCGCATCACCCGCGCGGAGCCCACCAGCGTCCGCCGCGGCCGCAGGTCGTTGAGCGACGTCCGCAACGCCTCGTTCTCGCTGCGTAACCGGGCGTGCTCCAGCGCCCGCTCGATCGCCACAACGATCGCGTCCGCCTCGAACGGCTTCTGCAGGTAGTCGAACGCGCCCAGCTTGATCGCCTCGACCGCCGTCGCCACCGTCGCATACGCCGTCATCATGACCACCGGCGTGTCGCACCCGTTCTCGCGCAAGGCCCGCAGCAGCCCGATCCCATCCAGACGCGGCATCTTCAGGTCCGACAACACCACGTCGAACGCCTCCTGCCGCAACGCCGCCAGCGCCTCGACCGGGTCGCCGAACGTCGTCACCACGTGGTCTTCCCGTTCGAGCGTCGCCTGGAGCGACTCCCGCAGGATCGCCTTGTCATCCACCACGCAAATCCGCGCCATCGGCTCGACTCCTTTCGCCGCCCGCCGGCAGCGTCACCTCAAACACCGCGCCCCCCTCGGGTCGGTTGCGCGCGGTGATCTGCCCCCCGTGCGCCTCCACGATGCGGTGCACGATGGCCAGCCCCAACCCCGTCCCCGTGTGCTTCGTCGTCACAAACGGATCGAACACGCGCGGCAACAACTCCGGCCCCATGCCCGGCCCGTTGTCCGTCACGTGCATCGACACCCATCCCGCCCGCGGCTTGTCCCCCAACCCCAGCGTCACCCGCCCGCCTTCCCCCACCGCTTCAATCGCGTTGAACAACAGGTTCACCAGCACGCGCTCGAGCTGCCGCGCGTCGCACACCAGCTCGGCCTCCTCCAGCCCCGCCTCCGTCACCAGCTCGATATCGTGGGCGCGAATGAGCGGCGCCGCCTGCGTCAACGCTTCCTGCACCACTTCCCCCAGCCGCACCGGACGCAACTGCGGCTCCGAACCCCGCGCGAACGCCAGAATGTCGCTCACGATGTGGTCCAGGTTGCGCACGCCCGCCCCGATGCGTCGTACGATCTCCAGCGGCCGCGGCTGCTCCGCCAGGTCACGTTCCAGCAGCGACACGTACAACTCGATGCCGCCCAGCGGATTGCGGATCTCGTGCGCGACGCCGGCCGCCATCTCCCCCAGCGCCGCCAGCCGCTCCCGCCGTTCCAGCAGTTTGTCCTTCTCCGCCAGTTGCTCGTGCAGGCGCGCCACCTCCCGTTGCAGCAACTCGTGCGATTCCCGCAACCGCTCCGCCACCGCGCTGTACGCACGGATGAGCGCGCCCAGGTCCGTCGCGGCTTCCCCCTGACCCTGCGCCATTCGGGCACGCGGATCCGAACCGCGACCGTAAGGGAGCGGCCCAGCAGCAACACCACCGTCGGCCGCGCGCACCCCGTCGGTTGGCAGCGCCCCAGTGTTCCCGCCGGCCGGCTGCGCCGCTTCGCACCCGGGCGCCACCGCCACGCCCACGGCCCCTTCCTCATCCGGCGTCGCCGGCGTACCGGCCGCCGGGTCGCACCCCGGACGCTCCCGCAGGCGAACGCCCCTTGGTTGTCGCTGTAGCGTTGTGGTCATGCTTCGTTGTGCGTTTGATCCAGTCTGCCCGCCGGGTGCGGGGCCGTTTGGTACGCGTTGAGCGCCGCGTTCACCGTCTGCGATTGCCGCAGCCCGCTCGCCACGGCCGCCTTGCGCGCCGCGAGCACCCGCGCGTCCTCGGCATCACTCGCCAATACCCGGTCCAGTCGTTCACCCATCACCCGCAACAGGCACTCCGCCTCCTCCGCCTGGGCGGGCGCCAGACACTGCTGGTACTGCGCCCACTGCCGCCGCGCCGGCTGCAGACGCTCCGCCAGCACCGTCAGGTGCGCGGTCAGCTTCTGCCGCTCCGCCAGCAGCGCCAGCAGCGGCTCGGGGTCCGCGGCATTCAGCACCGCCCGCTGTCGCCGCGCCAACGTCTCCAACTGTTCGTACCCCGCGCCCTGCTCCCGCAGCCACCCCAGCACCTGCTCCGGATCACTGACCGCCGCGACTGCCGCCGGCGGCGCCTTCGCCTGCTTCGGCTCCGTCGTCATTGTGCTACTCCTTCCAGGCGAAGTTCGACTCACCCAGCCACGCGAAGTACCGCTCCCAGTCCTTGCGCGTCACCGGCGAAATCGAGTCCGCAAGACTCACCGCCGGCATCGCCTCCACCAGGATCTGCGCCCGCGCCAGCGCCGCCCGCGCCTCCGCCGGCTGCCCCAGAAACGCATGACAGTTGACAATCTGCACGTAGGCCGCCAGCCCCGACGGATGGTCCTTGAACGTCGCCGCCGCTTCCTCGTACAGCTTCAGCGCCTGCTTGTACTCCCGGCTCTCGTAAAAACAGTCCGCCTCGTACAGGCACGCGTGCCGGTAGTACATCCTCTCCATCACGCTGAGCTGCTCCGGCGCCCGCAGGGCAAACTCGTTGATCAGCCCGCGATACAACTCCCGCGCCTCGATGAATCGCTGCGCTGACTCCTTGCGGATGTACTCGATTTCGCCGGCGAACTTCGCCTCCGCCAGCTCCCGCTTCAACGCCAGCGCGCTCTGCCGGTAGCTATCCGCCAGCACGAATCGGGCGCGAAAGCCCCGCGGATCATTCGGGTAGCGCTCCAGCGCTTCCTCCAGCGTCGCAATCGCCCGCTCGTACTGCTCCCGCCGGTTCAACACCTCCCCCTGCAGAAACAACGCTTCCGCGAACTCCGCCGCCTCCGGTGTAAACAGCTCCGAGTCGTCCAGCACGACTTGCAGCGTCTTGCACGCCAGCTCGTCCTGCTGGGGCCCCAACGCGAAGTAACACCGCGCCAGCGGCACCAGCGCTCGCGCCCCGTCCAGCGAATGCGGAAACCGCCGGTAACACTCCTGGTACGCCTCGATCGCCGCCGTGAACTGCCCCAGCGCCTGCCGCAACTGCCCCGTCCGCAACAGCGCCCGCGCCACCAGCACGTGCGTCGGGCGCTCGCGCGCGAAGGCGTCGAACAAACGGGCCGCACGCTCCCGCAGTCCGGCCCGCGCCAGCAGTTCCGCCGCCTGCCAACTCGCCTCGGCACTGGCCGCTTCGTTCAGGGTGTTCAGACGCGAAAGCTCGATGTACGTGCCCGCGGCCGACGCGTACAGTCCCTCCGCCTCCCGCAACAGGCCCGTCGCGACGCTCACGTCCGTTCCGTCGCCCGTGCCGCCCACCGCCTCGGGCACGCCCCCGTCCCCGCCTGCCACCGACAAGTCCTGCGCCTGTCGGAACAACTCCTCCGCCCGCGCCGCCTGCAACGCCCCGAACTGTTCCAGCAAGGGCGCCGCCTGCTCCGCGTTGCTCCGCTCCACCAGCGCCACCGCCAGCTCCGCGTACGCCAGCGCCGCCTCCAGTCTCCCCTTCTGCTTCTGCGCCTCCGCCTGCACCGCCAGCGAGACCCGCACCGCATCCCGGCTCACCACGCTGCTGGGCGGCATGTCGCGCAGCTCCTGCACGGCCGTCCGATACGCTTCCACCGCCTCCTCGTGCCGTTCGAGCAGCGCCAACGCCTCCGCCGCCCCCACCCGGCTCGCCACCGTGTACGGGCTGAACGCATGGCGGTGCGTCACGTCCTCGAAGAACGCCAACGCCTCCTGCGGCCGCTGCGGACCCCCGTCGCTGAGCACCACCCGGCCCAGCAGCAGTCCCGTCATGGCGTTCAGCTCCGAGCTCGCATCCACCCGGTTCCGCACGCTCCGCAACAAGGCCTCCGCCTCATGCGTCTGCCCCGTCTGCGCCAGCAGCAACGCTTCCAGGTACTCGAAATGCTCCGCCAGGTCCGAATCGACGAAACGCTCCCGCTCGCGGGCCAGCAGCGTCGCCGCATGGTCCGCACGCCCCAGCGCGCTCAACGTCTCCACTTTCTGTTGCAGCCCCCACAACCGCAGGTCCAGCCGCTCGTCGTCCAGTCGCTCCAGGAAGTCATCAAGGGCCGCATCCATCTCCTCCGTGCCCACCCCCAGACCATAACGACGCAGCTCCAGCACGTGCCGACGCAGGTCCGCCGTGTTCCGCAAGCCCTCCGCCATCGCCCGCTCGAACTGCTCCACCGCGTCGGCCAGCTTCCCCTCGCCTTCACAGACGTGACCGATGCGCTCGTAATCCTCGGGGGTCAGGGCACACCCCTGCCGCTGCGCGATCCCGTAATACTCGTGGATTTGCCCGACTGTTTCCGCCGTCTTGTCCCCACGCTGCAACGCCAGCCCGTGCTTCGCCCGCGCCAGCCACAGGTACACTGGCGCCAACTCCGCCTCGCTGCGCCCCTCCACCGCGAGCAGCGGCACCCCGTACTCGATGGCCATCTCAAACAAACCGCCGGAAATCAGTGATTCGAGCGTCGATGTGGCTTCGGCAAGCGGAATAGACG
Source organism: Planctomycetota bacterium (assembly GCA_029558835.1). GTDB lineage: Bacteria > Planctomycetota > Phycisphaerae > UBA1845 > UBA1845 > JAKQDH01. The sequence continues at coordinate 11,895 of JAKQDH010000179.1, read as the reverse complement.
CCGGCCGCGGACGCAACAGGTACAGCGCCCCCCCCAGCACGGTCACCGACACGAGGAACAGCGGGATCTGCCACTTGCCCGCGACCCCCGCGGAAATGCCGGTCCGATCGGCCATCACGCTCCTCCTGAGCGCACCACTCCCACCCCGGCGTCCTCCTGACGCTTCCCCACAGAATCGGCAGATTTTGCTTCTCGCCTTGACCGCAAACTGGGCGAACCCGAGACCCTCTTCCTCCCCAGCGCAACCTGCCACAACCTGCGCAACGCCTTGGACGACAACGCGCTGGCGCACCCCACCGCCCCACGCGCCCCCCCCCAAAAAAAAACGCAGGTGCGTCGCTCCCACGCACCTGCGTCGCCACGAGTCACCCTTGCCCGCGGCTACGGTCATCGTCGATGCCGCGCCAGCCTGCCACCGCGCGGCCAATACTGCCGCGCAGCCCGGGCCGGCGCGCTATTACTGCAAAGCAGGGTCCGCATCGAGCACGGCCCGCAGCTTGCCCAACGCCCGGTTCTGCAACTGCCGCACCCGCTCGTTGCTCAACCCGATCGAGTCGCCGATCTGCTGCAGCGTCAGCCGCCGACTCGAGTCCAGCGGAAACCGGCGATTCAGGATCTTCGCCTCCAGTGCTGTCAACTCGCCCAGGTTGTGCTCGAGTACCTGCTGCAAGCGTTCCACATACAGGTCCGTCGCCTCGTCACGCTCCAGCAGTTCCTCGTAGCTGCCGTCATGGTGGGCCGGGAAGACCCGGCGGTACCGCCCCACCTTCTTCCAGTGCGTCACCAGCGCCCGCCGAATCGCGTTGCACGCATAAGTGCTGAACCGGCACTCCCGCCACGGGTCGAACCGGTCCACCGCCCGCATCAACGCCCATAACGCCTCACTCCGCAGTTCGTCCCGGTCCAGGTCCTTCGCCCCGAACCGCTTCATCATCGAGTACGCCAGCCCGAGGTTCTGTTCCACCAGGTACGTCCGCAACTCGCCCCAACGCCGGCACCACACCGCACGCTCGTCGGCCGCCACCATCTGTCCGCGCCCCCGCAGGCTCGCCCGGTAAGCACACGTGTGTAGCCCCGCGAACAGTTCCTGTTCACTTGGCTCCTCTGCTACCTTCACGCGCCCGGACACCCACTCCGCCAACTCTGCCGCGCGCTCAGCGGCCTCGACGGAGCGAATCCGCCGGTCCGCCACGTACCAGAGGTGCTCCAGCCCTCGCTCAGAACCCGACCGCAAGTCCTCGCATACTGGTATCACCACGACCGTTACCCCTTATGTCTCGCTGCCCCGCGGCCACCCACCGCATCGCCTCGCAAACCGCACCCTTTCGGTACTATTTCATATAGCACGAAATCGGTACCAATGCAACCAAAATACGCCCCAAAACCGCGCGTTGTTCAAAAAAAGCGCCCGAATCGCGCTACGATCCGCATCTCCAGCAGCCCGGAAGTAACGCACACCGTAGTATATTGCACCCCTACAAGAATGCGCCATTGCGACGCGAATTGTTGCAGGGACACACGAACCATGGTGCAAGCCTTGCTTATCGGAACACGATCACCGCCAACACCGTCTCTGCCCTCAACCGGCCTGACACACGCCACTGTCGCTTCACCTCCGCGCGACTACGTGACCACCGAAGGGGTGTGCACCGCACCGGCAGTGCGTGCTACGCCGACTTGGCCCTCGCGCAGTTTAGCAAACGCAATAAGGGACAACTGGGGCCGTTGTACAATCAAGGAATACTGGGCTCGGGACTGCCTGCTGAGGAGGCAGCGCCGGCACCGGCAGCCGACGGCGCGGAGGGCGCCGATCGCACCGCTTCGTGCAGTACCTGCACCGGCTCCGCTGCCTCTCCCAATAGGCCGTTGACCTGAACCGCAAAAGGGAGAACGCGCACCATGAGACGTCTTCATTGGTCCGCGACGGCACGACTGCTGGGCGGCCTGCTCTGCTTGAGTGGAGCGATGGCTCTTGTGGTGCTCCTCCCAACCGCACGCGCGGGCGATCGGGACTGGATGGTCGGCTCCACGCCCAAGGCCGTGTCCGACTGGCAGGAACAAGCCCAGGCCGCCGACGAACTCTTGAGCTGTCTCGGGCTCACGCGTCAACAGGCTCGGGCCCTGCTGCCGCTCATCGAGCAGTCAGCCGTCGTGCACATCGAGGACTACCAGAGCACTGCGGAACTCCACGACGAGTTGGTACCCGCCTTCACGGACTTCGCCCGCCAGGACAGCCTCAACGAGGGTTTCACGCCCGACGTCGAGCGGCGGACGGCCCAGCTCAACCACCAGGCCAAGCTCGCGCAAGAGGAGAAAGCCCGCAGGCTCCTTGCTCTGGAAGACCAGGCGACCGAACTGCTCACGCCCACGCAACGCGTGTTCGTCGAGGAGTTCCATCCCAACCGGCAACGTTCCGCCCCGCCGGTGGACGCCCGCGGCGCCGTGCGGCGGCACCTCCAAGCCGCCGCAGCCCAGGCGCAGCGTGAGGCCCAACGCGATGAACTCACGGAGGCCCAGCGCGCGCTGCGCGAACTGGAACGGCCGATGAACCCCACGGTCGGCCGGGTTGGCAACCTGCTCCTCCACCCGGCCGCGGCCGACCCCTTGTGCCGACTGGCCGGAGTCGAACCCACCCACACGATGCGCGGTGCCGCACAGGTCCTGCAACAGGGCACCCCCGCCCACCCCATCGACCGCCACCGCGAGCAACAGGCCCGGGTGCGGTGTCTCCGGACCGAGATCAACAACTGGAACCTCATCAATGGGCTGCATCTGAGCGTCGAACAGATCGACCGCGTCACCCGTGTTTATGACGCGACCCGGCCGGCGCTGGCGGAGCTCAAGAGCCGCGGCCGCGGGCCCGACGCCCGGCGCGATCTGGCGGCCGCGGTCCTCGAGTTGGAGACGGCCGTCGAGCAGGTGCTCAACCGGGGGCAGCGCGAGGTGCTCGCCGAGTACAAGGCCTGCCTGATTCCGCCCAAGAATCTGAAAGACCCCGTACGCGTCGGCCAGGCCAACGACAGCTCCCAGTTGGAACGCTTCCTCACCCGGGCACGCAGATTGACGCCGCAGCGCACGGACGCGGCGATCGACGAGTTGCTGGCCAAGGAGACCGAGCACGTGGGCCCGCTTCCGGCGTCGGAGCAGCAGGAGCGACGGACCCTGCTGCGCAAGACCATCGAAGACGCCCGCCGGCTGTCCGACGTGGACTTCGCGATTCAGAAAGGCGAGTTGGCGGCCCGCATCGCTCGGCGTGATCGAGTGCGGGAACTCAAGACGGAGATCGCGGCGTTGACACACGATCGGGGCCTGCCGGGCCCGATCAGCCGCTTCATCCTGCAACCCGAATTCATCGAGCAACTGCGGATCCGCGGTGAACAACTGCGGCGAGGTCCCCTCGCCGCCGGCAGGTGAACCACGGCCCCGGCGGGTGGCACGCCCAAGCCGAAGGCGCCGGCACGCTGGTGGAGACAGTAGCCTGGGACGCGTGAAGAGGCACGGCGGCGCTGCGCTTGGCCATGCCACCGCGTTCCGTGTGTCGGGCTCCCCATGCTGTGGAGGCGTGTCGTCGCACCCCAGCGACCACCGGGGCGGATCGGCGGGCGTCGTGACTCGGCGAGACGACACGATGAGCCATGAAGGGCTGAATCGACGCGCGTTTCTGTCCGCGCTGGGGTACGGCGTGACCAGGGCATGCCTGCTGGGTAAGCGGGCCACGTGGGCCCAGGCAGCCGCGGTCGCGACCCCTGCCACCAGCAAGCCGACGCGCCGCGTCGATCACTTCGAGGCCTTCCCCGACGGCAGCGTCGCCTGCGGCGTCTGTCCGCACGCCTGCGTCCTCCACGACGGCGAGGTCGGCCGCTGCCGAGCCCGCATCAATCGCGGCGGCGTGCACTACGCCCTCGGATACGGCAACCCGTGCATCGTCCAGGTCGACCCGATCGAGAAGCTGCCCATCAACCACTTCCGCCCCGGGGCGCGCATGCTCACCATCAGTTGCGGCGGCTGCAACCTGGGCTGCCTCTACTGCCAGAACTGGCAGCAGGCCCAGGAACGCCCGGACCAGCTCAAAACGTTCGAGCTCTCGCCGCGCGAGGCGGTCGCGGCCGCCCGCAAGCACAAGCTCGACATCATCGGCTTCACCTACACCGAGCCGATCGCCTTCCTCGAATACGCCCGTGACATCGCCGTTCAGGCGAAGGAAACCGGGATCAAGATCGTCGTCGGCACGTCCGCCTTCGTGCATCCGGAACCGCTGCTCGAGCTGGCCAGGTACGCCGACGCCTTCGCCATCACGCTGAAGGGCTTTGACGATGGGTTCTACCAGGAGGTCTGCGGCGCGCGCCTCGATCCCGTGCTGACGGCCATCAAGACGCTGCACGAGCGGACGCGCTGCTGGCTGGAGATCATCAATCTCGTCGTGCCCACCTACAACGACCGCATGGAAGACGTTTCAGCCCTGGCGCGCTGGGTCCACGCGGAACTGGGCAAGGACGTACCGTTGCACTTCGCCCGTTTCGTGCCCCTCTACAAGCTGACCGACCTGCCCCGAACGGCGGTGCCCACGCTGGAGTCGGCCTGTGCGGTAGCCCGCGAGGCCGGGCTCCGCCACGTGTACACCTCGAACATCGCCCCGCACAGGGACACCAACACCTACTGCGACGGCTGCAAGACGGTCGTCGTCGAGCGTTTGGGGTTCAAGATTCTCAGCAATAACTTACGCCACGGCCGGTGCCCGATTTGTCGCAGGCCTATCCCGGGCGTCTGGGCGTGAAGGCCGGCGGGCCCCGCCGACCCGGCGTGGTCGGCCACCGGGTGGAGCGTGCGTAGGCTAGCGGTTTGGCACTTGGTCTGATAATCCCACCTTGACAGACAGCGTTAAGTTCCGATAAATTAGGAAGCTAGGTTATCGGAGTTTGGCTAACAACTTACATGTCGCCAACGGAGTGGGGTGGAGGCACCAGCCCGCGACCCAGCAAGGACGCTGCATAGGCTGCCCCGCGCTCCGGGCAGCCCAGGAGAATGCTCTCGCGGGCGCAAGCCAGTGGGTGTTGCGCCCCGCAGGGCGGCGGCGCGCGCCAAGGACATTCTTCCAGTGGGCTCGCCGTCGGGGTAGGCGCGGGTCGGCCGGGACGGGACAGGCAAGGACGCCTGCGTTGAGAACGGAAGGGGTCCGCCGACGGGCGGCGAGGAGGGGTAGTCATGCGACCGTTCAGTCACATGCTGCGGCAAGGGTTGGCCGTCGGGCTGCTGGGTGTCTGGGGTGGGTCGGCCGCCGGGCAGTCGATCGACAACCTGGGCACCGAGTTCTTCATGGCGTTCATGCCCAACTACGGGGGGGCATGGATCACCCAGTTGCACCTCAGCGCGCCCGAGCCCACCACGGTGCGCATCGAGTATCCCGTCAACACGCCGAGCTTCGCGCAGACCGTTAACCTGGTGCCCGGCGACATCACCATCGTCAACCTGCCGACGACGGTGCCGAACTGGACCGACGGTGTGGTGCGTAACAACGCGGTGCACGCCTGGAGCCTGACGGGAGACGAGTTCGTCTGCTACCAGGTGAACCTGCGGGAGTACACGTCCGACGCGGCCGTAGCGCTGCCGGTGGACACGATGGGGACGGAGTACATCGTGACCACGCACTGGGACGGGTTCCCCGAGTTCGTCTTCTTCGCCGCCTATGACAACACGCACGTGACCGTCAGGCCGCCGGGGGCGACCGCGTACAACGTGACCCTGCACCGCGGGCTGGGCTACATGAAGCAGCCCGGCACGGACGCCACGGGGACGATCATCACGGCGGACCGCCCCATCGGCGTGGTCAATGGCAACGTCTGCGTGCGGTATGATGGGAGCCAGTGTGACCATCTTTTCGAGGTGGCGCCGCCGGTGCAGTCCTGGGGCATGGAGATTCCGGTGGCCAACATTCCGGAGACGAGCCTGGGCGTACACTACAAGATCATTGCCTCGGAGAATGCCACGCACGTGACCCTGGACGGGGCGTCGTGTGTAACGCTGAATCGCGGCGCCTTTTACTACACGCCGCGGATCGCGGGCGACCACGTGTTTGCGGCGGACAAGCCGATCTTCGTCACGCAGTTCATGGCCAACCGGGGCAGCTCGGGCGGCTACCCCGTCGGGGACCCGTCGCTGGGGAACATGATCCCGGCGGCGCAGTACCAGTCGAGCTACACGTTCTCCACGGTAGGCGGTGCCCAGTTCCTCGAACACGGGCTGACCATCGTCGCCCACAACGACGACGTGGGCATCCTGACGCTGGACGGCGTGCCCGTCGCGGCCGGCGATTTCACGCCGATCGCCGGCACCGAGCTGTCGGTGGCACGACTGCTGCTCGGCGAGGGCGTTCACAACACCTGGGCCCCGCAGGGACACGGCATCACCGTGTACGGGTTCAACCTGTATGACTCGTACCTTTACCCGGGCGGGGCGCTGTTTAGGTTCATCAACCCGCACGGCGATCCCTGGCCGCCGGACTGTGCGTGCACGGAGCACGAAGGCCCGCCGCCGTACTTCACCTGTACGGCCACCGACGACACCCCCAGCGAGGACCTCAACGGCGACGGTTTGCTGCAAACAGGCGAAGACCTCAACGGCAACGGCATCATCGACCGCGACACGGGCATCTTCTTCATCCAGCTCACGGACGACGCCGTGAACCTCGCGGTGAGCACGTCGTTCACTCCCGGCGACGGGCAGGCCACCTACCGGGTGGACTTGGCCAATCCGGGCCAGGACGGACACGGGACCGTGCGCGTCACGGACGGAGCGGGCAACATCTGCGAGACGTACGTGGAACTCGTGGGGAACCTGGCGCCGACGTGCTCGGCGGGCGGCGCGTACGCCGCCGAGTGCCAAGGCGGGGTCACCACGCTGACCCTCGACGGCCTCGATTCGTTCGACCCGGACCCGCAGGATCAAGTGAGCTTCGCCTGGTCCACCAACTGCCCGGGCGGTGGTTTCGACGACCCCGAGGCGCCCGACCCGCTGTTGACCACCAGTACCGGCGGAGCGTGCAACGTGGCCTGTACGGTGTATCTGACGGTAACCGACGGCCGCGGCGGCAATGCCGCCTGCCAGGCGTCGGTGACCGTCAGTGACACCCAGTCACCCAGCCTCACTGCGTCGGCCGACGACCTGACGGTCGAGTGCGACGGCAGCGGCAACGCAGCCCAGTTGCAGAACTGGCTGGCCACCCAGGGTGGGGCCGCGGCCGAGGACACCTGCGGCGCGGTCACCTGGAGCAACAGCTACACGACCCTTTCCGACGGCTGCGGGGCGACGGGCGCAACCACGGTCGCGTTCACCGCGAACGACGGCTGCGGACATACCACGGGTGCGACGGCCACGTTCAGCATCGTCGACAACACGCCGCCGACCATTACCACGCCCGCATCCGATCTGACGGTCGAATGCGACGGAACGGGCAATCCCGCCGCATTGACCACCTGGCTGGACAGCCACGGCGGCGCGGTGGCGGCGGATGCATGCAGCAGCGTGACCTGGAGCCACGACTTCGCGACCCTCTCCGACGGCTGCGGCGCGACGGGCGCCACGACGGTAACGTTCACGGCCACCGACGCCTGTGGATACACCGCCACCACGAGCGCGGCATTTACGATCATCGACAACCTGCCGCCGCAGATCGTGACCGCGGCCGGCAACCTCACGGTAGAATGCGACGGCGCGGGCAATCTGAGTCAGTTGCAGGCTTGGCTGACCGGCGCCGGCGGCGCGGTGGCGACCGACAACTGCGGAGCGGTAGCCTGGAGCAACGACTTCGACACGGTTGTTGAGGACTGCGGGGCAAGCGGCTCGGCCACCGTAACCTTCACCGCGACGGACGCCTGCGGTCACACCGCAGCCACGACGGCCACCTTCACGATTGCGGATCGCATTGCGCCGGCGCTGGTGTCGCCACCGGCGAATCTCACGGTCGAGTGCGATGGGACCGGCAACAGCGCCCAGTTGAACGCCTGGCTCGGCGACCACGGCGGTGCCACGGTCAACGAAGCGTGCAGCGCGGTTGCCTGGAGCCATGACTTCACCGGGCTGTCGGATGAGTGCGCCGCCACTGGAGCGGCGACGGTGACCTTCACGGCCACGGATGCCTGCGGGCTCGCCACTTCAGCGCCCGCGAGCTTCACGATTGCGGATACGCTCCCGCCGACCCTTACGTGCCCGGATGACGTCACGCTGGGCTGGGGAGCGCCCGACCACCCTCTGGTACTCGAGTGGCTCAACGGCGCGACGGCCCATGATGCGTGCGACCCGGACGTGACCGTCGTCAACAACGCCCCGCCGGAGGGGTTCCCGTTCGAGAGTTCGACGCTGGTGACGTGGACGGCTACGGATGCCTGTGGGCACGCGGGTCAGTGCTCGGCCACGATTACGATCACGGCGGCCGGTCGCGTGGATGCCGCCCAGAAGGGCAGCCTGCTCATCTACCCGAAGGTGGAGGTGCGGTGGAACGCGGCCGGTCAGCTCATTCAGGATACGTTCGTGGCTCTTACGAACGATGGGCCCAGCGGCGTCATCGTGCAGACCTTCCTCGTGCAGGGAGATCCACCGCTGGCCGCCAACCCGCCGGAGCGAGCCCACCTGGGCTACAACCGCATCGGCAGCCAAATCGGGCTGACCGCGAATGAGCCGTGCTACTGGGCGGTGTCCTCGGGCATGCCGAAGGGGCTGGCGCCGTTCAGGGTCCTCGACCCGACCACCAACCCGTTGCAGCCGGGGCGACCGGCCACCGACGGCACGAACGACCGCGTAATGCGCGGATTCGTGGTGGCCTGGGTGGTCAATGCCGAGGGCGACGAGGTCCACTGGAACCACCTGAAGGGGGATGCACTCATCGTCAATTACGCCAAGTCCGCGGCCTGGGAGTATGGCGCTTATGCGTTCATGGCACATGCCGATCAGGAGGGACAGGCACTGGGGACGCCCGGGGAGTTGTACCTGGATGGAACGGAGTATGACTTCTGCGCGGACCTGCTGCTGCTGGACTTCTTCGCCGTGGGGGCCGACGCGCTTAACGGCGTCACCCGCACGGTGCAGGTGGATACCGACCTGACGTTGCTGCCGTTGCGCATCGACCTGCGCCAGGACACCGACGGCTGGGCCACGACGAAGGCAAACTTCGACATCTGGAACTCGAACGAAGTCAAGTTCTCCGGGACCCACCGGTGCATCACGTTGTGGGACCAGCAACTGTTAAGACTGTACGACGGCCCCAACCACTTCCTGCGCACTAACCTGCAGACCAATAAGGGCTACGCGCGCATCGACGGACTGGCCAGCGAAGTGTGCAACACGTACGATGCCCAGGGTCAGCCGCTGATGGTCAGTGAGCCCGCGGCGCTGCTGGGCGTCACCCTGAAGATACTGACGTTCAGTGGCGGCAATCAAGTGGAGGCGGCCGGCACGACCCTGACCGGTGCCGGTCTGCAAGTGGGCGTCATCCGCTACGACCCGCTGGCCCCGCCACCGGAACTGACCAGCCCGGCGGATGAGGCCCAGGGGAATGAAGACGCCGCGCCGCTCAACCTGACACAGGTTGACCCGGTTCGGCAAACGCATAGGACTCCGTAAGCGTCTACTGGCGAAGCGCGTAGGGCAGGGCCAACCGCCATTCCCTGAAAAGACGCCTGGTCCCCGCCCCGACATACCGCCTTCACCCTCCTCAACTCGCCGGCAGCACTGCCCGGTGCAGACCCGCTCAACCACGCGCGGACCGACCCCGCCGGCCTGTGAGTTTCTTCCTGACCTCGTCCCAACCATAAGCGTAGAAAGACGTTACGCCGACGACCGAAAATCCAGCGTGGCGCGTCCCCATGTTCCCAGGTGCCGCCGCGCAGGCACCTGGCTCCTGGGTGCAGTGCCAGCCGCCGGCCCGCGTCGGTGCCGCTGCATCCTTGGCGCCGTGCCGCGCGGCCTTACAATCATGTTCGGCGCGATCCCGATCCCGGTGGAGCGGGTATCGAAACATCGGCACGGTGCGGCTCGGCCCGGGCCTCTGGGCTCCAGGCCGAGGACATGGAGGTCTACGCCAGCTCACGTAGCGGAAGTTACATCTCGGCCGGCGCGGCAGGGACGACCGTCGGCGCGACATCGTTTGGGGTTGCCGGTAGTGTCGCGGAAAGGACGGTGGGACCATGCTGCTCTGGGAAGTTCTCTGCCAACTGGCTGCAAACAATACCAAGGATGCATCGGCCGATCCGGCGGCGCCGGTCCGCGTCAAGCGCTTGCCCTATGACACCCGCTGCTGCGTCGTGACGAAGTCCGGCCGGCGCTGCCGCGGCAAGGCCCGCCCCGGCACCGAAACCTGCATCTTCCATGATCCCGTCGTCTGCGAGCAGCGGCGCAGCAAACTCGCCGCCGGCCGCGGTCGCAACCGGCTGGCGCGTTTGCCCGACGGCTATCTCCGCAAGCTCACCACCCGGCGCGCGGTCGGCGAAGCCCTCGACCGCCTCTACCGCGAAGTCCGCCTGGGCAAGGTCACCCCCGAGATGGGGGCCGTGCTGTTCAACGTGCTTACCCGTCTGCTCGACGCGGGGCTCTGCGACGCAGGCCGGACTCTACCCGCCACCGGTCGCTCCCGCGCGGAGAAGGCCCGCCCCCGCCTCCGTGACCTGCTCACTCGGGCGGAGCGAACCGCCTGGCGACGGGCCGTCGCCCACGCCCCGGCGGAACTGACCGACCCCGCCCCCCCGCGTGAGAAGCCACAACCGCAGCCCACCCCGGTCGTGAAGCTCCCGACTCACGCCGCCCTGCAAGTAGCGTCCTAGCACGCGGGCTTCAGCCGGGTACGCGTTCCGGGCGGGTGCCGTGCCCTCACCCACCGCAGGTGGGGGTGGGCATGCGATCCGTGGCCGGACCATGCTTACCCGCGACTGCTGTCGCGGGTAGGCATGGCACCCACCCTCGGCGCCGTACAGGATTTGGGGTCGGTTGGGGGTCAACTCTGACAATTGCTACCGCTGAGAAAGTAAGGCCGCGCGGCGGGCGACTACGACGCGCCGCGACTGGGCGAGGGCTTCGTGCATGCGATCCTGCGGCGGGGCAACAGCAGTTCGGCCGAGGGGGCGGCGCGCTTCGTGCGGGGAGCGTTGCGGCAGAGTCGCCAACTGGCAACACATCTGGACGTGCGGATCGACGCGGGCCCGGTGACCAGACGCCTGCTGGACGTGGTCGACGACGAAGGGGCACGCTTCGTGGGCCGCATCCGCAACCATGCCGTGCTCGACGCGTGGGCCGAGCCGTATCTGAAGCGTCCGCCGGGCCGGCCGCTGCAGGAGGGCGACGAGTTCGCCGTGGAGTTGGGGTCGTACCAAGCCGCCGAATGGACGCGGCCCTACCGGGTGGTGCTGGTGGTGATCGACCTGCTGGACCCCAAAACGGGGCTGCGCGAACTGTTCCCGCACTACTTCTTCCTGGTGACCAACTGGCGCCTCGAGCAGCGTAGCGGCTGGGAACTGCTGGAGCACTACCGCCGGCGCGGGACGTTCGAGGATCGGCTGGGCGAGTTCAACGGGGCGCTCGGCAATGGCTTGTCCGCCGGATCGTTCGCCGCCAACGAAGCCGGCCTGCTGCTGAAGCTGCTGGCGTTCAACTTGGCGGGGATGCTGCGCGGAGAGTTGGAAGATGCGTCCGGCTGCGGGTGGGACCTGAAGCGTGTGCAACAGACGGTACTGAAAGCCGGAGCGCGGGTGGTGGAACACGGGCGGCGAGTGTTCGTGGACGTGGCCCGCGCGGCGGGGGTGTTGTGGGACCGGCTGCTGGCGCGGCTTGAGCGGTGGTGGCAACCGCACCGTCTGCCGACCGGGCGGCGTGGTGCCGAGTGCGTCTGGGGACGGCCGCCGCGACCGCGGCGTT